>NZ_JBWKVL010000005.1:0-327707 GCF_059421685.1 Citrobacter sp. GW821-FHT02E08 | reverse complement strand
ACTGGTTTTGTCATGAGTCACCTCTGATTGAGAGTTTACTCACTTAGTCGCGTGTCCACTATTCGCGGGTAAGATCACACCTCCACCGAGCCACTCAGATGACCGCCGCCATGAATAAAGAGCAACACATCCTGTTTTCCCTGCAACGTGGGGCGGTAAATACGAACCGGAATGCGCCGTTCGCCGGTATCCACTTCAGCATTGAGCACCGCTGCCATCGGGTCGGACGTGGTGACGTTCGCTTTGGTCAGCGCCGCCAGTCCCTCTCTTGCGCTTAACGTATCGTAAGCTCCGGGAGGATTGCTGGCCTGTTTATCCAGAAATGCGGCAAGCCGGTCGGGTGGTGTTTGTACCAGAGGACCGTTAGCGTGCTGCCACGCCTGCTGGTAACGCCGCTGTTGTTCCTGTAGCGACTCCGCACTTACGGAAGGACTGAGCATACTGGCAGTGGTTATTGCGGCGAAGGGTAATAGTAATTGCTTTATGGATAATCCTAATCTGGGTATGACGTTCATTTTTTCTCCAGGCGTACAATAGTGTCGCTTCGTTAAGCATATAACCCAGAGTAAAAATGTGTTTTATCGAGGTAAATATTATTGCTTATCGGGTAGCCAGGTTTAGTAAAACACTTTTATCGTTAAATTGATTTTTAGCTATTCTTGCTTATTTTCTTTTTTATCGTGCTCATGATTTACGAAATTAACCCTTACTTTTTTAAATGTTATTTGGGGTAACAATGTGAATTAATACAAGTTATTCCCGAAGTCATTGCATACGGCATTGCTTATCAAGAAAACAGATATCGATAAGTTAAATTATGGATTTCATCATATTTAAAACTTGAATTACATTTCCTTTACATTTTTAACTGTCTGGCAGGAATAGAAATTTCAGCACCTAATACACAGGGTTCAATATATATGGAAGGAAATAAAAAATTAATGTATTTAAGAAAAGCGTCATTGCTGACACTTTCGCTGTTTTTTTCTGTCAATGTGTTGGCTGCCGGGTTGCAGTGCGAAAATAAGGATTTCACTCTGCAAACGCTGGGTACTGGCGGACCGATTACAGACGATCAGCGTGCTTCATCGGGAGAGGTTATTTGGCTAAATGGGAAGTCGGCCATTCTTATTGATGCTGGTGGCGGTATTTTTTTACGTTTTGGCCAATCGGGCGCCCGTCTGGAGGATTTAAAACTCATTGCCATCAGCCATTTCCACACTGACCATGTCTCGGATCTGGCACCGATTTTAAAAGGCGGCTATTTCCTGAAGGAGAAGGAGACCATTAACCTTGCGGGGCCAGAAAGTGGCGGCGTATTCCCGTCAATGACGCAATATTTTAATGCGCTCTTTAAAAAAGAAAATGGCGCTTATTCCTATCTGAATGGGTTGTATAACGCGACAGATGGTTTACAACTTGCGAGTCACATTAAAGATATTAATTACACCGCCACTGACCCACAATTGGTGTATCAGGACGATGAAATGAAAGTGACCGCGCTGGGTATTCCTCACGGCGATGTTCCTTGCCTGGCGTTCCGTATTGAAACGGCGAAAGGCACTATTGTTGTGTCAGCCGATCAGAATGGCAGTAATAAAGCGTTTGCCCGCTTTGCCAAAGGCGCAGACATGCTGGTGATGCCGTTAGCCATTGATGAAGATACTGACGAAACATCGAAATTTATTCATGCCGCCCCGGATGTGGTGGGCAAGGTGGCAGCTGAAATCAATCCCAAAGTGCTGGTGCTAAATCACTTTATGGGCAAAGGGTTGCGTCTCAAAGATCAGTCCATCGACATTGTGAAACAGTATTACCACGGTCCGGTCTATAGCAGTCGCGATCTCTCCTGTTTCCCGATTTCATTAACCAATGCGAAGGAATAACCGATGAAAAAAGATATTGTCCTTTCAATCGTCGTGGGTTCCCTGATGACCGCTGGAATGGTTAACCCCGCCAGTGCAACAGAGGCGAGCGGCAGCGCCAGTCAGGTGCAGAATAAAGCGCCGACCAGTAGCGGTAAATGTGCCAGTGGTAAATGCGGTACGGAGAAAATCTATAGTCAGGCCGCGCTAAAGCATGACCCTCAGGATCAACTGGTGCGCGCCAGAGACGGTAAATGTGGCCTGACGGGGGAAGGCATAAATAAGCCTGAATCCGAATCCTCCCAGCTGGCGAGTGCCGAAAAATGTGTTAGTGGCGTATGCGGGAAATAACCTCAGAGGGGGCAGGAATCGGGCTGCGCGGCGAGCATATTACGGCACTGCTGCAACAACCCCGCCGTCAGGATATCGACTTTCTCGAACTGGCCCCAGATAACTGGATGAATATCGGCGGTGCGAGGAAAGAACAGTTAGCAGACATCAGTAAAAAATATCCGTTAATTGCGCACGGACTGAGTTTATCCATTGGCGATAGTTGCCCATTAAATGAAGAATATATTAATGATGTTCGCCGTTTTCTCGACGAATACCACATTGATATTTACAGCGACCATTTATGTTTTTCCCGCGATCGCCAGGGGTATCTTTACGACTTGCTGCCTGTACCCGGTTTTACCGATGTGTTGCCTTATTTAGCCGCACGTATTGATCAGGTACAAAATATGACGGGGCGGCAGTTGGTTCTTGAAAATATCTCCACCTATCACCGCTACGCAGGTGAAATGCCGGAGGCGGAATTTTGGGGCGAGCTGCTCAACCTGAGCGGTTGTGGAATGCTGCTGGACATTAATAATGTCTTTGTGAATGCCTGTAATCATGGGTTTGATGCCTTTGAGTATATTCGCAGCATTCCGTCGTCGTCGATTATCTATTACCACATCGCAGGTCATCTGGAGTATGAGGAGTTCCGCCTCGATACCCACGGAATGCCAGTACTGGAGGATGTATTAGCTCTGGCAAAACAGACCGTGCAGTTTCATGGCGCGAGACCTTTGCTGCTGGAACGTGATAACAACGTACCAGCACTGGAGACGTTATGCGCGGAATTAACGCAAATTAGGGAATACCTTTTATAAAAGCGAGTGCCTGTGACGACACATTATTTAGTACCTGCATTATTGGTCGAGATGGAGACAACGTTTTCGGCGCAACTTCGGGCCAGAACAACGTCGGGCGAAACCTGTTCTCGCGGTATGTTGCTGTACCGGAAAATCGTCAGAGAAAATATTGGCGGCGTGTTGCAACGCGTTTTTCCTTTATTTTGCCAGCGCATCAAAGACGCAGATATTCAGGATCTGACGGATGCTTTTCTCCATCAGCATCAGGCCAGCCAACCGGAATTTCATCAGGTGGCGACAGAGTTGCTGCTTTTTATGCGTCAGCAACGTCAGTTGTCGCCTCATGATTTGGCGCTGATCGAATATGAATGGCTGATGTACGCCGTGGAGATCGATGACAGTCACGTTCCACCTCCTCAGAAAACGTCGTTACGGTTGGTACAGACAGGCGATGTGGATGTGGTGCGAAATCCCACGCTGAAGATGGTGGCTTTACCGTTTCAGATCCACGAGGGAGAACCCTGTTATGAGGATGAAGGGCGCCTGAATTATTTTGCGCTCTATCGAAAGCATAATAATGCGCTGTACCAGAAGAGACTCAGCCAGGTTGATGTGCAGCTATTGTCAGCGATTAATCATCAGATCATTTCAGCCGAACGCTTGCTAAATAGTGCCTCACTTTTTTTAGCTGATTTTTCTTTGCGCTCGTGGCTGGAAACCAACAATAACGACGAACTTTTGTCTTTAAAATACAAAGGGTGATGCTATGTGGATAAACGTAATTTCGTGGTACAAGCTCGTTATATCAAAAATAAAGAAAGCAGACTTTATTGCGCTGCTGCTTATCCGCCTTTTTTTAATTCCGGTGATTTTTGCTGGCGCACACTCCAAGGTCATGGGATTTAGCGGCACGGTGGCCTGGTTTGCACAACCGACAGCAGAAGGCGGACTGGGACTACCGTTTCCCTGGCTGCTGGCATTTCTGGCAACGTCTACTGAAGTGCTGGGGTTGATTTGTATTACGCTTGGGCTTTTCACGCGGATCATCGCCATCCCAATGATCGTCGTGATGAGCGTCGCCAGCCTGATGGTTCACTGGTCGCACGGTTGGCTGGCTATCGCCAGTAACAGCATGGAATCCAGTCAGCGAATGACAGCGTTTCTCCAGTGGTTGATGGAAAACTTCCCCGGTCGGTATAACTATATTACGCAACTGGGCGATCCGATTATCCTGAATAACGGTATTGAATTCTCTGCCACTTATTTCATCATGCTGTTAGTTCTGCTGATCTACGGTGGCGGAAAATATGTCAGTGTGGACTATTGGCTGACAAAAGCGACACCCGTCTGGCGCAATCAGAACAGTAATACCGCGCTGAAATCCTAAAGCGACGCCGTATTCCTGAGAGGAAAAATGGCAGCAGGATGACCCGGCTGCCATTTTTAAGCATAAAACTAACGACCCTTACTTTCTTTTTTACGTTCAGGGAAGAAAAGTCATCGATGACTCAATTATGCTGACGTTGCTTCTAACGCCATTTTTTGCTGCTTAATCCTTCTGGCCAGAAGAGTGGAGCACACGAAGCCCAGCAGGCTGAATACCACCATCACGCTGAAGACATAGTTATAGCCGGTAATGCCTTTGAAGTTATCCAGAAGCGAGCCATACAGGGTGTAGGCAAACATGGCTGGCATGTAGCCGATGATGCAACCAAATGCCATCGCAGAACCACTGTACTGGCGTGAGATACCGATCTCATCCATCGGCGCAAAGAAAATCGCGCGCTGGGAGAAGATAATGGCGCCAAAGCCTAACGTCACCGCCATCCCGACATACACATTCATAGACTCGTGAGGCAACTGAATGAAGAGGATCATGGCAATCGCCGCGATCAGGAACGTCCATTTCAGGTAGACCGTTGGCGATTTAGTGACTTTATCGGCAAGGAATCCGCCAATCGGGCCGCCGACCATTTTTAACGCATACTGGTTGATGATACCGTACGCCCCAACAAGGGCTACCGGTAACATATAGATATCCTTTAAGAAAGGGATGAAGTAGGTTAATCCACAGTAAGCGGCGTACACAAAGAAGATACCAAATGCGGCCAGCCACACGTTAGCGCAGGTCAGAACATGTTTGATGCCCTTGAGAACTTCCAGATTTGCACTGCTATTATCGCGAGCGGTGACTTTGTCATCATCCCCCACAATGAAATAGGTAATAACACCGACGGTGAGCGTGATTAACGTGTAGAAAAGCAGACCCGCCTGCATACCTGCTTTACCTTCGCCGAACTGCACAAAAATAAACAAGGCACCGGAGGCGACAATCACATCCACAACACCACGGCCGGCTTCCAGGAAACCAAACATGCGTCCCTGTTCTTCCTGTTTCCCCAGCAGGCGTACGGCTTTCAACAATACGGGCCAGAAAATGACATCGCCAAAGAAGGCCATTGCCGCAAAACAGAGCAGATAACCGGTGAATGAAGGCAGTGTGGATAAATACAATCCACAGAGTCCAACGCCAATCAACCCAAAGGGTAAGAGTATTTTCTTGGAATAACGGTCAGCAATATAAAGGGAAAGAAACAGCCCTGTTGTCTGGATAATAGTATATACAGTGAAGCCGAGACCAATTTGTGTATTGGTTAAACCCCAGTCATTTTGCATCGGGACGTAAAATACGTCCTTCATGCTGGAAAGCTTAAATATTGTTCCACCACCGAGGACTAAAAAGCACAGTCGTGCCCACTTGTTCATGAACATAGTTATACCTTCACTTACTCAAAAGCATAGAGGGAATAACCTTCCATATCTGCTATTGATAAATATCAAAGCGATAAGAAAGTTGATGTAATTATCGTTGTGTTAGATTAATTTATAATATTTAAATTAATTCTCGTTAATAAACTTATTGCATATGTTTCTGACATAGTGAATTTGTTCTATTGCGTGCTCTGATTCCTGAGCAAGGCGCGCATCAACCTTATCAGCATCAGGTAATGGTGTATAACTCGCGGTTCTCCAGGGGATCCACGGGTTATCTCCCTCATCGTCGAAGCGGAAAGCGGGAGCAAAGTAATCGACTTCTTCCTCAAGGCCGAAAGATATTACCTGCGGCTTGTCTTCTCCCAGCAGCAATAATTCTCTCAGCATCGCCTCCATGGGTAAATCCCCATGCCCGGAGCGGCACGCTTCATGTGCCCAGCCGGAACCATCCTGGATGATTTTGGCATCTTTTACATGCACTTGCGTTATGTACGGTGCCATGACTTTCAGGGCGTCGAGCGGCTTTTCATTGGCATTAATCATATTGCCGAAGTCAAAAAGTATTGAAAGGTTCTTCATCCCGCTCTGTTTTACTAAGCTGACCAGTTCTTCTCCTTTCAGATCTTCATGCTGCTCTATTGTGAATGTTAAGCCGCAATCATCAAACTGAGATAAATATTGTATATCTAACGCTATCTTTTCCATGACGTCTTGCAGATGCCCCTCATAGCGAGGGTAAAAACGGACGGATGAAGCGCCTGTCGCACGGGCAATCCTGATCGCATCGTCCAGCGTTTTTTTATCTGATGCGCTGGTTTCAATGTTAACATCCAGACCGTAGTCTTCTGCTTTTTTCCTGAAATCAAATAACTGATGGTCACTCAACATTTGTAAGGCCTGAGTTTCACCATCCTCAACATGAATCTTCACACCCTGTAATTGATGCTGATGTGCAATATCCAGTAGATCACCTGGCAGAATCCGTTCGTACCGCATATTTAAATGAAATGCATAGGCATGCAAATATAGGGGGATATTGCTGGCTCGCTCAGCGAGGCACACCCTGTCTGTTGTTTTCATTTTCACCCTCATTCATCTTTGATATAGAGTTCAACGGACTCCAGTCTCCAGTACTCAAAGTCAACCTGAACCACTCTTTTCTCTCGTGTTGCCCGATGTTTTTCGACCAGAATGACGAAAGAATTTGGTGCAACACCCAACTCTTTGCATGCCTGATCAGGTATTTTTACGGGTTTAAATACCATGCTCTTTATACTCAGGAACTGACTGAATTCTCTTTCCCAGACTTCGGCAAATGACTGGTTGTTGATTTTATTAACAAAATCAGGGGCGAAGTCGGCGTCAATGTAGGACTCATGATAAAAAACCTTATGCCCGTCAAGACCACACCAGCCAGTGATGAGATAACTGCTGGTATTTTCAGAGAACGCCTTCACCACACTGGAAGGCGGCGCTTCGCACAATTCTTCTTCCAGATACCCCCAAAACGGAAGTCGCCCCTGGGCGCGGGCTTCGGCATTAAAGCTGGACTGCGCTTTTGGGTTATAGATGAAACGCTTGGGCGCAATAAACCAGCCGCTACGATTTTTCCTGAAGATGATGGATGCCACCTCCAGCTCCAGTAACACTTGTCTCAGCGTCATCCTGCGGGTATCGAGCAATTCACAGAGTTCCCGCTCTGAAGGAAGTCGTGAACCCGCAGCCAGATTTGTCTCAGACAACCACCTTTCCAGGCGCTCCCGGATGATATCTACATAGCTTTTGTCTTTCATTCTCACCAATCTGGTATAAACCAATTTTTCGCTACGTTAAGGGTTTTAGGTTAAACAGCAAGTTTTTTCGCCAATGGTGGTTAAATTTTGTGTCCTTTATCGCAAATAATGCGATGCGCATTCATTTGAAATACGTCTTATTGGTGATATCGGTGGCATTCAAAATAAAACGACGATCTTTGGTTTCACGCAGGTGGATTTTGGTTGTTGTTATTTTGTTAATTATTTTGTTTTTCTAAAGTCAGGTGGTCGGATAAAGAGGGATTGTTATGAAATAGTAAATTATTCGGAGAGTGGGATTATTTAGCGTACAGAGATTTGTGGAGTGGAAGAGTCACGACACGCTCGTACAATGATAAGTAACTGTATGCATCATCAGGAAAAAGCAATAAAGTCAGGACGGATATAAAATATAATCGGCACCTTTAAATATATTTCCAGAAAATAAGATTGTCGGAAAATAGACATTGCACGTCATTAAAAACCATTCCCGCTAATTGTCTCACGCGTCAGATCTGGTATTGCAAAACCATTGCAGAAAAACGTGAAGTAGATCTCTGAAGTAAATCATGTTTTCTGAAAGTACGTTGTTTTGTACAAATTACTTTACGCTTTTAGTGATGTTAATCACGAAATTAACGGTGGAGGGTGATCGTAATCCCACAATATCCACTCTCAAAAATAGAGATTGTGAGCTGAAAAGGGGCTGGAAAGTTATGTTTTCAGTTCGTTCTTGCTTTTACAGTGTCTGAAGGGACGTTGCAATTCACTGCGTGGTAAATAACTTGTTGAATATGAAAAGCTAAGAAAAGAACGTGTGATTTATATCACGTGCATTTACACTTTTCTTTATCATTTGAAATGATTAATGGTGCGAGGACTATTTTCTTCAGTAATTAAATCTTGCATAGTGCCATCACATTATTTCCACCCCCTGGTTCAGGCGGTGAATAGTTATATCTCCTCAGGGCCTATTGATGAGATAAGGGTGCTTTACTTCACATTAATACGAACATGATCACTGTTTACTGGAGAAACAAAATGAATTATCCGGCAGAACCCTTCCGTATTAAAAGCGTTGAAACTGTATCTATGATCTCGCGTGATGAGCGCATTCAGAAAATGCAGGAAGCGGGTTACAATACTTTCCTGTTAAACTCGAAAGATATCTATATCGACCTGCTGACAGACAGTGGCACCAACGCGATGAGCGATAAACAGTGGGCCGGTATGATGATCGGTGATGAAGCTTATGCGGGGAGCGAAAACTTCTATCACCTGGAAAGAACAGTTCGGGAACTGTTTGGTTTTAAACATATTGTGCCTACTCACCAGGGGCGTGGCGCAGAAAACCTGCTGTCAATACTGGCAATTAAACCGGGACAGTATGTCGCCGGGAACATGTATTTCACCACCACGCGTTATCACCAGGAAAAAAATGGTGCGATCTTTGTCGATATCGTACGTGATGAAGCGCACGATGCAGGTCTGAATATCGCATTTAAAGGTGATATTGATCTTAATAAACTGCAAAAACTGATTGATGAAAAAGGCGCAGAAAATATTGCCTATATTTGTCTGGCAGTCACGGTTAACCTCGCGGGCGGTCAACCTGTTTCTATGGCGAATATGCGCGCCGTCAGGGAATTAACTCAGGCTCATGGTATTAAAGTGTTCTACGATGCGACCCGTTGCGTAGAGAACGCCTATTTCATTAAAGAGCAGGAGCAAGGGTTCGAGAATACCAGCATCAAAGATATCGTGCATGAAATGTTCAGTTATGCTGATGGTTGTACCATGAGCGGCAAAAAAGACTGTCTGGTGAATATCGGCGGTTTCCTGTGCATGAACGACGATGAAATGTTCTCTGAGGCCAAAGAACTGGTGGTGGTTTACGAAGGGATGCCATCCTACGGCGGCCTTGCGGGCCGTGATATGGAGGCCATGGCCATTGGTCTGCGTGAATCCATGCAGTTCGAATACATTGAGCACCGTGTTAAGCAGGTTCGCTACCTGGGCGATAAGCTGAAGGCGGCGGGTGTACCCATTGTTGAGCCGATCGGCGGTCATGCGGTGTTCCTGGACGCGCGTCGTTTCTGTGAGCATCTGACGCAGGATGAGTTCCCGGCGCAAAGTCTGGCAGCCAGTATTTTTGTGGAAACCGGCGTTCGCAGTATGGAGCGCGGTATTATCTCTGCCGGTCGTAGCAAAGAGACCGGTGAGAACCACCGTCCTAAACTGGAAACGGTGCGTCTGACGATCCCACGCCGCGTATACACCTATGCACATATGGATGTGGTGGCAGACGGTATTATCAAACTGTATCAGCATAAAGAAGATATTCGTGGGCTTAAGTTCATTTATGAGCCTAAGCAGTTACGCTTCTTCACCGCGCGTTTTGACTATATTTAATTTTTTCGTGGCCCCAGGTAACTGGGGCCTTTTTGTTTTTATTTTCACAGAACAGGAAGCCTTTACTGTATCGGCGATTCTTTGCTGACTAATAAAAATGCAAACCTGACTTCAACACGTTCATTATCCGAAGATGTACAAATGACAGCCGTAATTATAAATAATAGTCAACAGGAACATTTACTATGGATATTAATGCCATTGAACGACAGAGTACCCCCGGATTAATTAGCGGGACAATGCTTGTCATTGCGACCGTTGTGGGAGGGGGGATGTTTTCTCTTCCTATTGCGATGGCTGGCGTATGGTTTCCCGGCGCTTCTGTCATTCTGATTGTTATTGCCATCATGATGTTGTTAACCGGTCTGATGTTGGTTGAGGTTAACCTTCACTATGGTGCTGGAGCCAGTTTTAATACGTTTACTCAGGATTTGCTGGGGCAAAAGTGGAATATAGTCGTTGGGATTGCCTTTGGCTTTGTGCTGTATATCTTAACCTACGCTTATATTTCCGGTTCCTCGGCGGTGATGGCGCAGACCGTGTTCAAATATAGCGGTATTCGTTTCCCTGCAAATATTTCAGTGGTTCTTGTCAGCATGCTGGTCGGCGTGATTGCCTGGTACAGTTCGTTGCTGGTCGGGAGAATTACGACCGTTCTTATCATCGGCAAATTTTTGGCGTTTTTTGCCACCTTCTCCGGGCTGGTCGGTCATATTGAAGTGGCTAAACTAGTCGATAGTGCTGAGATCGCGCTACCGAATGCACAATACCTTCCGTACATTCTGATGACGCTGCCATTTTGCATTATCTCTTTTGGTTTTCATGGCAACGTTCCGAGCCTGGTTAAACTCTACGGAACGCGAGGTATCCCGCACATTACGCGCTCCATTATCATCGGTACGCTCTTTGCTGTGCTGCTGTATGTCTTTTGGCTGGCGGTCACGATGGGGAATATCAGTCGTGCGGACTTTCCTCCGATCATTGCCAAAGGGGGGAACATCGATGTGTTTGTGGAAGCCATTAGCGGGTTATTTACCAGTCGGTATATGGACTTGATCCTGACATTCTTCGGTAATTTCGCGGTAGCCAGTTCATTGTTGGCGGCCACGTTGGGTCTGTTTGATTATATTGCCGATCTGTTTCACTTCCCGGATGACAATATGGGGCGTTTGAAAACCGCGCTGGTGACCTATTTCCCACCTGCGGCCGTGTGTTTCTTCTTCCCGAATGGCTTCGTGCACGCGATTGGTTACGCGGGTCTGGCGTTTACCATCTGGAGCGTGATCTTACCGCCTATTCTGGTCAAAGCCGCGCGTAAACGTTTTGCGACGGCGCATTACACCTCTCCTTGTAACAACACGGTGCTGAACCTGGTGATTGTGGGAGGGGGGATTGTCTATCTGACTGTCGTCCTGGATGTGTTTGGCTTGCTGCCGACATTCCGTTAGGTCTTGAGGCAAGAAAGGAGTCGCTATGTTTCTGACATTACTCAGGTGGCAGCATCCGCTGGTGTATCGATATACCTGGCTACGGATGTGGGTGGTGGTGTTAAGAACATCCGGATTGCGTAAAAGCAAAGAAGGGAAAGGGAATCAGGCCTGTCGGTGACAGGCCTGCCTGGTTTTACACCCGGAAGTAGCCTGGTGGGAGCAACATTGCGAACGCGTCGATTTTTCTCACCATCTTTTTCCAGAACAACATAACAACAATCCTCTACTTGAAACATCGGCGCTATTTTATGCTGCTCTGGAGGCGCTTAAAAGATAGCCTCTGCGTTCTCTCTTTTGTGAGGGTGTAAAGCTTTTTGTTCACAGTGGCAACCGGTCGCCGCCGGGAAGAGGGGGCTATGATTTTTACGCATAGCCGCTAATAAAACGGCATTTTTTACCTAAACATCATGCTGATAGTGTGTTTCTGAACTCAAGCTAAGCAGTGAGAAAGTGATGAAACATACGATTGGGATCTTAGGTGGAATGGGGCCAGCAGCGACGGCGGATATGCTGGAAAAGTTTGTTTACTTACGCGACGCCAGCTGCGATCAGCAGCATATCCCGCTGATTGTGAGCTCTATCCCGGATATTCCCGATCGCACGGCCTGTTTATTATCCGGCGGTCCTTCACCCTATCACTATCTTGAGCGTTATCTGCATATGCTGGAAGAGGCGGGGGCGGAATGTATCGTGATCCCCTGCAATACCGCACATTACTGGTTTGAGGATCTGCGGGCCGTGGCAAAGGTTGAGATGATTAGCATTCTGGATGCGACTCTTGGCGAAATTCCTCCGTCGGTCAAACGCGTAGGTCTGTTGGCGACGAACGCCACACTGGCGACAGGGCTGTATCAGAAAAAAGCAACAGCGCAGGGACTCACCCTGATCCCGCCGGAGGAAACGGGGCAGGAGCAGGTGATGCAGGCTATTTATGCCCTGAAAAGCGGTGATAAACCGGCGGCGGAAAAGCTGCTGTTTCCGCAAATCGAACGGCTGATTTCCCGTGGTGCGCAGATGGTTATCATGGGGTGTACCGAAATTCCACTTATCGTGTCCGGGCATGAGGACGCGTCTGGTTGCCGCTTTATCGACTCGACTGCGTCACTGGTGCGTGCCGCCATTCGATGGTATGAGTCCTGGCCGGATACGCAGACAGCGCTGGCGCCGGAACAGTTCGCACATGCCTGAATGGCGTTCAGGGGGTGGCGTGAAGGTTGTGCAGTTCCCGCCAGAAACGTTCCGCTAAGGGATTCATACGCGTATCCATGCGGTACGCATAAGCCTGAATTGGAATCACCAGCGCGTCATTGTCCAGCACGATCAACTGTCCGCTACTGAGTTCCTGGCGAATGGCATACTCCGGCAGCCAGGCGATCCCGCAGCCGTCCAGCGCAACCTGCTTTAACAACTCACTCATTGAAGAGACAAAAAACGTGCTGAAACTGAGCTCGGCGTGGCGGGTCAGCGTGCGGTTTATCAGCCTGCCCATATAGGAGTTGCGGCTATAGTTCAGCAAGGGGAAGTGAGGCTGGTCAAGGGTATAGCGTGGTTGCCCCTGTTCGTTGCTGGCGCAGACGGGAAAGAGTTGCGACTCGAACAAACGAATGTTGGCAAACGGCGCCTGCAGCAGATTTTCGTCGTGATAAGAAAAGATAAAATCGCTTTGTCCTTCCCGCAGCATATCGACCGCCTGATCGACATCGATCGCCTCAACCGACCAGGTAAACTGCGTTGGCATCGCTCTGACAACGCCCGGCAACAGGCCGAGGGAAAGCGAGTGCGCCGCGGCAACTTTGATTTTACGCAGCGTAAAATCGCTGCCGCCCCGCAGTTCCGTCAGGTTACTTTCCAGTTGTTGTAGCAGATGACGAATTTGAGAATGAAAGATTTTCCCCTGCTCAGAGAGCTGTAGCGGAGAGATCTGGCGATTAAACAGTTCGACGCCCACGGCGCTTTCCAGCGCGCGGATCCGACGACTAAACGCTGGCTGTGAGACATTACGGATGATCGCCGCCTGAGAGAAGTTACGGCACTTTTCCAGGGTCAGAAAATCATAAAGCCATTTCGTTTCAATGTTATGCAAACCTGCACCACTCTCGTCCATTCCTGTTTACCTGTCAGCCGCTCGTTTGCGCATTCTACGTTCATTCGAACGGCTGACAACCTTTCGACCTACTCAAACGTTCCTTTTACGCAAGCTTTACCGTCCACGACCATCCGTTTCCCATGCGCGTAAACCTGCTCAATGCGCAGTTCCGGCGTCATCACCAGCAGGTCGGCATCGCGACCGGGGAGGATTTCACCTTTACCGGAAAGATTCAGGAACGTTGCCACGCTGGTGGTGAGAGGGCGCAGCGCGTCCGTCAGCGTAAAACCGTAGTCGTTGACCAGCACTTGCAGGGTTTGCAGCAAACTGTCGAAACCGGCAACGCCAATGCCCGTCAGATTGCCCGCCGCATCAAACAGCGGTTGGCTGCCGTTGCCATCAGAACTGAGCGTGACCTGGGCAAGCGGTACGCCCGCTTTCACCGCGCGCGCAATACCCTCTGCTGGCGTTACCGGGCCGGGAATACCGCTGGTGATATCGATGGTGCCGCCTTTGAGCGCGAAGGCCAGCGCCTGATCGAACAGATATTCGCTGCGGTTTACGTGGGTCGGGAGCAGTTTACCCATCGGCACATCGCTGTTTTCCAGAATGTCATACAGCGGTTGCAGCCCTTTTTTACTGCTGCCCATGTGGAACACGCTGACGCCAGGCTTGCCGCCGAGCAGCCCGCCAACGCGGGATTGTGCCGCCATGCTGGCCAGTTGATATTCGCCTGGCGCGGCAGAACGATGATCGGATACCGCGCATTTCACGCCGATAACGCGATCGATCAGCGCCACATCTTTCTCTACGGAACCGGTGATGGTCGGCGAAGGAACATGATACGCGCCGGTCAGCATCCAGGCGGTGATCCCTTCTTCATTTAGCGCCCGGGTTTTCGCCAGCAGGGATTCCGGATGGCGGGTGACGGAGTCGGTGCCCAGCAAGCCTATCACCGTGGTGATCCCCGCTTCGGTGAGACGGCTCAGCGTGACTTCCGGCGTCCGTGTGGTAGGGCCGGCTTCACCGCCGCCGCCAATCAAATGGACGTGCTGATCGATAAAACCCGGGCACAGAATGCGCCCGCGTAAATCAATGACCGTACAGTCCGGCACAATGTCTGTTGGGATGGCACTATCAACGGCAATGACCTTGCCGTTGGCCAGCAGCACGTCGCAAATTCCCCGGTCTTCTGGCGCAAACAGGTGCGCCCCCTGCAGCAGAGTAAACTCTGCAGCGGATAAATCAGACATGATGACTCCTTACTAAACAATAAGCTGCATAACCCAGATCGAAAGTAATGCGTTGATAGCGCACACCGCGATGATATGGGGATAGTATTTGGCATTCACTTCGGCAGTCCCGAGACAGCGACCAACGTTCTGTACCGGGTTACCCATCAGATAGATGGCCGGGAGCAGTACTGTGACGTCGTGGCCGGTTAAGGCTCCGGCCGTGAGCAGGCTTGCAGAGACGCCGACGGCGCCGCCCATACTCATCAGCGAGGCTAACAGAACGGTTGCCGCTTCGCCGGGAAGTCCCCACAGCGCCATGATCGGCTGACAGATATGTCCCACCCAGTCGAGTAGGCCCGTAATTTTTAAGGCCTGAATAATCACGAACGCCATGACGACGTTAGGTAAGAGGTTGGTGGTGGCGATGGTAAAACCGCGACGTGCGCCATCGATAAACATATCCATGACGTTTTTGCGTACCTGAGTGGTCATGATTGCGCTCCTTGCAGAGGGTGACGACGTTCTTCGAAGTTAATCCAGAGACGCAGCAGGTTAGCGCCGACAAATTTAAAGACCAGGATCACCGCCAGCGGGACGATAACGGAGGTGCCGAGAAACGCGAATACGGCGACGCCGGAGGAAAAATAGTTGGTGATAATGGCGCTGCCGCTGGTCTGGTACGCCGCAAAAATGACTTTATCCCGTTCGGTAATTTCCCCTTCCTGGGCAAGCTCTTTAGTCATACCGGCTGCCGCATCGGTGTTTTGCAGGTTAGCGATCAGCGCCAGTGAGCAAATACCGGGAATACCCAGCAACGGTTTGAGAATCGGGGTCATCAGCTGTTGAGCCGCACGCAGCCCGCCCAGACCGTCGGTGACGGCAATGATACCCAGAGAGAGAATCACCGACGGGGCGAGTTCCAGTGCGAACAGAAAGCCATCTTTTGCCCCGGTGCCACCCGCACCGCGAAATGACGTGGTGGCGTGCCCGGCACTGCCAGGAAGTTGACCAAACGCGCCATTCAGCACGCTAAAATCAAAAACGCGCCACCATCCCTCACTCCCGGAAAAAACACCCGAAAAGAAAATGATGGTCAGAAAAAATGCCAGATAGCCTTTAATTCCAACCCGTTCCGTTGCAAGCGGTATGGCCGCTTGTTCCCCTTGTTGCGCCATAGTGAACCCCGTTTTATTTTTTTGATAATATGTGTTTGCTGCGACAGGCCACGTCGGGCCTGAAACTGAATGACCTTATCAGTCATAGGGAAAAGGGGAAAATGCAAGTATGTTTCGAGCTATGCGTTTCTTGCATAGCTTAGGGAGAGGGGGAGGGTATTGATCCGTTTACGCTGTGGCGGGCGCTAACGTTTATACAGCTGTAGTGCGCTG
Organism: Citrobacter sp. GW821-FHT02E08; assembly: GCF_059421685.1. Taxonomy (NCBI): domain Bacteria; kingdom Pseudomonadati; phylum Pseudomonadota; class Gammaproteobacteria; order Enterobacterales; family Enterobacteriaceae; genus Citrobacter; species Citrobacter sp. GW821-FHT02E08. The sequence continues at coordinate 311,527 of NZ_JBWKVL010000005.1, read as the reverse complement.
ATGGTGGCCGCGAGAAACAACGCAGCGGCGCCCCACAGAGTGGCGTAAGTCAGCGCCTCTGAACCGCTGCCCAGCATGCTGGTTAACATCGGACCGACGATCTGGCCGATGCCGTAGGTCAGCGTCACGACGCCTAACAGATTGATGTTGCCCGGAACGCTCAACTGGCGCGCCAGAGGCATCACCAGAGAGGTGGTGCCCATAAAGGTGGCGCCAAAGCCGATGCTGCTCACAATGAGCAGTAGCGGCGCGTCGCTAGCGAGGGTCAGCATAACGCAGACGCCCTGAATAATCAGATTCGCCGTCAGGCATTGCAACACCCCCCAACGTTTTGCCGCCCATAACCAACCGAAGCAGCCCGGAATAATCGCCAGACCCACCAGTGACCAGAGATGTAAGGCGATTTGCGGTGAGCCTGCGTCGCGCGCCATCAGCGGTAAATAGGTGGCGACAATGATATAGCCGAATCCGGCAAGGCCGTACAGTAGCGCCAGTTGCCACCAGCGCATGACGGGATTTCGCGCGGTCGCCAGTGGCGCAGGGGGCAGGGCGTGAGCGCGACCGGGCATCAGCCAGGCCAGCAACAGTAGCAACAGGCCGGAGAGCGCGCCTGCGCCAAGCCAGAGTGCGTGAGAGGCCAACGACATCTGGATCCCGGCGATGACATACTCATTACCCAGAATAATGCCTGCGCCAACACCGGAAAAAAGAGACGCAATAACAAACGGATGGCGCGTATGGAGCAGCACAGTCATGGTGCCGAAAATCATCATTCCGGCACTGGCGACCCCCGCCAGAAAACGTATCAGCATCACCAGTGCGGGTTGCGTAAACACTGACATGGCGACGATCAGCCCTCCGGTTGCAACGGCCGAGGTCAGCAGCATGGAGCGTAAACGTGAGGGAAGATGGAACAGGCCGAAGGAGAACAGCAGGCTTCCCGCCAGATATCCGGCATAGTTGGCGCTGGCAATCCACGACAGCTGGCCGAAAGAGAAATGACCTTCCGTCAGCAGCAGCGCCAACATTGGCGTATACAGAAAGCGACCAATCCCCATGCCCAGTGCCAGCACCAGCAGGCCAAAAAGCGACGTCCTGATGGAATAGCGATCCGAATCCGTACTCCCCTGAATCATGCCGTGTTCTCTTTCCTTCTTTCATGGCTGTTTTGTTATCATACATGGGTAAATGATAATAAAAAGTAAAATAATTAACGCGTGCTACCTCAGCGTGGCGGCATTTTCGTAAAGCGATACAACAGATTGGGTCGCCCACGATAAATGCCGGTACTGAATGAAGGGTGATATCGTGCGGTGCCAGAGCACAAACGCTTTGTTCTATGCTATCTATACGGGCGAAAACGTGTGGTAGAGGTAAATAAAGATGTGGCAAACGCGAGCGCTGGAACTTAACAATCAGGCGTACTGGAACTGGGAAAAAGCCTGCGAACTGGTCGAATGGGCCGTAGCGCATGATTTTAATACCCTTATTGTTGGGCAGGTCGATCTGTTCGACAAACTGGTTTCCCCGAAAGGCTACACGCCGCATCAGTATAACGACCGCCTTTCCAGCCAGCAGCGCGCCCGTTGCGTCTACCTCAACCGGCTGGGAAAACTCTGTCAGCAAAAAGGGCTGCGCTTTTATCTGCAAGCCAAAGAGTTTAACTTTCCGACCGACCTGCTGCTGGCGCACCCGCAACTGTTTGAACCAGGCCGTGGCGTCCGGTTTGACGTCGATTTCTGGTGCGGGTATCTCGCCGACAAAGTCTCGCTGATTTGCCAGCGTATTCCGGCGCTCACCGGCTTACTGGTGGCGATTTCCAACACCGACGGCCTGTTGCCGGTTTCGCGTCCTAACTGGGAGCTACCGTCGGAAGACGACACAACGCAGCCCCAGCGTGACGAGCGCAGTTTTGCCATTTACAGCCGCTGTTTCAATACGTTATCCCGCGTGATGCAGGCGGAAAACAAACATCTGGTGCTGCGCGTATTCCCTGCCGGAAACCACGATCTCGGCAATGTGCTGGCGGCGATCCGCCCGTTGCCGGAAAGCGTCAGTGTCTCCATCAAACTCACGCCAGAGCGGTTCTGGCCCTCCTTTCCCAACAACCCGGCGCTGTTGCAGGTCCGCGAGCGTGAAGTGTGGGCCGACATCGATCTGGTCGGCGAAGAAGTCGGCTGGGGCGTTTTCCCGTTCCCGCGTATCAATGAGTTGCAGGGGAGATTGTTGTGGTGTCGCAGCAACCCGGCTATTCGCGGTGCGGTATGTAAAGCCAGCTGGGAAGGCGTCGATAACCACTGGATTATGGGCACCCTGAGCGCCTGTAATCTGGTGGCATGTAGCCGGATGCTGGCCAGTAGCGGAACGCACTATAGTGAAGCGCAACTGATGACCTGGTGGCTGGATGAAACCTACGGCTGGCGCCCCGACGAGAAAACGTTTGAAACGTTCTGTTCGCTGATGGAACAGGCGGGGCAGGTGCTGTACAAGGCCACCTACGTGCGTGACCATGTTTTTCACCGTCACAGCCAGGTGCCGGAAAGCTACGGCCAGGCGGTCTGGAGTTTGTACGGGCAGCTTAACCGTAACCACTGGCTGCCCGGCTCGGAGCGTGACATCACCTTCGATCGCAGCGATGTAGAAACATCTGCCGCCTGCCTCTCCCGTATTGCCAGCGAAAAAGACGAAGCCCGGGAGGCCGCGACAGCGCTGCGTGAGCAGGCGCTGAGTTTTGCGCAAACGGCGGCCTTCCCTTACGCGCTAAAACGTCGCTGGCTGGAGGAGTGGCAAGGGTTTGCACTCTACTGCCACCTGTTTTTACATGCTCAGAAAGCCTTTTTCACCCTGCGTTTTGCCCACAAAGCGGAGAATAGCTGGAGCATGCGCGAGATTTGCCAGATCAACATTCAGGAGCTGTACCGTAGCGCGGCTGAGCTGGAAGATTACTGTGCAAAACACGCTGATGCGTCGCCGGGTCTGCACGTATTGTTTGACGCTTCGCGGGTGCGGTCGCTGGCAGACAGTCTGAGCGAAGAACTTAAAATCCTGAAAGGGTAATTTTTATGTGACGCGGATCACGCAAATGGGGTGAACCTCAAATTTAGCGTGATCTGCATCACGCTGCATTGCCATCACCCTCAATAAAGTGTGATCTGAATCACTCTGCATCCCCTGGTATTCTCCGGATTGTGAGTTGTCAGGCATATCCCGATATTTGCCAAAAATGGTTGCTCGCCTCAAAAATCAAACCCGCTGAAAATATCGCCCATCGCATGAATCCTGCTGGAGTTGAGCAAATATGTCACAGGGTGACTGGAAATTGGTACAGGGAGACGCACTGACGCGTTTCCTGTTCTCAGCGGCAAAAACAGAACGCTTTGCCGAGTTTTACACGGGCGAAGGGGCAGACCCGGCGACCCGTGAATCATTTTGTCGCGACGTGTTTCGCCAAAATCTGGCGCAGCGCGCGGTCGACTCCGCTGCGGCCCTGACCTGCAATGAAGCCGTTATTGCCGACGAACACGGCGTGGTTTCTTTCCCTGACTTCCGCCCGCTGCCGTTTCACGTTCAGCGCTGGCTGGCGATTGATCTTTACGCACCGTCCACCGGGACATTCGCGTTTCGTCTGGGCACCTGCGGCGGGGTGCGCGTCTGGTGTGAGGGCGCTCAGGTCGCTTGCTTCACGCCGTTTACGCGCAATCTTATGCAGCATACCGACGTTGAAATCCCGTTACACGCAGGCAAAAACAGTCTGCTGATCCATCTGGATGAGCTGGCGGAGCGCGAATTGATCTGCTCTCTGCAGATGGTCTATCTGGGCGCGGAAGCGCTGAGCGCGGCGTTTCCCCACACCCAGGTGCTGGCTGAACATCAATGCGCGTCGCAGCATCCGGTGGTTTCCCATACCAACGTCTGCGCCAGCCACCTGTTAGCGCTGATGCAACAGCGCGAATACGGACCACAGGCGGAAGCGCTGCTGTACAGCGCCCTCAAGCACATCAGTGCGCGCGAAGAGGCTTCAGTGTTCTCCGTGCTGCCGTTGCTGCAAATCTGGCGTTGCCACCAGGGAGAATACTTTTCCGAGGTGCTGTTCCGCCGCATAAAATCCACGCTGATGGGCTACCGCTACTGGCGGGATGAGCGGGGTTGCGACGCCATGCGCTTCGACACGGAGAACCATGCACTGGCTTTCCATGCGGCGCAGTATCTGGCGGGGCTGTGCTTCCCGGACGAGTTGTTTATCGCTTCGTGCCGCAAAGGGCGCGATCAGCAGGCGATCGCCAAAGCGCGGCTGGAAAACTGGCTGAGCGTGGTTGAAGCGCAGGGGCTGGCTGAATTGAATGCAATCGTAAGCTATCCCGTTGATTATCGAGGGCTGTCTGCTCTCGCCCTCATGGCAGACGATGCGAGCCTACGCGATCGTGCGGCCAGACTGATTAAAGGAGTTCAGGCATGAATCGTGATGCACTGATGGGAACGTTGGATCAGGTGGTTCGCGGATTTTGCCGTCTGAAAAACCTTGATGAAGTGGGCACCAGCGACGGATTTTCGATCCACTTCGAAGAGTGGGAGTGGGAGATCGGCGTGGGGCTGTACGGGTTCTGGCGTTTTGCGGATTTCCAGCAGGACACGGCGCTGCAACAGTCGATCCTCACCTGGTATGAAACGCAGATCGGCAAAGGGTTGCCGGAGATGCAGATCAACACCACGGCGCCGATGATCGCGCTGGCGCTGGTGGCGAAACATCATCAGCGTCAGGATCTGTTGGCCGTCGTCAACGACTGGGCGGATGCACTGCTGCGTGATTTGCCAAAAACGGAAGAGGGCGGTTTTCAGCATGTGGTGAAAGAGCAGGCCAATACCGGCCAGCTGTGGGATGACACGCTGTTTATGACCTGTCTGTTCCTTGGCGTGGCGGGCATTGCGCTGAAACGTCAGGATCTGATTGATGAAGCGGGATACCAGTTCCTGCTGCATACGCGCTATCTCAGCGATCCGGCGAGTGGGCTGTGGTATCACGGCTGGACGTTTGTGGATAAACACCATTACGCCGGGGCGTTCTGGGCGCGGGGCAATGCGTGGATCACCGTGGCGATCCCGGAGTTTATCGAGCTGATGGGCGAGCATCTCGACACCAGCGTGCGGCGTTTTCTGTCGCAGGTGGTGGCGCGCCAGGTACGCACGCTCTGCGAGCTGCAGGCCGACAACGGCATGTGGCATACGGTGCTCGACGATCCGCTGTCACCGCAGGAATCATCAGCAACGGCAGGCATTGCCTACGGTATGCTGCGCGGCGTGCGGATGGGGATTCTGGATGATTCAGTCAGCGCCAGTGCGCTGCGTGCGTTCGACGCCGTGATGGCGCGGATCGACGACGGCGGTCTGGTGCTGGAAGCTTCACGCGGGACGATGCTCGGCTGGGATATCCAGTATTACTGTGACATCGCGATAGCCCCGGTGCCTTATGCGCAGGCGCTCACCATGCTGCTGTTGCTGGAAATGGACCAGGGTAACTGGCTCGAGGCAACGCGATAGCGTTTTTGCCGGATGACGGCATGAATGCCTTATCCGGCATACAAAACCCTGCACCGTTTGGCAGGGTAGGGCGCAGCCTGTAGGCCGGATAAGGCGAAGCCGCCATCCGGCGTGCTTGTGCTTCACATCTGCGTTAAAGGTTCGGCAGTCTGTAGGCCGGATAAGCGCAGCGCCATCCGGCGTGCCTGTGCTTCACATCCGCGTTAAAGGTTCGGCAGCGTCAGCAGAGACGGAATTTGCGAGAGCAGATACAGCACCAGTCCGATGGAGCCACCGACCAGCGTGCCGTTGACGCGGATAAACTGCAAATCTTTGCCGATATTCAGCTCAATTTGCTGCGACATATCCCGCGCATCCCAGCTTTTGACCGTGTCGCTAATGTGGCGCGTCAGGAACGCGGCGAACTCTGGCGCGACCTTACGCGCGGCCTGTTCCAGATGACCATTCAGCGATGCGCGCAGCGCTTCGTCGGCGACCAGCGTTTCACCAAACCACTGCCCGGCATGTGCGATCCGCTGCTTCACGCGGGAATCCGCGGCATTAATATCCGCTTTCAGCCACTGACGGACATCCCCCCACAGTTCGCCGAGATAACGGTTAAACGCCTCATCTTCTTTCAGATACGCTTTGATGTTCTCTGCCCGCAACGCCATTTCCGGATCGTGTTTGAGCTTGTTGATCAACGTAAACGTCGCGCGATCAAAGGCATGGCGGATCTGATGGGCGCGATCGTGGCTGATATCATCAAGTAGCGAGTTGACGGCCTCCGAAACCAGTTCGGCGCTGTGTTCCCCCAGCCATTCGGTCGGCAAAATCTTTGCTTTAAGCGGGTGCTCCGCCTCCAGCCAGCGCACGATCTGGTGGGCGATAAACGCCCGCGAGCTGTCGCGCTGTAGCAGGGAAATGAGCTGGGCAATTAGCGTGTCGAGCAACACCTGATGGCGATCGTTTTTGGTCATACTCTCCAGCATTAATGCACTGGCGCCGGAAAGATCCACCTTATCAATGGCTTTATGCACCGCGCGTTTGATCAGCCGTTGAATACGGGCGTCGTCGGTCAGCTCCAGAAAGCCGCTCATGATTTGCAACAGATGTTGCCCTATCCGCTGGGCGTTTTCCGGCTGGCTGAACCAGTTACCGAGAAGGCTGGCCGGTTCGTGGCGGCGGATCAGCGCCACCAGTGACTGGGTATCGAGAAACTTCTCCTGGACGAACTGGCCGAGATTTTCGCCTATCCGGTCTTTATTGCGCGGGATAATCGCCGTATGGCGAGAAATAAACGGAATCGGCACCCGACGAAACAGCGCCACCACTGCAAACCAGTCGGCCAGCGCGCCGACCATCGCGGCTTCGGCAATCGCCTTAATGCCCAGCACCCAAAAGTTGGGCGGCAAAAAGAGCGTAATGACAAACGTTGCCGCAGCCATCAGCAGCAAAGAGAGCGCCAACAGCTTGGCGCGTTTGAGTTCAGCGATTTTATTCATAAGGTTAAGGATAGAGCCAGACGGGACGATCGTGCAAAGGTGGACAGTCTGGATATCGAAACTCACTGTACGTTAAGCCTATTTTTGGACTTTCCGACGTTAGCTGGCTGTCGTCACCGGAACCCACCTAAAGCAGGTGTCCGGTTGCTTCGCCAGAGATGTTTACCCGTCCGATTGATGTGTTCCCGGCCAGACAGTGACAAACGTGAACGCTACGACATTCCCCGTACCGGGGCCATTCTCCTGGCGGTCAGATAATGCTCTTGCCAGTAACTGCCTGACAAATGAGAGAGCATCACGCCCTGGGAACTCGACGCATGGATAAATTGATCGTTACCGACAAAGACACCAACATGGCGAACATTGGGTTTTGTCATAAAAAAGACCAGATCTCCGGGTTTCAGTTGTTCCTGTTGAACGGGGTAGCCAGTATGACTTTGCTCCGCTGCTGTTCTCGGTAAATTCAGATGAGCGACGGTCTGTATCACTCTTCGGGTGAACGCCGAACAGTCAATGCCATTATGGCTATTTCCGCCCCAGCGATAACGGGTTCCTTTCCATTGGGCATATTCATCCATAATACGTTGCTGTAAATTCCCTTCTTTTAGAGTGTGTATTGGTAGAGTCGATGATTTAAAAGCAAAAACAGTCTCGACTCCCCACTCTTCAGGAATGATTTTTTCGAAAGCAAAGGTGGTTGAAGAGGAAAGTACAAAAACAATAAATAAAATTAAACGAAGCATAACTCAAAAATTAATTTATATGATCACATCCTTACATTTTGCGCAAAAGAACCCCATCAACCATGATGGTTTTAAATTATAGTTTTAACGACGCCAGGAATAATAACACTGATGAATGAATACATCTTTCACTAGTCAGTCCATAAATGGACTGGGCGATAACTCATTGTTTTTAAATTGTTCCAGGCTGACAAGCTGTTCACTGTCGATCACGGCAGTGCAGGGATTCCACTAGCAGGTTCTCCATCACGCGGGAAACGTGGTTTGGCGCGTTTGAGTTCACCGATTTTATTCATAAGGGTAAAGGGAGAATGTTGAAGTGAGCAACCGAAGGAAGATGAAACGAACTCACGATAAATTATCGTGTTTTATCCTGAATTTTTAGTCAGATTTGTTTATTACTCACTGCGTTTATTGCGTCATATTGCATTGTCATCCCATACGCTTAATATTTCAGTTTCGCTAACAGGAGGCACTATGCATAAACCCGCCGCTCTTTTTCTGTGTGTCATGCTTTTTATCCCGCTTATTTTTCTGATTAACGTCACCCCGCTTTCGGTACTGTGGCTTTTATTGTATGTCTTTGTCATTTACTGGTTTACCCGAAAGGCGAATAAAGAGAAGACCTACGTGAAAGGGGCCAGCATTATTTATTTAGGCGCCGCCGTTGCGGTTATCGGGAAAAAATGTGTTGCCCTGTATTCCGTGAGTGGGGATGTCAGCAGCGAGGAACTGGTCATTGAGACTTTCTTCCAGGTGATGCTGATGGTCAGTTCCGGTCTGGGCGGTGGGTTGCTGGCGCACTACTTTATTAATGAACGTAAGGCGTAGCGTGCCGTGTCTCTGCCGGATGGCGGCTTTGCCTTATCCGGCCTACAAATCGGCGTTGGCCCGTGGGCGCAGCGCCTCCAGGAAACGCGTGAACAGTTCAGGTAACGGCTCGTCGTACCACAACGCATACAGGTCGGCCGGGATCGTCTCTTCAAGCGGGAGAAAGGCCACACCGGGCCAGTAGATCAGCCCGCAGGTTTCCGGCAACAGCGCCACGCCGCTGCCGGTGCTGACCAGCGCCAGCGCGGTTTGCGGCTCGAAAACCTGATGGGTGATCAGCGGCGAGACACCCAGTTCGAGGCAGCGCTCGTACACCTGATGGGCAAAATCGCTGCGGGTGAAGGAGAGTGAAATAAACGCCCGATCCGCCAGATCGACCAGCGAGACTTTTCCGCGCCGGCACAACGGATCGCTTTCATGCACGGCGACATGCACCCTTTCACGGGCGATCAACTGACAGCGAATCTTCGCTCCCGGATGCGGGATCACATTGCGGTTGATGGCGATATCAATGGTGCGGGCGCGCAGCGCTTCGGTTTGCTCGTGCTGCCCCAGTTCATGCAGCGTCCAGTTCACATCGGGGTTGGTTTCCCGAAACGCTTTCATCCTTTCCAGCAACGGACCCCACATCGCGCTGCCAATCACCCCAATATTGATATGCTGCTTTTCGCTGCGACCGATCTGACGCACATAGTTCAGCGACTGTTCGGTGGCGTTGAGGAGGCGGTCGACTTCGGATTTCAGTACTTTTCCGGCGTGGGTCAGCGCGACTTTGCGGCTGGATCGTTCGAACAATTCCACGCCGAGGATCTCTTCCAGCTCTTTTATTTGTACGCTGAGCGGCGGCTGAGAGATGTTCAGCCGTGCCGCGGCGCGGCCAAAATGCAGTTCGTCGGCAAGGATCTGAAAATAGCGTAGCATCCGAAAGCGAATGCGGCTGTTGGCCTGAGGATCGAGCATGCAGGGCACCGTGAAGGGGGAGGGTGGCGGTATCATGCAACCCTCCTGAAAGGCTGTCAAACCGCGACCGCCTCGCCCTGATGCAGGCGTTCGGCTTTGCTACAGGCAATGCCTGCCAGCAGGGTTACCATCAGCAGCGCGTAGGCAACGGTAGACGCATTCACCGCGCCGTGCAGGCCGAAGCGACTGTTCACCAGCGAAGAAACCGTCGCAAACAGCAGCGTACCGACAGTGCCGCAGGTGAGCAGCGCGGAAATCAGCGTCGGCGAACTGCGGCTGACCTGCAACGAACCGTAGCTCATCAACCCGGAAAACAGCCCGGAGTTGAAGAAGCCAAACGCGCCGCAGGCAATCAAAATCAACGTGGTGTTGCTGCTGTTACTGATAAGCGCAATCGACACCAGCCCGACGGCGGTACAAATGAGCAGGAAGGTGCGCAGTTTCATCCACTTGACGGTGAACTGGTTGAGGAATAGCCCTGTCGCCTTCGTCACCCAGTACACGGTGGTGTACAGCGCCGCCTGCTCCGGCAGCAACTGGAAGCGCCATTGCAGATAGCCCGGCGTCCACATAGTGAAAATCGGTTCGGCGAGCAGGAACAGGAATAGCGCCCCGCACAGCAGCCACACCGAGCGACCCCACGGCTCCTTGTTGGCGGTTTCCTGATGCGTCGGTTCCGGTGATTCGGTCGTCGGGTAGCGGCTGCGCAGGGTGAGGATCAGCATAATCACCCCCAGCGCACCCATAATGGCGTACATCGCCATCCAGCTCGCGCCCAGCTTAAACAGCCACGCCAACAGAAACGAGAGCGTCGCGCCCGCCAGGCTGAAGAAAAAGTCGGTGAAAATCAGGCTTGAAGAACGGCTCTTTTCGTCCGGGTTAATGCGCACCACCAGATAGCTGCCTATGGTCATAAAAATCCCGCCGCAGGCGCCGATAATGGCGACTGCCACGCTGAACATGGTCAGCGTCGGGGTGGCGAACAGCAGGGCGCTGATGAGAATGGTCAGCGCGGCGGCGATCACCAGCGGCTTTTGCAAGCCCCATTTCTTCATCAGGATCCCGCCGAGCATGATCGGCACGAACATGCCGATATTCATCAGCGTAAACACCTGGCCGATAAAGCTCGGGTCTTTGTTGAACGCCGCACACAGAGGCCCGAGGACGATCCCGAGCGTCGACACCAGCGCGCCGACGAAGTAATAGCTCAGATACGAAATCGCATTCAGACTGCCGCGAGAATAATGTTCTGACATCTGCATTTCTCCTGGCGGGCGCTTCGCCCGCCGCTGGACGGGAACTTAGCGGTAGTTCTTCACGAACTGGCTAATCAGGCGAATGAAATCGTCGGTCACCATCGCCGCGCATTTCAGGGTTTGCTCGTGGGAGAGTTCCACGTCGCTTAAGCCTTCCGCCATATTGGTGATGGCCGACACCGCCAGCACCTTCAGGCCGCAGTGGCGGGCGACAATCACTTCCGGTACCACCGACATGCCCACCACGTCGCCGCCGATTTTCTGCATCATGCGGATTTCCGCCGCCGTTTCGAAGTTCGGGCCAGGGTAGGAGACGAACACCCCCTCGTGGAGTTTCAGGCCCAGATCGCGGGCGGTGTGATGCAGTTTTTCGCGCAGGTCTTTGTCGTAGGCGTTGGCGAGGCTAAAGAAGCGCGGACCAAAGCGGTCATCGTTCGGCCCAACCAGCGGTGTCGACGGCATGGTATTGATGTGATCGTTAAGCGCTACCAGGCTGCCCGCCGGAATAGCCGGATTAAGCGAACCCGCAGCGTTGGTGCAGAACATAAATTCGCAGCCGAGCAATTTAAAGGTGCGCACCGCGTGGGTCATGATGCCCATCCCGACGCCCTCGTAAAAATGGCCGCGACCTTTCATGCAGATAATATCCACGCCATGCAGCGCGCCCATCACCACCTCGCCCGCATGCCCAATCACGGTGCTCACCGGGAAACCCGGCAGTTTTTCATAAGAGATCACGGTTTTGTTATCGAGCTTATCGGCCAGTGCCCCGAGACCCGATCCGAGAATAAAGGCAATACGCGGCTGAAAGCCGGGTTTCGCCGCTTTGAGGATGTTAACGGCGTCGAACGGGGTATCGTTAATCACGGAATGAGACATAAAAACTCCTGAATGCGTAGGTTTATGCACATTCTGCGAAGCGGACGATTGCTAATCCAATTGGATAAATGCGCTTATTGATTCGGTTTTATGAATGGATGATGTGGGGAAATTATTGTACTGACGGAATTTCAAGGAGTTATACAGAAGGAAGCGCAGCTCCCGCGACTGAGCAGGGAAAATGGGAGGGTTGAAGTGTGATGAGGTTCACTGACGGTCTTTGTCGGCGCAGCACACCTGTCCGGACTGGCGTGCCGTCACGCCCTATTAAACGTGATCACGCTAACGTTTTTGTACGCTTAGGGGGTGATACCGGGGTGTTTTACTATACTTCGGGGGCATTACTCTCCCGGCGACTTTCCTATGTTATTGAAAATATAAGATAACAAAGACAGCGCCCTACAGAATAAGGACCTCAACATGAAGCGAATGAAAAACTTCGTTGCCTCCTGTCTGTTGACCGCGCTGGTTTTTCCGGGCGTCGCGCTGGCAGAGGAAGCGCCAGCCGCACCGCTGGCCACCGGTATGGTGAGCGCGGGGACGGCGGAAGCGCAGGTGGTGGAAGCAGTGCGCCACGGCGACATCCTGACCGTCAAGGTACGCTTTAAGGGCCTTGCGGATAACCTGACTGCGCAATCTCTGTATACCGGAATAGATAAAGAGGCGCTCGCTAATTCCTTCTATTTGTTAGTGGGTAACAAGAAATATCTGCTGCTGACCGACTCGAATGGCGTACCTTTGGCGCCGAATAGCGTGATGTTTAGCTCGCGCCGCGGTGTTCCGTACGTCGGTTCGTGGTACGGCAGTTTCCCGGCACCGCCGAAAGACGTCAAAGAAGTGTATTTGACTATCGAAAACGTTGAGCCGCTCGGGCCCATCGCCATTACGGATCGTTAAGCGATGAGCGGCCTGCATAAACTCCTGTTCGCCAGCGCTCTGGCGCTGTGTTCTGCCGCTGGTGCGGAAGATGCGCCAGCGCATGCGCCGCCAGTGATCCTCGACCTTAAAGCGACAACGCTGGATCTGGTGGGCTTCCCGTCGGATACCGGCGGCGCGGTGCTGGATTTACAGAGCAAGGCGGCGGATCTGGCGAAGCAGTCGGCGGATATCACTTTTCGCGATGATAAAGACGCGGTGACGTTGTCTATTCGTAGCGACGTGTTGTTTGCTTTTGATAGCGATGCGATCGCCAAAAAAGCCGAGCCAACGCTGAAAAAGGTGGCGCAGTTAATCGTCGACGATCCTGACGGCGCAGTCATGATTGAAGGGCATACCGATTCGGTGGGTAGCGATAAGTACAATCTCGATCTTTCGCAGCGTCGCGCCCGCTCGGTCGCCAAATGGCTGACGGCACACGGCGTGGATTCATCACGTTTAAGCGAGAAAGGCAAAGGTGAAAGCCAGCCGGTGGCGAGTAACGATAGCGACGCCGGAAGGGCGAAAAACCGTCGCGTCGATTTCGTATTGCCGAAGAAGAAAGCGTGAGTTCACCACCCGATCTATGGCTGTAAACCTGTAGCCCTGCTGGGAATGGCTCCGGAGTCTCAGTCTGGCTACTGGATCTCTGTAGTAGATTCCATCGCCACCTTCACTGTCATCCTCGGCTACACGCAGTTGATCCGCAGGCAGTTTCTGTATTACCCAAAACAGGGATTCCATTGCACCTTAATCTTCATCTTACACAGCTGCTGGGCGAGATTCTGCACTTCGCGCTGGCGGGCGTAGAGCATCGTTTTGACCGCTCTGGGGGCTTTTTGTCACTCATATCCATTTATGCAAAATGTGATGCTATTTCCAGCAATATCGCTATACTCGTAAGATAATTGTCTATACATTTTTGTATATACAATCAGGGATAGATACTATGCCGATGGAGTATGAATGGGATGCTAATAAGGCCAGAAGCAACCAGATAAAACATGGCATTCGCTTTGAAGATGCTGTTCTTGTGTTCGATGATCCACGGCATCTCTCAAGGCAGGATCGCATAGAGAACGGTGAGCACCGCTGGCAAACCCTCGGGCTTGTGCATGGGATTATTGTCATTCTTGTTGCCCACACCGTTCGCTTTGAAAGTGGCTGCGAAGTCATTCGGATCATTAGCGCCCGAAAGGCAGACAGTAAAGAGAGGAATCGTTATGAGCATGGTTAAACATAAACGCGGCAGCGTATCCGCGCTGAGTGCTCAGCATGAGGCTGAACTTAAGGCGCTGGCGATGAAATCCGACACGGATATTGATTACAGCGACATTCCTTCTTCGGAGGATGAACAGTGGTCTGAGGCGGCGCGGGGTAAGTTTTTTCGCCCATTGAAAACGCAAGCCTCTGTGCGCATTGATGCCGATGTCATGGAGTGGCTGAAACGTCCGGGGAAAGGGTATCAGACGCGGCTTAATGCTATTTTGCGCGAAGCCATGCTGCGAGAGCAAAACAAGAAATAGCGAGTATCTGCTCGCGTGTAGATGCCGGATGGCGGCTACGCCTTATCCGGCCTGTAAATCGGCATAGGCCCGATAAGCACAGCGCCATCGGGCATCAGGATAGATTACTTCTTCAACCCCGCAAATGCGGCGCGGATCTCGTCTTCGGGGAGTTGAATCCCGATAAATACCAGCGTGCTGTGCGGCTGTTCGTCGCCCCACGGGCGGTCCCAGTCGGCGCTGTAGAGGCGTTGAACACCCTGGAATAGCAGGCGGTTTGGCTCGCCGTCGATCCACAGCATTCCTTTGTAGCGCAGGAGTTTGTCTGCGGATTCCAGCAGCAGGTTTTCCATCACGCGGGAAACGTCACCGATGTCGACCGGGTAATCCAGCTCCACCACGATCGATGAAATATCGTTCTGCTTGTCGGCGATAAAGTGGAAACGCGGTGTGGCGCTGACCACGTTCTCTTCCAGCATAAAGCCGTTGGTGTTGAACAGCAGGGCGAGATCGATATCGCCATGGGTGACAGTGTAAACCGGTGCGCGGGCGTTGATACGCGCCAGGCGTTCACGCAGTTTTTCGCTTTCCCCCGCCACATCGGTTTTGGTCAGCAGGATGCGGTCGGCGTAGCCAATCTGCGACTGGGCGATGGTGAACTGGTTCATCTGCTCATCGGCATGTACCGCATCGACCAGCGCAATCACGCCGTCCAGTAGATAGCGTTCGCAGAGCACCTCATGCGAGAAAAAGGTCTGAATAATCGGGCCGGGATCGGCCATGCCGGTGCATTCAATCACCAGACGGTCGAACTGGATGTTGCCCTTGTCGAGGTTGTCGAGCAGGTCTAACAGCGCGTCTTCCAGCTCGCTGGAGCGGGTGCAGCAGATGCAGCCGTTGGTGAGGGTTTTGATCTGGGTGGCGCGATCGCCAATCAGCTGATCGTCAACGGAAACTTCACCGAATTCGTTTTCGATAACGGCAATTTTATAGCCGTGCTGTTCGTTGAGAATATGGCGAAGCAGCGTGGTTTTACCGGCGCCAAGAAAACCGGTGAGTAGGGTAACTGCAATCGGGGTCATTCATTTCTCCTTCTAACAGCAACTGCTTCCGCCGCTACCGTAGCGGGCTTCCTGGCGCTCGCGGAAGAATTCTTCGTAAGTCATATAAGGCTGGTCCGGATGGTTGGTCTTCATGTGCTCGACGTAGTTGTCGTAGTCCGGAATGCCAATCAACATCTTTGCCGCCTGACCGAGATATTTTTTTGCCTGACCTAAAGTACCAAACATTATACCGTCCAGATAGAAAAAGCCCGGTGACGCTACGCTGACCGGGCCTACAGGAGCTGTGTAGGGCGGGTTAGCGTAGCGCCACCCGCCAGGTTTTTAGTGGTGTGAAGAGGTCTTCACGCCGCCTTCCGGAATCGGTACGTACGGCGTTTCCTGGTCGGTACGACCGTTGACGTTACGCACGTTCATCCAGGTTTTGATGGCGTAGAAGATGATGCTGTACACCACAATCAGGAACAGAATACTCAAACCTGCGTTGGTGTAGTTGTTCACCACGATATGGTTCATGTTGGCAATCTGCTGTGCAGTCAGTTCACCGCCATTCGCAATCTTCTCTTTGTACTGGCTGGCCATGTAGAAGAAGCCTTCCATCTGCGGGTTGGTGCTGAACAGTTTCAGACCCAGCGCCCAGGTGGTGCAGAGAAGCAACCATGATGCCGGAACAACAGTCACCCAGATGTATTTGGTGCGCTGCATTTTAATCAGTACCACGGTGCCCAGAACCAGCGCCACGGCAGCCAGCATCTGGTTAGAGATACCGAACAGCGGCCACAGGCTCTTAACGCCGCCCAGCGGATCAACCACGCCCTGATACAGCAGGTAGCCCCACAGACCAACACAGCCCGCGGTTGCCACAACGCCCGCCACCAGAGAGTCGGTTTTCTTCAGGAACGGCACGAAGTTACCGAGCAAATCTTGCAGCATAAAGCGGCCTGCACGGGTACCGGCGTCCAGCGCGGTCAGGATGAACAGCGCTTCGAACAGGATCCCGAAGTGATACCAGAAGCCCATATCCGCCATCGGCAGCACTTTGTGGAATACGTGTGCGATACCCACAGCCAGCGTCGGTGCGCCACCTGCGCGGTTCAGAACGGACGGTTCGCCGATGTCTTTCGCGGTTTGCAGGATCTGCTCAGGCGAAATCACGAAGCCCCAGGAACTGACGGTCGCGGCGGCGTGTGCCGTCACGTCTTTCAACTGCGCCATAATCAGCGGCGCGTTTTCACCGCCCATCTCATGCAGGTTTGGCATGGTGATGCCAAGGCCTGCTGGCGGGGTGTTCATCGCGAAGTAAAGACCCGGTTCGATGATGGACGCAGCAACCAGCGCCATAATCGCAACGAAGGATTCCATCAGCATGGCACCGTAACCGATAAAGCGAGCGTCGGTTTCGTTGGCCATCAGCTTCGGCGTGGTGCCGGAAGCAATCAGCGCGTGGAAGCCAGAGACGGCGCCACAGGCGATGGTGATAAACAGGAACGGGAACAGCGCGCCTTTCCACAGTGGCCCGGTACCGTCAATGTACTGGGTTATGGCGGGCATTTTCAGTTCCGGGTTGATGATCACGATACCGATCGCCAGACCGACGATAACACCGATTTTCAGGAACGTTGCCAGGTAGTCACGCGGGGCCAGAATCAGCCATACCGGCAGCAGCGCAGAGATAAACGCGTAGCCGATCAGTGCGAAGGTAATGGTGGTGTCTTTAAAGGTCAGCGCCGGGCCCCAGTACGGGTCGTGGGCAATCACGCCGCCGAAGTAAATAGAAGCAACCAGCAGAACGATACCAATCACCGACACTTCGCCCACACGACCCGGACGCAGGAATCGCATGTAGATTCCCATGAACAGCGCGATAGGCACAGTAGAGCACACGGTGAAGACGCCCCACGGGCTTTCCGCCAGCGCTTTTACCACGATCAACGCCAGTACCGCGAGGATGATGATCATGATTAAGAAGCAGCCGAACAGCGCAATGGTACCTGGTACGCGGCCCATCTCACCTTTGATCATCTCACCAAGAGATGCGCCGTTACGGCGGGTCGAGATGAACAGTACCATGAAGTCCTGCACCGCACCGGCCAGCACCACACCCGCCAGCAGCCACAGCGTACCCGGCAGATAACCCATCTGGGCGGCCAGAACCGGACCCACCAGCGGACCCGCACCGGCGATGGCGGCAAAGTGGTGACCGAACAGCACGTAGCGGTTGGTCGGCACGTAGTTCAGGCCGTCGTTATTGATGACCGCTGGCGTGGAACGCGTCGGGTCAAGTTTCATCACCTTTTGAGCGATGTACAGACTGTAGTAGCGGTACGCTACCAGATATACAGAGACGGAAGCGGCCACAATCCACAGGGCGCTGATGTGCTCGCCCCGACGTAATGCCACTACCGAGAGGCAGAGTGCCCCGATGATTCCGAGAATCACCCAGGGTATGTGCTTGAATATCTTTTTGGTATCCATAGTAAAACCTGGTTTCTTTAGATTAATAATTGGCCGAAGCCGTTTGGGTTCAAGTGTGTGTTTGAGGAGGTATATGACTGTTATGCTGGGGACGATCTTGCCAGAGAAACGCGCGCGTAAAGTAAGGTAAATAGGCGAGTGGTTATATGTCAGCTTAAGCGGTCAGGAGTGTCAGCGAGCGGTAAAGAGAGGGCGTAAGCGGTGGAAATTGTGTGATTTGGGTCACAATGAAAGCGGGCGGCAGTGCTGCCGCCCGTTGGGCTTCACAGGATTAGACGGTGGTTTCCATTTCCGTCATCACTGGATGGAAACGACGCTTGAAGTAGATCAGACCGTGACCGTCCTCGCCCAGGATAATATTTTTGATCTCAACCAGATAAACCAGATGCGTGCCAATCGCCTGCACATCGCGGATCTCCCCTTCGAGGCTGGCCAGCGCGCCTTTCAGCACCGGTTGCGCCAGCGGCCCTTTTTGCCAGCAGGAGAGGTTGAAACGTTCGTCCATCGCCATCCCGGTCATGCCGGCGAAGTGGCGCGCCATCAGTTCCTGCTCGTGGTTCAGCACGTTGACGCACAGCTTCCCGTTGTCCTGAAACACCGGATTCATGGCGCTGTTGGCGTTAATGCAGACCATCACTGACGGTGGCGTATCGGTCACCGAGCACACGGCGGTGGCGGTGATCCCGCAGCGTCCGCCGTCGCCTTCGGTGGTCACAATATTGACCGCCGCTGACAGGCTGGCCATCGCATCACGAAAACGCAGACGTTGTTCATCTAATTGCATTTTGACCTCCGACTGCGTTATTTCAGCAGCTTATCCAGCAGGTTGATATCGTTGTTGTTGTGCAGGTGTGGCACCGTCCAGCCGTTCTGGTCGTATTCAGACAGGCAGCGGTCAACCATCGCCATCATTTTGTCCATGTTGCCGGAGGTCTGCGCCTGGCGCAGACACTGCAGGCGGATCTCGTCCTGGCTACCGGAGTAGTTGATTTCATATAACTCGTGGCGTCCACCAAATTCGCTGCCGATGGCGTCCCACATCAGTTTTAAAATCTTAATGCGTTCAACGTGATCCATCCCGTTGGAGCCGCGCACGTATTTTGCCAGATACTGATCGATCTGTGGATTATTCAGATCACGCGCGCTGGAAGGCAGATAGATCAGACCGCTGGTGACGTTACGCTCAATAATGTTTTTGATCTTCGCATAGGCCATCGGCGCCATCACTCGATAGGTTTGCAGCGCCGCGTGATCCGGCAGCCAGGCGCCATTGACCCACGGCGTCGCTTCAGAACACATGGAGTCGCTCAGCGCCCAGAACATGTTACGCCAGGCCACGACTTCCCCCAGATCGGCCTGCACGCCACGGAACTCCGCCGTGCCGGTACATTCGAGCGATTTTTTCAGCAACGCGGTGATGAAGTCGAGTTTGACCGCCAGGCGCACGCACGCCTGCAGCGGATACATGCGGGCGAAACCGCCTTCCATCGTCCAGCGACGGCAGCGATCAAAGTCGCGGTATATCAGCACGTTTTCCCACGGGATCAGCACCTTATCCATCACCAGAATGGCATCGTTCTCGTCAAAACGGCTGGAGAGCGGGTAGTCATATGGGGAACCGGTCGCACCTGCCACCAATTCATAAGAGGCGCGGGAAATCAGTTTCACGCCGTCGGCGTCCATTGGGGCGACGAACATCAGCGCGAAGTCCGGGTTTTCGCCCATCACCTGCGCAGAGCCAAAGCCGATCATGTTGTAGTGGGTCAACGCTGAGTTGGTTGCCACCACTTTCGCGCCGCTGACGATGATCCCGGCGTCAGTCTCTTTTTCCAGTTTGATGTAGACGTCTTTCACTTCGTCGGCCGGTTTGTGGCGGTCGATCGGCGGGTTGACGATGGCGTGGTTAAAGTAGAGTCCGGTTTCCTGAATGCGGGTGTACCAGTTGTGGGCGTTCTGCTCAAACTGGCCGTAAAACGCCGGATTCGCCCCCAGCGCGCAGCCAAAAGCGGCTTTGTAATCCGGTGTACGTCCCATCCAGCCGTAGCTCAGACGGGACCACTCAGCGATGGCGTCACGCTGCTGGCGCAGGTCGTTGGCGCTTTTCGCCACGCGAAAGAATTTGTGGGTGTAGCCGCCGCTGCCGGTGTCGGTGCCCCAGCAGAGGGCGTCCTGCATCTCTGGTTTGTGCAGTGCGTCGTAGAGTTGGGCAACGGAAGCCGCCGCGTTGCGAAACGCCGGATGCGTGGTGACGTCTTTCACGCGTTCACCGTAGATGTAGATCTCGCGCCCGTCCTGCAGACTTTTTAAGTACTCTTCACCGGTTAATGGGCGTTTGGCGTCAGCGCGGAAATCTTCAGGTTTCATAGTCAGACTCTCTTTTCGTCATCGGATGGAAAGCCTGCGCCAGTGGGCGTTTCAGGCTTTAATGTTAAATTTATGTTTTGTTTTTGTTGTTTAATTGAAGCGTGATAAGGCAACGGCGTGAAGGGACGATTGCGACAACGGCAGGTACTTTTCGGACGGGATTGGGTTTTGTGATCCAGGCGGCTTTTTGGCGGGCAGCGCTGCGCTTACCCGCCGGAAATTCATGATACGGGTACTTTACTTGCCCGGTACGCACTCGGCGAACATCCCACCAGCCGATTAAAGAAGCGGGCGAAATAGGCGGGATCTTTAAACCCCAGTTGCCAGGCGATCTCATTGACCGCGCTGTCAGAAAAGAGCAGCAGCCGTTTGGCCTCGCGCAGTTGCCGGTCGAAGATCAGGCGTTTAGGGGGCCGATTGGCGAAACGGCGACAGATATCGGTCAGACGGGACTCCGTCAGATGCAGCTCGCTGGCATAGTCCGGCACGCTCCAGTGCTGGTGGAAGTGGGTGTCGATCAACTGGGTGAAACGCTGGAACAGCTTCAGTTCACCGCGCATCCCGCTTGCCGCATGGTCGTCGAGTTTGGCGTTACGCAGCAGCAGGGTGAAGACCGCTTGCGCCAAAAGTACCAGCGTGTGTTCGCACCCGGGCAGTTGTTCAGTCGATTCCCGCTCAATCAGCCGCCAGTAATGGGCTAACGCCGCGAGTTCGTCCGGTTTATCCGCCAGCGAAAGGCAAATCCCCGGCAGGCCGAACGTCTCCCGTGTGCCAGGGTAGAGCACCTCTAACAGCGGCCAGATCAGCGCTTCCCGCACCGTTAGCACGTGACCGTCGCTGTCTGATTCGGTAATAAACGCATGCGGTACGGAGGGCGGCGTCAGGACGAACAGCGGCGCCTGCACCGAATAGCGGTGATCGTCGAGCTGGAGTTCGATCTGCCCGGTATCAAGAAAGTGCATCTGAAAGAACTGGTCGTGGCGATGCGCCTGCATATCCCGGCCAAAAAACGCCGCCATGCGGGCGAATGACTGGTAATGCACATCGTCGCTGCCGAGGCTTTCGTCATACTCTTTGCTGATGTCGATATTGGCGATCGAACTCTGGCACATACTCGCTCCTTACGGGGTGGCGCGTGGGCGCGATGACTGCATGGGAATTAACCAGACAATGACGGCGCCAACAACCAGCAGCGAGGCCACAAACCACAATCCGCTGTTAAAGCTGCCGGTGATATCTTTCAGCCAGCCGATCATAAAGGGGCTGAGCGCCGATCCAATATTACCCGTGGCGTTGATCACCGCAATCCCGATCGCTCTCGCCCGCAGGCTGATCGACTGATCCGGCGTGGTCCAGAAAATGGCCATGGCACAGAACGATCCGGTGGAGGCCATGACGATCCCCAGCATCTGGAGCAGATTGTTATCGGTGGCGGAGGCCAGCAGCCAGCCCGCGGCGGCGAAGAGATACGGCAGGGCGGTGTGGTGCTTACGCTCCTGACGGCTGTCCGAATGGCGGCTCCAGAAGATCATCCCGAAAATAGTACACACCTGCGGAATGGCGGCCAGCAGCCCGATAGTGATGTTACTGCTGCCCTGATTAAAACTTTGCAGGATCTGCGGCGTCCAGATGCCGATGGCGCTGAGGGTATTGGTCAGGCAGAAGTAAGCCAGCGTGTACATCATCACAATCGGAGTGAAGATTTCGCGCCACAGGCTGCGCTGCTGCATGGCGTGATGACTGACAGCGCCTTCCGGCTGCACCAGCGTCAGACGGTCGTTGTCCATCATCTCTTGCAGACATTTTTTGTCTTCTGCGGTGAGCCATTTGGCCTTCGACGGGGAGTCGTCCAGCCAGAACCAGACCAGGACGCCCAGCAGAACCGACGGGAACCCTTCCAGCAGGAATAACCACTGCCAGCCGCGAAGGTCAAACAGGCCGTCCATAGCCAGAATATAGCCGGAGACAATCGATCCGAGCGCCGTCGTGACGGGCATGGCGATCATAAACAGGGCGTTGGCGCGGGCGCGGAAAAACGCCGGAAACCAGTAGGTTAAATAGAGCAGAATGCCCGGTAAAAAACCGGCCTCGGTGATGCCGACCAGAATACGCAGGATGTACAGGCTGTTCGGCCCGGTGGCAAACAGGGTCGCGGTGGAGGCAATTCCCCACAGCACCATAATGGTCGCAATCCAGCGGCGAGCGCCGACAATACTGAGCATGATGTTGCTGGGAATACCGAAAATAACGTACGCGGCGTAAAACAGGGTGGTCGCCAGGCCGAACATGGTGGCGTTTAGCCCCAGATCGCGGCCCATCGTTAATCCGGCAAAGCCGATGTTGATGCGATCGAGGAATGAAAAAATAAACAGCACGAACAGAAACACGATCAGACGGCGGAACAGTTTGTTGATCACCGACTGTTGCTGCGCCGTCAGTTGTTTATGCTGACTGGCAGGGTTTTGTTTCTCAGGGATTGCAGATGAGGTGTCGCTCATTGTTTTTCCTCTAATGGGAATTTTGTAGGGTACGACATAGGTTATGCCGGATGGGGGTTAGCGCCTTATCCGGCCTGCGTTTCGGTACTGCTGTTTGCCGGATGGCGGCGATGCCTTATCCGGCCTACGGTTCGCTACTGATGTTTGCCGGCTATGCCCTATCCGGCCAGCGCGATGCGTTGTAGGCCGGATAAGCGCAGCGCCATCCGGCGTTAATACACGCCGGGTACTGCCGGTTTGGCGTCGACGTGTGCGCCAAACCGTGCGGCCAACGCTTCGGCGGCGCGGGCGAGCAGGGTGGTGTCGACGCCAACGGCGACAAACAGCGCGCCGAGTTCAAGATAGCGTTTCGCCAGCTGTTCATTGGCCATCAGAATACCCGGTGCTTTACCCGCTGCCCGAATCTGCGTAATGGCGTGCTCAATGGCGGCCTGCACTTCCGGGTGCTGTGGATTACCGGCAAAGCCCATATCGGCGCTCAGATCCGCCGGGCCGATAAACACCCCATCGACCCCTTCAACGTCCAGAATCTGTGGCAAATTCTTCAGCGCCTCGCGGGTTTCGATCTGCACCAGTACGCACATTTCATCGTTAGCCTTTTGCAGATAATCCGGGATGCGATTCCAGCGCGACGCCCGCGCCAGAGCGCTGCCGACACCGCGAATACCGGCCGGAGGATAACGTGTCGCGCTCACCGCCAGACGGGCTTCATCGGCGTTTTGTACCATCGGAACGAGCAGCGTTTGCGCGCCGACGTCCAGCAACTGTTTGATCTGCACCGGATCGTTCCACGACGGGCGAACGATCGGCTGGCTGGCGTAGGGGGCAATCGCCTGCAGTTGCGTCAACACGGTTTGCACGTTATTCGGCGCATGTTCACCGTCGATAAGCAGCCAGTCGAAACCCGCGCCCGCCAGCAGCTCCGCGCTGTAGTTGCTGCACAGTCCCAGCCACAGCCCGATTTGCGGACGGCCCGCTTTCAGCGCCTCTTTGAATACATTTTGCATGGTCGTCTCCTTACACAAAGCGGCAGCTGATTGAGCCCATGTTGCCGTAGTCCACATGGAAGGTATCGCCCTTGCTGGCCGTGACCGGGCGGGTGAACGAGCCGCCGAGAATAATCTGCCCTGGCTCCAGTTGCACATCGTATGGCGCGAGTTTGTTCGCCAGCCATGCCACGCCGTTGGCCGGATGATTCAGTACGCCCGCCGCCACGCCAGTCTCTTCGATCACGCCGTTGCGATAGAGCAGGGCGGAGATCCAGCGCAGATCCAGCGCATCGGGTTTAATCGGACGCCCACCGAGGATCACCCCCGCATTGGCGGCGTTATCCGAGATGGTGTCGAACACTTTGCGCGGACGCTGCGTTTCCGGATCGATGTTGTGGCAGCGGGCGTCGATCAGCTCCAGCGCCGGGATCACGTAATCTGTCGCGTTGTAGACGTCGAATAAGGTGCAGTTCGGGCCGCGCAGCGGTTTCGCCAGCACGAAAGCCAGTTCGACTTCAATGCGCGGCACGATAAAGCGATCGGTCGGGATATCGCTGCCGTCATGGAAAAACATGTCGTCGAGCAACGCGCCGTAGTCCGGTTCGCTTATCTGCGAGCTGGCCTGCATCGCTTTCGAGGTCAGACCGATTTTGTGGCCTTTCAGCACGCGGCCTTCAGCGATTTTAAGACTGACCCATTCGCGCTGAACGGCGTAGGCGTCGTCGATGGTGATCGCCGGATAATCCAGCGAGATCTGGCGGATCTGCTCGCGGGATTGTTCCGCCTGATGCAGGCGCTGCGCAATCAGGGTATGGGTGTGTTTATCGAGCATGATAGTTTCCTTTGTGCTGCTGTTGCCGGATGGCGGCTGCGCCTTATCCGGCCTACGGTTCGGTGTTGCGCCTTATCCAGCCTACGGTTTGGTGCTGTTGTAGGCCCGGTAAGCACAGCGCCACCGGGCAAAAAGCGCGCTACTTAAATAACGCGTGCACATTGTTCTGTTTGTAATTCAGCGTCGGGTGCAGCTCGTCGATTTCAAACGACAACGCCAGATAGCGGTTTGCCATCAGGTCGGCGAAATGGGTTTTAATCAGCGCAAACAACATCTCTCCCACCTCCTGACGGCTCTCCAGACTGCGCCCCGCGCCGATTTTTAGCGTCATATGGACAAACGCGTAGTCGTGTTGACCGTCGGCCATCTGCCAGGTTTCCAGCCAGTGCGCGCGGCTGCGGATACCACCGAGCGGGAAAATACCCGTGGCAGCGAGCGCGGCGTTAACTTTGGCGAACAGCCCCGGTAAGTCGGCCTGTTCACGGATGTTGTCGGTACATTCAGCGATAAAGTGCGGCATTTTCTCTCCTCAGGCGGGCAGCGGGAAAACGGCGTTCACCTGGCCGGTGCCAGAACTGGCGAATAACTCGGTGAGGAACTCCACCTTGCCGTCGTATTTGTCCCAGCCGAGCATCCCCAGCAGCATCACCGTGTCGTGCATGTTGCCTTCGCCGTAACAGTAGTCGGCGTACTCCGGCAGCATGCAGCAAAATTCTTTGAACTGCCCTTCGCGCCACAGCTTGACTACCCGTTCGTCCATCTGACGATCAAACTCGCGGGTGTAGCTGTTCATCCCTTCTTCCGCGCGCTGGTCGTCGATGAAACGGTGCGACAACGAGCCGCTGGCGAGCACCGCCACGGTGCCGTCGTATTGCTCAATCGCGCTGACGATCGCCTCGCCAAGCTTGCGGCTGTCGGCAAAGTCATGAACGGTACAAAAGGCGGATATCGACACCACTTTGAAATGCTTGTCGCTGTTCATGTAGCGCATCGGCACCAGCGTGCCGTACTCCAGTTTGAGGCTCGGAATGTTGTGCGCTTTGGCGCGTACGCCCAGCTTTACCGCTTCGTCGGCAATCAGCTGACCCAGTTCCGGGTTGCCGTCGTAGTCGTAGGTCATGTCGCGGATAAAATGCGGCAGTTCGTTACTGGTATAAATGCCGGAAAAATGGTCCGCACAGTTGATGTGGTAGGCGCTGTTCACCAGCCAGTGGGTGTCGAACACGATAATGGTGTCGACGCCCATTTCGCGGCAGCGATGGCTGATCTCTTTGTGTCCGTCAATCGCTGCCTGGCGGCAGCCGTGGTTTTTCCCCGGCAGCTCAGACAGGTACATCGACGGGACGTGGGTGATTTTTGCGGCTAACGCTAATGTGCCCATATCAGACTCCCCATTTCGGGATCGGATGGTCGCCCATGGAAATGCAGACGTTCTTCATTTCGGCGAACACCTCAAAGCTGTATTCCCCGCCTTCACGTCCGGTGCCGGAGGCTTTGACGCCGCCAAACGGCTGGCGCAGATCGCGTACGTTTTGGGTATTCACAAACACCATGCCCGCTTCGATATTGCGCGCCAGACGCAGCACTTTGCTGACGTCCTGGGTCCAGATGTAAGACGCAAGGCCGTACTCCACGTCGTTGGCCAGACGCAGACCTTCCGCCTCGTCTTTGAACGGCATCAGGCAGGCGACCGGCCCGAAGATCTCTTCCTGGGCCACGCGCATCCGGTTGTCGACGTCCGCCAGCACCGTCGGGCGCAGGAAGTTGCCGTTTCTCAGATGAGCAGGCAGATCGGTCGGTTTGTCCGGGCCGCCCGCCAGCAGAGTTGCCCCTTCTTCAATGCCGAGGCGGATATAGCCGGACACTTTTTCCCAGTGCTGCTGGCTAATCAGCGCGCCGACCTGGGTGTTGGGATCGTTCGGATCGCCCACGCGCAGGCGGTTAGCGCGTTCGGCAAAGCGTTTGACGAATTCCGGGTAGATGCTCTGTTGAATAAAGATGCGCGAGCCTGCGGTGCAACGCTCGCCGTTGATTGAGAAGATGGTGAACAGCGCGGCGTCCAGCGCGCGTTCGATGTCGGCGTCTTCAAAAATCAGCACCGGCGATTTGCCGCCCAGCTCCATCGAGTATTTCTTCAGCCCGGCGTTTTTCATGATGTTGCGCCCGGTGGCGGTGCCGCCGGTAAAGGAGACGGCCCGCACGTCGTGATGACGCACCAGCGCGTCGCCCGCAGTGGCACCGTAGCCCTGCACCACGTTCAGTACGCCCGCCGGAATGCCTGCTTCCAGCGCCAGCTCGCCCAGACGATCGGCGGTCAGCGGCGAGAGTTCAGACATCTTCAGCACCGCCGTGTTACCCAGCGCCAGACACGGCGCAACTTTCCAGGTGGCGGTCATAAACGGCACGTTCCACGGCGACACCAGCGCACAAACGCCTACCGGCTGCACCAGCGTGTAGTTGAGCATCTTGTCGTCGACCGGATAGGTCTTGCCGTTCATCTGCTGGCAGACTTCGGCGAAAAATTCGAAGTTGTGGGAGGCTCGCGGGATCAGCACGTTTTTGGTCTGATGGATAGGCAGACCGGTGTCGGCGGTTTCCATCGCGGCGATCTCCGGCACGTTCTGATCGATCAGGTCACCGAGGCGACGCATCAGGCGCGCGCGCTCTTTCATCGGCAGGTTCGCCCATTTCGGGAACGCCTCTTTCGCGGCCGCTACCGCCTGGCTTATCTCCGCTTCACCGCCGGAAGCCACTTCCGCCAGCACTTCTCCGCTGGCTGGATTGGTGGTGTGGAAATAGTCGGTGCCTGCCACGTTTTTGCCGTTGATCCAATGGTTTATTTTTTTCATTTTGCGGTTTCCTCACTCACAATTCGGTTGACCAGGCGGCCCACGCCTTCCACTTCCACGACGACTTCATCGCCCGGCACCACGTCGGACAGCCCTTTTGGCGTGCCGGTGGCGATCATGTCGCCCGGTTGCAGGGTCATGAATTCGCTCAGGTAAGCGATTAAAAACGGGATGTTGAAGATCAGATCGGCGGTGGTGCCCTGCTGGCGCAATTCGCCATTGACGAAAGTGCGCAGGGTTAGGTTGTGCGGATCCGGGATGGCCGCTTTATCAACGATCCACGGCGCAATCGGGGTCAGACCGTCGCGGCTTTTCACCCGCAGGTTGGGGCGGTAGTAGTTTTCCAGATAGTCGCGGATGGCGTAGTCATTACAGATCGTATAGCCCGCGACATAGTCCATCGCGTCGGCTTCGACGACGTTGCGCGCCGTTTTGCCAATTACTACCACCAGTTCCGCTTCGTAGTGCATGTACTCGACGTTGTTCGGGCGCACGGAAGTTTGTCCGTCACCGGTAAACGAGTTTGGCGCTTTGATAAACACCAGCGGCTCTTCCGGCGGTGTAAATTCCAGTTCGCTGGCGTGGTCGGCGTAGTTCAGACCCAGCGCGAACAGGGTGCCATTTGGGTGCGAAAGCGCAGGCCGCGTTCTGGTTTCCGTGATGTCGCGCGCGTCCACCACCGGGTTTTCCAGCGGCGGGAAACCGTCTGCCAGAATACGCATCTGGTCGCCGGGGCGAATTTCCACGCGTGCCTGCGGGGTGCCGATCAGGATGGCGTCGCCCGGGTTTAGGGTGGCGAATTCGCTGAGCGCGCTGAGCAGTTCGGCAGCGCTGCGTTGCAGGTCGGCGGTGTTCCAGCGATCGGCTTCGCGACCGTTGATTTCGGTGATGATCGTCAGGTTATCGACGTTTTTCAGCGCCACCGTTTCGCCCATCGGGCAGAAACCGTCGCGGCATTTTGCTTTGATGGCCGGGCGGTAGAAACTCTCTTCCGGCAGGCTAACCTCGTTGGCCAGTGCGTAACCGGCGATATAGTTTGCCGCCTCTTCAACCGGGACGTTACGGGCTGTTTTGCCGACCACCAGCGCGACCGTCGCGCCGCTTTGCACCTTCTCGCCCTGTGGATGGGGGATGGCGTCGCCGTGACGAATCACGGTGTTGTGCGGTTTGATAAACCAGACAGCCGTCTTCGGCGGTGCGTTATACGGGGCTTGCGTAAACGCGTCGCGCCAGGCATCAAGCTGGCTGCGATGGTTTAACGCGACGGCAAAAACAGTACCTTTCATACACAAACTCCTCAGGGTGAAATACCACACTGTGATTTCATTAATATGTTAATGATTCGGTTGTATGCTTTTGCTGCGCGTTTGGCAAATAGAAGTGAAATAATTGTGATGATAATAACAATAAATTTACATATTAAAATTAATGTCTATATTTATCATGTTATTAACAAAATGGTGTGATTTCTGTTAGACTTTTTTGCCTAAAACGGGTTGTTTATAAAATCATCATTATTGAATTGTTTATCTGTTAATGATTTTTCCAGGGGAAGACCATGCATGACTCTTTAACCATTGCACTGTTGCAGGCACGAGAAGCGGCAATGTCTTACTTTCGGCCCATCGTGAAGCAGCATAATCTGACGGAACAGCAGTGGCGCATCGTGCGCGTACTGGCGGAACATCCGTCTATCGACTTCCACGATCTGGCGTTTCGTACCTGCATTTTGCGCCCGAGCCTGACCGGTATTCTGACGCGAATGGAACGCGATGGACTGGTGTTGCGATTAAAACCGGTGAATGACCAGAGAAAACTGTATGTGTCGCTGACGAAAGCCGGAAATGCGCTGTATGAACATGCGCAGTCGCAGGTGGAAGAGGCGTACCGACAAATTGAAGCGGAATACACGCCTGAGAAGATGCAACAACTGACGGCGCTGCTGGGTGAGTTTATTGCGCTCGGCAACCGCCATATTGCCGAACGCGGGGAAGAAGAGTAACTACGCGTCCGGGTTCACCAGATGAATCAGCGTTTCGGTTCTGGCAGGGGAAAGCGGTTCACGCGGCTGGGGAAGCGGCCAGTGATAGAGCCAGCGGGCGCTGGTGGCGCAGGTTTTTCCCTGACAGGCACCCATGCCGCAACGTGAGGCCAGCTTTGCGGTTTGCCAGTTTTTCGCGTCGGCAACGTCGCCGCAGCGCACATCTTCACAGCGACAGAGCAATGTTTCCGGCGTGACGACCTCTTTAAGAGCGTCGGGCAGGGCGAACGTGGCATTGAGCGCGTTGGCAAAACGTTGCCAGCGATCGCGTTTTTTGAGCGCTTCGCTCGCGCTGTCCGGACGCTGTGCCGCGATATATCCGGCAACTTCCCCTTCTGCCAGCGCCAGTTCGCTGCCGCCAAACCCCGTACACTCCCCGGCGGCGAAAATATCGGGCTGGCTGGTGCGCTGCTGCGCATCCACGGTGATGGCATTGTTTGCTGTCGCACAACCAAAAATCAGCGCCGGTTCAAGGTTGGGCACCAGCCCATAGCCAATGGCCAGGCGGTCGCAGGCGATTTCCCGAATTTTACCGTGTTGACGCACTGTGACCGCCCGTAGTCTGTCATCGCCCAGCGCCTGCGTGACCTGGCTTGCGGTGGCGTAACCTGCTGGCGCGACGGTGAAAAGTTGACGTAGTTTGTCTGGCCAGCGCCATAACCCCATCGCAAAGCGAACCAGCGCGCTACGCGGCGCCTGTTCCACGATAGCGACTACATTGCCGCCCGCTTTGCGCACCGTATCGGCAACCGCCAGCAACAGCGGGCCGCTACCGGCAATGACCACCCGTTCGCCGTTAAGCGGCAACCCATGTTTGATTTGCGCCTGTAAACCGCCAGCGCCGGTGACACCAGGCAGCGTCCAGCCGGGAAAGGGCAGCGATAGCTCGCGCGCGCCGCAGCATAAAATTAATCGCTGCCAGTGGACAATCCCGCCGCTTTCTGCGGTTTCAAACAGCACGCTGTGTGAGGAGGGACGGGCAATCAGACGGGCAGCGGACAAATGCGTGATCCGCGATTCGCGTTCCACGGCGTCACGGTAGCGTCTGGCGAGCGGCGGGAGCGCGACCTGTGGCCCGTCGCGCCAGATTTGCCCGCCGGGTCGGGGGTTATCATCCAGGATTACCACCTGCTTGCCGCTTTGCGCCGCCGCTAGCGCGGCCGCCAGTCCGGCAGGCCCGGCGCCCAGGATCAGAATGTCACAATGCAGTGTGCGCATGGCAGCTCCTTTCTATTTTCATCTCCGGCTGGCATTCCGTCTGGCAGGCCAGCACCCGGCGTCCATTCACCGTCACGCGACACTCCTGACAGACACCCATTCCGCAAAACGGGGCGCGTGGGCGGTCGTGAACCGAGCGGCGCGTCACGGGGTTGCCGCTCATCGCCAGCGCGGCGGCGACGCTGATGCCTACCGGAACCTGGCAGGGCAGACCGTCAATAAACAGGGTAATGATTTTCATGCGCTCGCCTCCTGGCGTATCAGGCGTGCGGGCAGCCAGGCGTCCGGCGCGAACGCGGGTCGCTCGCCGAGGATCTGCGCACAGAGCAGCTCGGCGGTCGCCGGTGCGGTAGTTACGCCCAGCCCCTCATGACCGAGCGCCAACCAGACGCCGGGGCGCGAAGGATGCGGACCGATAAGCGGATTGCCGTCTTCGGAGGCGGCGCGAAAACCGCTCCAGCAACGGATGATATTCAGACTGGCGATGGCCGGTAAAAAATGGTGCGCGCGCTTGAGCATCATCGCCAGCAGCGGCAGATCCAGCTCACGGTCGAGGGTGTCAAACTGGCGCGAGGAACCAATCAGCCATTGTCCGGTGGGGCGCGGTTGTACATTAAACGCCACCGACGTTCCCCCGGCGTGGGCGCTGGCGCCGTAGCCCAGTTCCACCAGTTGGTGGTTCAGCGTTGCGCCGTAACGGTCGGTAATCGCCAGTTGGCCTTTTTTGGGGCGCAGCCAGTTTTCCTGCAACAGCGTATTGGCGCCCAGGCCGCAGGCGACCACAATCGCGCGCGCCCGCAGACGTTTCCCGCTCTCCAGCACCACTTGGGGCGCATCGATTGAAACGGCCCCTTCGTTGACACAGGTGATGGCCTGCGCCGCATCGTCAATAAACCAGCGCGCCACGTTGGGGGCGTAAACAATGCCGTCGCCCGGCACCCACAAACCTCCCGCCAGATCCGGCGTCAGCAGCGGTTCGCGCACGGCAACCTGTGCGCGGGTCTGCATTTCGCTGGCGACCTGGTGCGTCGCCATGCGCTGTTGTTTTTCCTCGGCGAGGGCCAGTTCCTGTTCGTTTTCCGCCAGCCATAAGGTTCCGCAGCCGTGCCAGGCGCAGGTTTGTGGCATCCGTGGCGTGAGTTCCCGCCAGCGCGCCAGCGACCAGGCCGACAGCGCCAGTTCGGCGGGATCGTCATCCATACAGACCAGATGCCCCATTCCGGCGGCGGTTGCCCCAGCGTGCCCGTCGTCGATAAGGGTGACGCGTTGCCCGCGCTTCGCCAGTTGCCAGGCACAGGCTGCGCCGATAATCCCGGCACCGATGACAATGACGTCGCTTTCTGTCACAGGGTGATCCCCCAGCGGAAAGGATCGTCTGCATTGAGGATCAAACGGTTGTCGCCGCACACCCACGCTTCACCGCGGATCGTCGGAATGACCTGAGCGCCTTTGCGGATAAAACTGGCCGTAAACTGACTGCCGATAATGCTCGCCTGTCGCCAGATTTCTCCGGGCTGCAGTTTGCCGTCATCGGCCAGACAGGCCAGTTTGGCGCTGGTGCCAGTGCCGCACGGCGAACGGTCCCACGCTTTTCCTGGACAGAGGACAAAGCTGCGACTGTCGGCACGATCGTCACTGGCAAACAGCTCGATATGATCGATAACGCCGTCATTTTCGCCGCGGATCCCTGCGGCTTCCAGTCCTTCACGGATGGCCCACGCAAAATCGGTGAGGGCGGGGATCTGCTCTGGCGTGATATCGAAGGGATGATCGTTAACGAGGAAAAACCAGTTGCCGCCCCAGGCGATATCGCCAGTGACGGTGCCGTGTTGCGTGACCACGCTGACCTGTTTACGCCAGCGATACGACGGCACGTTTTCAACCGACACGCTACCGTCGTCGTGGAGGGTGGCGGTGACATCGCCCACCGGCGTTTCAATGCGGTGCTGACCGGGTTTGATGCGCCCAAGCCAGGCCAGAGAAGCAATCAGCCCTATCGTGCCGTGACCGCACATATTCAGGAATCCGGCGTTGTTGAAAAAGATAACCCCGGCGGTGGCCTCGGGGGAGACGGGTTCGCACAGCAGCGCGCCAACCAGTACGTCATTTCCGCGAGGCTCGAGGATGATGGCTTTGCGCCACGCATCGTAGTCTTTGGCAAAGCGTTCCCGACGCTGCGCCATCGTGCCGTTACCGAGATCCGGAAAACCCGCAACCACCAGGCGCGTCGGTTCGCCGCCGGTATGTGAGTCAATCACTCTGAGTTCGCTTTCCTGCTGTGTCGTTGTCATGAGATCTCCGAAACGTTAAATGTTTGTTTCTAAATGCTGGCGCAACCCTGACGTTCCGGCTTGACTGCTTTCACCACCTGAGATGACGAAATCAGCACAGTGCATACGCGTGTTTTTGCATGATCTTCATATTTATTTCTTATTAATCATTTTATTACCGCCGTGGTAAACCAAAGAACGCCTCTGCGCCAGTGCGTGAAACAGGGGAAATCGTAAACCACAGGCAGGATCGCAAAACGCATCACTGGCGCTTGCTGAGTTAACAAAAAGTTAATAAATATCCCTCGTCACTTATTGTGAGGAAGCGTTATGTCCTGTGCTTATGAAGAGGTGTCGGGGAAAGCCCCGGCGCAAGAGGTGGGGATGGAGGTGGGTGAACTCAGCCAGATATGTGAGGGGCTGGCCCGCCAGCGCCCGGAAAACATCCAGACCTTGCTGAATGCGATGGCGCTGATTGCGCCATTACTCAACGCCATTCCTAACGTTGTCTTTTTTATCAAAGATGTGCAGGCAAGATACCTGCTGGTGAATATGACGCTTGCCCGTCGATGTGGGTTCAAGAATGTGGTTTCGTTGCTGGGGAAAACCTCGGCGGATGTGTTTCCTTCTGCGCTGGGTCAGGGTTATACCGAGCAGGATCTGCGGGTTCTGCGCGACGGTGTGACGCTGCGCGATCAGTTGGAGATGCATCTGTATAACGGTCGCGAACGGGGCTGGTGCCTGACCCAGAAGCTGGCGTTGCGTGATGTTCATGGGCGTGTGATCGGGATGGCCGGGATCTCCCACGATCTGCTGGAGACGCAGGCGCGTCATCCCGCATGGCAACGGCTGGCGATCGTCGACGATCATATCCGCAAACACTACCACCGCCCGATCGCAATGGAAGAGTTGACCGTGCTGAGCGGGATGTCGGTGGCGCAGATCGAACGCTACTGCAAACGCATTTTCCACCTGACGCCGCGTCAGATGATCCACAAAGTCCGCCTCGAAAAAGCCACCGAATTACTGGCAGGTACGACACCCATCACCGATATCGCATTGCAATGCGGCTATACCGATCACAGTGCTTTTAGCCGCCAGTTCAAAGCGATGACCGGCTCTACGCCACGGGATTTTCGCCTGACGCTGGCAGGTTGATCTTCCATTTGCGACCTCCCCCAGGGAAGAGGGGGAAAATGCCACTGTGCTAATTTCGTCATCCTTGCAAAGGAAAACCCACAAGCCGCCGAACGCCTTAGCCGTCAATCTGTCAGTGAATATTCACCATTCATTCACCAATGTTTAACAAATTGACGACAAGGAATCGAAAATGAGCAAAAAAGCTATTCACTGGAGCGGCGTATTTCCGGCCGTCAGCACACAGTTTCGCAGCGATTACTCACTGGATTTGGACGCCACCCACACGGTGATGAAAAACCTGGTCAAGGATGGTGTTTCAGGTCTGGTGGTTTGCGGCAGCGTCGGGGAGAACACCTCACTGACCACCCAGGAAAAATTACAAATTATCGAAGTGGCGAAAGACGCTGCTGGCGGCCAGATCCCGGTGATTGCCGGGGTGGCGGAGTTCACCACCGCGTTTGCCCAGAAGATGGCGAAAGAGGCTGAGAAGGTGGGCGTCGATGGCATTATGGTGATGCCTGCGCTGGTCTACTCTTCAAAACCGCATGAAACTGCCGCCCACTTCCGTAGCGTCGCGACTGCCACCGACCTGCCGATTATGGTCTACAACAACCCGCCAATTTACAAAAACGATGTCACGCCAGATATCCTGGCGACCCTCGCCGACTGCGACAACATCGTCTGTTTTAAAGATTCTTCCGGCGATACCCGCCGCTTTATCGATCTGCGTAATGCCGTGGGCGACCGCTTTGTGCTGTTCGCCGGGCTGGACGATGTGGTGGTCGAGAGCATTGCGGTGGGCGCTGAAGGCTGGATCTCCGGGATGTCGAACGCCTTCCCGCGTGAAGGCGAGACGCTGTTCCGTCTGGCAAAACAGCAACGCTACGAAGAGGCGATGGCGCTGTACCGTTGGTTTATGCCGGTGCTGCACCTCGATGCGCGTCCGGATCTGGTGCAGTGCATCAAGCTGTGCGAAGAGCTGCTGGGTCGCGGTAGCGCCGTGACGCGTCCGCCGCGCCTGGCGCTGGAAGGTGAAACCCGCGCGCAGGTGGTGGCGGTGGTTGAACAGGCGCTGGCAACCCGTCCTCAACTGCCGGATGTCGGTCTCTGAACGCAGGAGTGAACATGACATTACGACAGCCTGAACAGGGCTTGCAGTTTATTGCCGGTCAGCGGGTTGGGGGTGGCGATGCCACCCTGCTCAGCCTGCGTGCTGAAGATGGCGAAGCCACCGGTTATCGTTTCCTGTCGGCCACCCGCGAGGAGGCCACACAGGCGGCGCTGGCGGCAGAACAGGCATTTGCGGTGTATTCACAGACCTCGCCTGAAGCACGGGCGCGTTTTCTGGAAGCTATCGCCGCTGAACTGGACGCGCTGGGCGAGGCGTTCTTTGCCATCGCGCATCAGGAAACGGCCTTACCGCTGGCGCGTTTGCAGGGCGAGCGGGCACGTACCAGCGGCCAGTTGCGGATGTTCGCCGGGGTTCTGCGTCGCGGCGATACGCATGGCGTGCGCATTGATACGGCATTACCTGACCGCCAGCCGTTGCCGCGTCCGGATTTGCGCCAGTATCTGATGGCGCTCGGGCCGGTTGCCGTCTTTGGCGCCAGTAATTTTCCGCTCGCCTTTTCGACCGCCGGAGGCGACACCGCTGCGGCGCTGGCGGCAGGCTGTCCGGTGGTGGTGAAGGCGCATCCAGGTCATATGGCGACGGCGGAATACACCGCACTGGCGGTGTTGCGCGCGGCAGAGGCATGTGGCATGCCCGCAGGCGTGTTCAATATGATTTTTGGCACCGATATCGGCGCAGAACTGGTGAGCCATCCGGCGATTCAGGCGGTCGGTTTTACCGGTTCTCTGCGCGGCGGGAAAGCGTTGCAACAACTGGCGCAGCAGCGCCCGCAGCCGATTCCGGTGTTTGCGGAGATGTCCGCCATAAATCCGCTGATTGTTCTGCCTCAGGCGCTGGCGAAAAATGCCGTAACGCTTGCCAACGATCTGGTGGCCTCGTTCACGCTGGGCAGCGGTCAGTTTTGTACCAAGCCCGGGCTGATTCTGGTGATGCAGGGGGAAGGGGAGAGCCGTTTCTCCAACGCGTTAGTCGAAGCGGTGGAGCGCGCCCCGGCGCAGGTGATGCTCAATGCCACAACGCTTACGCATTACCAGCAAGGCGTTCGCGCGCTGGACGCCCATCCGAATATTCAACGTATTGCGGGCCGTAATGAGAACGTCTTCGGACGTGCGCAGGCACGCTTATACAAAGCGCCCGCTTCGCTGCTGCTGGCGAAAGATCCGTTGTTGCAAGAAGAAGTGTTCGGGCCGCTGGCGGTGCTGGTGAGCGTGGCGGATGAGGCCGAACTGTGCGCCATTCTGCGGGTGATCCAGGGACAGCTCACCGCCACGGTGCATGCCGAAGCGGATGACCGACAGCTGGCGGCGCGACTGTTGCCGATGCTGGGTGAGAAAGCCGGGCGCGTACTGTTTAACGGCTACCCAACCGGCGTGGAAGTGTGTGACGCGATGGTGCATGGCGGTCCGTGGCCAGCGACCACCGATGCGCGCGGCACGTCGGTCGGCAGCAAAGCCATCGAGCGTTTCCTGCGCCCGGTGTGTTTGCAAAACGTCCCTGGCGCGCTGTTGCCGCCTGCCGTGCAGGATGCCAATCCATTAAACCTGCTGCGCCTGGTGAACGGGCAGTGGACCCGGGAAGCGATTTCCCCCTCTGTTAACTGAAGGGCACAATCATGACGATTCACTCTACACCTCAATCTCAGACCCGGGTTGTTGAGTCGGGGAAATTTAAAAAGCAGCTGACGTTAACGGATCTGACGTTTATTGGACTGGGGGCGATTTTTGGCTCTGGCTGGCTGTTTGCCGCCAGCCATGTCGCCTCGATTGCCGGACCTGCCGGTATCGCCTCGTGGGTGATCGGCGGTATCGCCGTGTTGCTGCTGGGCATTGTTTATTGTGAGCTGGGCGCGGCGTTGCCGCGTGCCGGGGGCATTATTCGGTACCCGGTGTTTTCTCACGGCGAGCTGATGGGGTATCTGCTGGGTTTTATTACGCTTATTGCGTTTTCCAGCCTGATCTCCATCGAAATCGTCGCGGCGCGTCAGTATGCCGCAGCCTGGTTCCCGGCATTGACGCAGCCCGGTTCCAGTGACCCGACGTTGCTCGGCTGGGTGGTGCAATTTTTGTTGCTCTGCTTTTTCTTTGCGCTGAACTACTACAGCGTTAAAACGTTCGCCCGCTCGAACAACATCATCAGCGTACTGAAATTCCTCGTGCCGCTGGTGGTAGTGATCACCCTGTTTGCCTTCTTTAAACCCGAAAACCTGCACGCGCAGGGGATTGCGCCGTTTGGCATGTCGGGGGTAGAGGCGGCGATAAGCGCAGGCGGGATAATCTTTGCCTATCTGGGGCTAACGCCGATTATCTCGGTTGCCAGTGAAGTGCAAAACCCACAGCGAACCATTCCGGTGGCGCTGATTTTGTCGGTCGTGCTCTCGACCATTATCTATGTGCTGCTGCAGGTGGCGTTTCTGGGCAGTATCCCGACTGAGATGCTGAACGGCGGCTGGGCGGAAGTCAGTAAGCAGTTCTCTTTGCCGTATCGCGATATTGCTATTACGCTGGGGATGGGCTGGCTGGCGTTTATGGTGGTCAGTGACGCGATTGTCTCCCCGAGCGGGACCGGCAATATTTATATGAACGCGACGCCGCGCGTGATTTACGGTTGGGCAAAAGCGGGCACTTTCTTTAAAGCGTTTACCCACATTGATAAAGAGTCCGGTATTCCTCGTCCGGCGTTGTGGCTGACGTTTGGTTTATCGATTTTCTGGACGCTGCCGTTCCCGTCGTGGGAGCAGTTGATCAGCGTCGTCTCCGCCGCGCTGGTGCTCAGTTACGCCATTGCGCCGGTGACGGCGGCAGGGCTGCGCCGGAATTCGCCGGATCTTCCGCGTCCGTTCCGCGTTCGCGCATTTCATATTATCGGTCCATTGTCGTTTGTTATCTCCGCGCTGATTGTCTTTTGGTCCGGCTGGGGAACGCTGTCGTGGTTGTTGGGGCTGCAGATCGTCATGTTCGTGGTGTATGTGCTGTGTAAATCCAAAGTGCCGGTGCATACCGTCAGTCTGGCTCAGCAGGTGAAGTCTTCGCTGTGGCTGGTAGGGTTTTACGCGCTGATTATGCTGTTCTCCTGGTTAGGCAGTTTTGGCGGTACAGGGGTGATTGGCCATCCGTGGGATACAGTGATTGTCGCGGTGATGTCGCTGGGAATTTACTACTGGGGCGAGCGGACTTGTCTACCACAAGCTAACTTTACTGGAGACGAAGAAGAGTAAAGGAGAAGGTAATGACAATGGTAAACCTCTCGTTAACAGAGGCTTACTCGCTGGCACATCAGGTGCTACGCGGGAATGGATTCAGTGAAGAACATGCCGCTGTTGTGGCGCGCAATGTGACCAACGGGGAGCGCGATGGCTGCGCTTCCCACGGTTTATGGCGTTTGTTGGGGATTGTCGACACCTTACGCAAAGGTAAAGTGTCGCCAGACGCCATGCCGGTGGTGACCGACAGCGCCCCGGCGATTGTGAAGGCGGATGCCGGCGGCGCGTTTTCGCTGCTGGCATTTGAACAGGCGTTACCGTTATTGATTGAGAAAACACGGCATTGCGGTATCGCGGCGCTGGCTATCAATCGCTGCGTTCATTTTTCGGCGCTGTTTGCCGATATTGAACCGCTCACGGACGCCGGACTGGTGGGCTACGCCTGCACGCCAAGTCACGCCTGGGTCGCGCCTGCCGGTGGCACACTACCGCTGTTTGGTACTAACCCCATTGCGTTTGGCTGGCCGCGTGGCGAAAGACCACCGTTTATCTTTGATATGGCAACCAGCGCGGCGGCACGGGGAGAGATCCAGCTTCACTTACGCGCCGGAAAACCAATCCCCGAAGGCTGGGGGGTAGACAGCGATGGGCAGCCGTCAACCGATCCGCAGGCGGTGCTGGATGGCGCGATGCTGACCTTTGGCGGGCATAAAGGCTCGGCGTTTGCGGCGATGGTTGAACTGTTGGCCGGACCGTTGATTGGCGACATGACCAGCGCGGAGTCGCTGGCCTGGGATGACGGGGCCGGAGGGCTGCCTTATGGCGGCGAACTGATCCTGGCGTTCGATCCGACCCGTTTTCTGGGTCAGGAGGCGCATGTTCATCTTGCGCGGGCGGAAACGCTGTTTGATGCGATGCAGAGTCAGGGGGCGCGTTTGCCTGGTGAGCGGCGTTTTGTGGCGCGGGAAAAGGCAGAGCAGGAAGGCGTGGTCATTACCCGTACGTTGTACGATGACATCTGCGCGCTCAGGTAGAGTCATCAGGCGGTAGTCTGTCATGGTGTTTTTTGCCAGCATTTTGCACAAAATACCTGTGACAGACGTCGCTATTGTATAAAGTTTTCTCATTCCAGGCCGACAACCAGAGTATCTGTCTAGCGGAATGAGAAAACATGTTAAAACGAATTAAGATTGTGACCAGCTTACTGCTGGTGTTGGCAATATTTGGCCTTTTACAACTGACCTCGGGCGGTTTGTTCTTTAACTCATTGAAAAATGACAAAGAAAATTTCACCGTTCTACAGACCATTCGCCAGCAGCAGTCCACGCTGAATTCCAGCTGGGTTGCGCTGCTACAAACACGTAATACCCTCAACCGGGCGGGTATCCGCTACATGATGGATCAGAACAATATCGGCAGCGGCGCCACCGTTGTCGATCTGATGCAGATTGCGAGCACGTCCCTGAAGCAGGCGGAAAAACACTGGGCCGATTACGAAGCACTGCCGCGCGATCCGCGTCAGAGCGAGGCTGCGGCCGTCGAGATCAAACGTAGCTACGATATCTATCACAATGCGTTGGCTGAACTGATCCAGTTGTTGGGCTCAGGTAAGATCAACGAGTTCTTTGATCAACCGACGCAGGGCTATCAGGACGGTTTTGAAAAACCGTATACGGCCTATATGCAGCAGAACGATCACCTGTATGACATTGCGGTTGAAGACAATAATAGCTCCTACAGCCAGGCGATGTGGGTGCTGGTCAGCGTGTTAATCGCGGTGCTGCTGGTGATCGTCGCCGTCTGGTTCGGCATTAAGTTCTCTTTAATCGAACCGATGAACCGCCTGATCGAGAGCATTCGTCATATCGCCAGTGGCGATCTGGTGAAGCGTATTGATGTGGAAGGCTCTAACGAAATGGGCCAACTGGCAGAAAGCCTGCGGCACATGCAGAGCGAGCTGGTGCATACCGTCGGCGATGTGCGCAACGGCGCTAACGCGATTTACAGCGGTGCCAGCGAAATTGCGATGGGCAACAACGACCTTTCTTCCCGTACTGAACAGCAGGCTGCCTCCCTGGAAGAGACCGCAGCCAGCATGGAAGAACTGACGGCCACCGTGAAACAGAACGCCGAGAACGCCCGTCAGGCCAGCCATCTGGCGCTGAGCGCTTCAGAAACTGCGCAGAAGGGCGGTAAAGTGGTGGATAACGTGGTGCAAACCATGCGTGATATCGCCTCCAGTTCACAGAAAATTGCCGACATTATCAGCGTGATCGACGGTATTGCTTTCCAGACTAACATTCTGGCGTTGAACGCGGCGGTAGAAGCGGCGCGTGCAGGCGAACAGGGCCGTGGCTTTGCGGTGGTTGCCGGGGAAGTGCGCAACCTGGCGCAACGCAGTGCCCAGGCCGCGCGTGAGATTAAGAGCCTGATTGAAGACTCGGTCAGTCGCGTGGATGTCGGTTCAACGCTGGTTGAGAGCGCGGGCGAAACCATGGATGAGATTGTCAACGCGGTCACCCGTGTCACCGATATCATGGGCGAAATC
Organism: Citrobacter sp. GW821-FHT02E08; assembly: GCF_059421685.1. Lineage (NCBI taxonomy): Bacteria > Pseudomonadati > Pseudomonadota > Gammaproteobacteria > Enterobacterales > Enterobacteriaceae > Citrobacter > Citrobacter sp. GW821-FHT02E08. Next base: position 270,803 of record NZ_JBWKVL010000005.1, on the reverse strand, counting down.
GCCTCTGCGTCTGATGAGCAGAGTCGCGGTATCGACCAGGTCGGTCTGGCTGTTGCAGAGATGGATCGCGTGACGCAGCAGAACGCCTCGCTGGTGGAAGAGTCCGCCGCAGCTGCAGCCGCGCTGGAGGAACAGGCCAGCCGTCTGACCCAGGCTGTTGCCGTATTCCGTATTCAGCAGGAACAACAGCGTTCTCGTGACGTTGTCGCCGCGAAAAGCGTTTCTGCGCCAGTACCGCCGCGCAAAGCCGCTGTTACCGATGCCGGTGAGAACTGGGAAACGTTTTAATGATGTGTTGTCGCGCCCTGTTGAGCAGGGCGCGACACGTTTTACAGCGCGGGCAGGAAGGTTGTCAGAGCCGGAATAAACGTCACCATCAGCAACACGGCAATCAGTGCCGCTAACAGCGGTAGCACTTCACGCAGAAAATCAGCAATTTTTGTTCCCGTGATGGAGGTAGCAACGAACATGACCGTTCCCATAGGTGGCGTCAGGCAACCAATGGCCAGGTTGAGGATCATCATCACGCCGAAGTGAATCGGATCGATGCCCAGCAAGCGTACTGTTGGCATTAATAGCGGAACCAGTACGATGATGGCGGCATTTCCTTCAATAAACATTCCCAGAAACAACAGAACCAGGTTCACGATCAGCAAGAAGATGTAAGGATTATCAGAGAATCCTGTCATCACGACGGCCAAATCTTGCGCAATCTGTTCGTTCGTTAACACCCATGCCAGCGCTGAGCAGGTCATGATGATGAGCATTACGCTTGCGGTTGAGCGCGCCGTTTCCAGTAACGATGCCGCGATATCTTTCACCGTCATTTCACGATAGAAAACGGCTCCGATAATAATCACAAACACAACGGCAATAGCGCCTGCTTCTGTTGGGGTAAAGATCCCAAAACGGATCCCGCCGATAATCACCAGAATCAAAATGAGTGCTGAAGTGGCGCCTTTACCCGCTTCCCAAAGTTCACGGCAGGTTGGGCCATGGGCTCTGGCGGGGAGATAGCCGCGTTTTTTCGAGATTAAATAGATCGTGAACATCAGCGCGACGCAGCACAAGAGTCCCGGAATGATCGCGGCCATAAACATTTTTCCGATGGAGACATCGGCAACAAAACCGTAAATGATCAGGGCGATTCCCGGGGGAATGATCGGCGTAATAAGCGACCCGGCAGCGGTGACGGCAGTAGAGAAACTTTTGCTGTAGCCGAGTTTAGTCATTTCCGGCACCAGCATTTTTGACAACATCGCGCAGTCAGCCAGGTTCGATGCCGACAGACCTCCCATCATGGTACTGAGCAGGACGTTGGACTGGGCGAGCCCGCCCGGATAGTGACCGGAGAGCACACCGGTGAATCGCAACATACGGTGCGTAATACCGGTGTAATTCAGTAGGTTACCGAGCAGGATAAAGAACGGAATTGCCAGTAAAGTGACGTTTTCTCCAGCGCCGATAATACGTTGAACAGCGATCAGCGGTGAAATGTCGCCCGCCATATAAAAGTAAGTCAGTATTGCGACCAGTACGCTGATGAATATCGGCGTATTCAGAATAAACAGAAACAATAAGACAATACACGCGATCGCTACTGACATACGACCTCCCTGCGTTTCAGTTTTTGAATGTCTTGCCAGAGGTGTTGCAGGCAAAACATCACCATGATCCCAGCGCCTGTCGGCACAGCAAAATCGATGTACAGATAGGAGACCCCAAGAATGGGGGTGATTTTATCGACGGCGATAAGTGACAGCTCATAGCCGAGATAGCCAAATGTAGACAGTGAGACAATGGCAATCATGTGGGTGATGATGGCGCAGGATAAACGCCAGTTTTCCGGCAGCATGGAGGTGAAGGCATCAATACTGACGTGCATACGATGGCCCATTGCTGAGGCCGCACCGATCATAATCAACCAGATGTAACAGATAATCAGCGCTTCCTCACCCCAGATCAGTGGGGCGTTGAGCAGCCAGCGCATCAGGACGGCCACGACCGTAATGAGCACAATCCCACCTGCCAGCAGGCAGGCCAGAATATCGCTGAATTTATTGAGAAACCGAAACATAGTCATTCCTATACGGCGATACTTTTTTCAGGGAAAGGGAAACGCGCAGGCAGTGCGCTGCGCGTTTTCTCCGTTACTGTGCGATGATTTCCTGTGTTTTTTCATACAATCCTGGCGTCCATTCCGGGAATTTTGTGTAGAACGGTTTTGACGCTTCGCGGAACAGATTGCGGTCAACTTCCACCACTGTGACGCCTTCTGTCTTCATCTTCTCAATCAGTTCTTGTTCTTCCTTCTGAACGAGCTCAGTCAAGTATTTCCCTGCTTGATCGCCGGAGTTCACCAGTGCGGTCTGAATTTCCGGCGGCAGTTTTTTGTAGGTATTGCTTCCCATCACCAGGTTAGTCACGTTTTCGACATGGCCAGTGAGGATCAGGTATTTAGCCGCTTCATGATGTTTTTGTCCGTACAACACCGGAATTGGGTTTTCCGCGCCATCAATAACTTTCAGATTCAGCGAGGTATAGACTTCGGCGAGAGGGAGTGGCGTCGGGGTTGCGCCCATCGCTTTCATGCCTTCGATTTGAATGCGATTGTTCGGGACGCGAATTTTGAGGCCTTTCAAATCTTCCGGTTTGGTGACCATTTTGGTGGTCAGCATATGGCGCGTACCATACAGCCAGTCTTTAGAGACGATGTGCAGGCCTTTAGCATCCAGTTTGTTTTCCAGATCCTTGTACCAGTCTGACTGGTTGAGTTTAAAAATATCTTTATAGCTATTGCCGACGTAAGGACCAAACATAATGCCGAAATCAGGCACATAGTCAGAGAAGAATGCGCCATCGGCGAGGGTAATCAGTGGACTGCCCAGTTTCATTTGCTCAATGACATCCTTTTTCGAGCCTAATTGTGAACTGGGATAAGCAATGAGCTCGCCTTTACCGCCGGTTTGTTCATTAAATAAGCGCGCCCATTCACGGATCGCCTTATCAAAAGGTTCTCCTGGATTATTTTCATAGGCAACTTTCAACGTATATTCGGCAGCGGCTATCGCAGAATTGCTAAATGAGACAGTAGCGAGTATAGAGCCAACAGCGAATGCTAGTAACGTATTTCTTTTTTTAGACATCAGACTCATTATTACTCTCCGTTTTTTTAGTAGGTACTGAGGATTTTATTATTTTGTCCGGGTTTTCCGGGATGTATTACAGAGTTTCTAAACTATTTATTATTATGCGTATTGATTATCTTAAAATGTTTATCAGAGCCTAAAGTGTCTTATTAATGGATAGTTATTTTTATTAAGGAATTGTGGCTACGGTAATGATTTGCTGTTTTTAATCGGTTTTTAAAATCTCACAGAGTGGCTGCTCGTCGTATTGATGGAGTGGATCATGGTCTGCCGGGCGGTTTGCAGATGCTGACGTAATGCGGCTGTGGCGCTGAGGTCGTTGCGACAGATGAGGGCGCTGAGAATGGTCATATGTTCATTGACGGCGACGATATTCCTTTGTTTGAGATCGCTCTCATCCCATTGATAGTGAAAGTGAAAAATAACAGAGATAATCTCCAGTGATTGATCGAAAAAGACATTTTCGGCGGCGCTGAGAATCAGATTATGAAAGTCCCGGTCCAGCACGGAAAACATGCGATAGTTGTCGCTGATGGTGTCGCGTAATGCGCGGTGACGATCGAGTAAATCTCGCGCTTTCTGCCAGCGGATATCCGTAACCGGCAGATTGAGAAAGTGTTGAAGGGCGTGGGTCTCCAGCATTTCCCGTATTTCGAAAAGCTGTTCGGCATAGCGTTGATCGAACTGTTGCATACGCCACAGACCACGCCGTTCGCTGATAATCAGATTGTAACGCCCGAATTTTAAAAGATATTCCCGCACAACGACCGGGCTGACGCCAGCGGCGCGCGCCAGTTGCAGTTCGGAGAATGTCTCACCAGCGCGTAGCTGCCGTTGGTTAATCATGGTGAAAAAGGCGTGCTCGAAAATACGATTTTGCTCAGCCAGCGAGGCGGTGGTGCAGGCGAAACCGTCGTCATTATTGGGTTTGCGGGCGATCACATAGTCGCTGCCAACCGGCGTCAGTACGCCGCATTCGCTTAAATGGCTCAGCATATGGCGCACCGTAGTACGGCTGATGTTGTACATCTCCGCCAGTGCGCTTTGTGAGGGGAGCGGGGAGGGGATATGGCCGCGAGCCATATCATCGATCATCTGGTTAATGACGTTGTGACGTAAATTTTGCGAGCGGCTCATCGGTCTCTCCTTTTTGCGCGTATTAAAACCCGATTTAAAACATTTTTATGCGTCGGTATTCACAAATTACGTTTCCTGTCCCTTCGATATTTTTATTTTCATCGATATCTGATGCAACGAAAAACAGGAGAGCTGAATCATGTCAACGATGAATACGCTGATTTGCCAGGAACCGAAAAAATTAGTTTGGGAAGAACGTCAAGTTCCTATTCCTGGTGAGGATGAAGCATTAATAAAAATTAAATCCGTAGGGATTTGCGGTACCGATATTCATGCCTGGGGAGGCAATCAACCCTTTTTCAGTTATCCCCGCGTGTTGGGCCATGAAATATGTGGCGAAATTGCCGGGTTAGGTAAAAATATTTCGCATCTGAAAATGGGTCAACAGGTCGCAGTGATTCCCTACGTTGCGTGTCAGCAATGTCCGGCGTGTAACAGCGGGCGTACCAACTGCTGCGAGAAAATTTCGGTGATTGGCGTGCATCAGGATGGCGGCTTTAGCGAGTATTTGTCTGTACCTGCGACTAACCTGCTGGCGGCTGACGGTATTGATCCGCAGGCGGCAGCGCTGATTGAGCCCTACGCCATTAGCGCGCATGCGGTACGCCGGGCGGCGATTGCGCCAGGCGAGCAGGTACTGGTGGTGGGCGCAGGCCCGATAGGGTTGGGGGCCGCGGCCATCGCTAAAGCTGACGGCGCGCAGGTGGTGGTTGCCGATACCAGCCCAGCCCGTCGGGAGCATGTGACCTCTCGCCTGGCACTCCCGGTTATTGACCCGTCTGCCGGCGATTTTGACGCACAGCTACGCGCGCAATTTGGCGGCTCCCTGGCGCAAAAGGTCATTGATGCCACGGGGAATCAGCATGCGATGAATAACAGCGTTAACCTGATTCGCCATGGCGGCAGCATTGTTTTCGTTGGGCTGTTTAAGGGGGATCTGCAGTTTTCCGACCCTGAGTTTCACAAAAAAGAGACCACCATGATGGGCAGTCGTAACGCCACGCCGGAGGATTTCGCCAAAGTAGGGCAGCTGATGGCGGAAGGTAAGCTGACCGCAGACATGATGCTGACGCACCGCTATCCCTTCACCACGCTGGCGGAGATATACGAACATGATGTGGTTAACAACCACGAGCTTATCAAAGGCGTGATTACTTTCTGATAGGGATATAGCAATGAAAACATTGAATCGACAGGATTTTCCTGGCCAAAACTACCCGACGAAAGTGATCCAGTTTGGCGAAGGCAATTTTCTGCGGGCGTTTGTAGACTGGCAGCTGGATGTTCTCAACGAGACGACGGATCTGCAGGCTGGCATCACCATTGTTCGCCCTATTAATACCGATTTTCCGCCGTCGCTAAATACTCAGGATGGCCTGTACACCACGGTGATCCGTGGCCTGAATGAGCAGGGCGAGGCCGTTAGTGACGCGCGTCTGATCCGCTCGGTGAATAACGAGATCAACCCGTATCAGGATTTTGCCGGGTACCTGGCGCTGGCGCATAATCCCGATATCCGCTTTGTGTTTTCTAACACCACTGAGGCAGGGATCGGCTATCACGAAGGTGACAGTATCGATGATGCCCCGCCGGTGAGTTTCCCGGCGAAACTGACACGTCTGTTGCTGGAGCGTTTTAATCACTTCAACGGCGCGCCAGACAAAGGCTGGGTAATGATTCCCTGCGAACTGATCGACTATAACGGCGATGCGCTCAAGGCGTTAATTCAGCGTTATGCGCAGGAGTGGCAGTTGTCTCCGGCGTTTCTCGACTGGCTGGAAACGGCAAACACATTTTGCTCCACGTTGGTGGACAGGATCGTGACCGGCTATCCGCGCGAGGAGGTACCAGCGCTGGAAGCGCAGTTGGGGTATCACGATGCGTTTCTCGACACCGCCGAGCATTTTTATCTGTTTGTGATCCAGGGACCGGCCTGGCTGGCCGAGGCGCTGAAATTGACGGAATGTTCGCTGAATATTCGCATTGTCGCCGACATCAAACCGTATAAAGAGCGTAAAGTCGCCATTCTCAATGGCGCGCATACCGCACTGGTTCCGGTGGCGTGGCTGTGCGGGCTGGATACTGTCGGCGAGGCGATGCAGGATGAGGATGTGTGTTGCTTTGTGGAAAAGGCGATTCATCAGGAGATTATTCCGGTCCTGGATCTGCCCGCCGCTGAACTGCGTGAATTTGCCGATGCGGTGACAGGACGTTTCCAGAATCCGTATATCCGCCATCAGCTACTTTCTATTGCGCTCAACGGTATGACGAAATTCCGCACGCGTATTTTGCCTCAGTTGCTGGCTGGCCAGCAGAACGGTACATATCCGGTGCGGCTGACGTTTGCGCTTGCGGCGTTGATCGCTTTTTACCGCGGCGAACGGGCAGGAGAGGCGTATCCACTCCAGGACGATGAGCAGTGGCTCACACGCTATCAACAGCTGTGGCCGCGCGTGGGTGAAGATCTGACGTTACAGGAACTGGTCGATGCCGTACTCAGTGATAAAGCGCATTGGGGCGAAGATTTAACGTTGTTGCCAGGGCTTACCGCCCAGGTGACTGCCAGCCTGGAAAATATACGGGTACAGGGAATGCGTCAAGCGGTGAAAGCGCTGGATTAAAGTTGCCATGCAGCGCCCGGAGCCGTGTTGGGCGCTGTTTTTTTCACCGATAAAGAGAGGCCCGGTGGCGTGACGCTTATCGGGCCGATACTCTCCATTCGGGGTTATCCTTCGGCATTCACCACTTTGATTTCCACCATACCGATCCCCAGTTTACGTGGCGAGTGCCCCAAAATGTTGCCCTCGTTGGTGGATTGTGGGTCGGGTGGCGCGATCACCAGCGTGCTGGCCGCTTCCGGATTGTCAAAATGCAGTGTGGTCGTGGTGATATCGTTACCCAAGCGCAGGATCTGTTCTTCTTTGCCTACACGTACCGGAATGGGGCGATCGGCGTTCGCGCCGTAGGCTTTGGCGGTGATCACCAGATCGAATTTTTTTGGCAACGGCGTCTTGTACTCAATTTTGACCTCTTCTCCCAGCTGCGCGTTGGACCAGCGCCCCCAGGATTCCGGGCGAGAGATACCGCTGAACTGTTTCACCTCTTCCGGCGCGCCTGCCACGTTAAAGACGAAACTGTCCGCTTTGTAGCGAATATCGTTATCGACGATTTTCAGCGTATCCACGTTGCCTTTATAGCGTTCCATATCGATGATGGTGTTCTTAAACGCCGTCTTGCCCTTCCACTGTGCCTTGTTCACGTGCTGTACGACTTGCTCCCCACCCAACTGGCCCTGCGAAACACACCAGTCGGTGGAGAGCGCCAGTTCCGGCGACCACAGTTGCGCCATTTTGTAGCAGCGATCGACCCAGACAAAGTTGTCGCGTGGGGCAAAATCCGCCAACTGGAAGCGTAGTGGGGCGGAGTATTCGCTTTCCGGCAGCGGTTCCACGCGATTGTCTGAGACCCGCAGCAGCAGCGGCAAACGGAAATGGCTGCCCGAGAAGGCAATCATGTTTTTATCCTGATCGATGGTGAACGCTTTCATCTCTTTGGGGAAATTCCACAAGCGGATGATGTCGGGTTTCCACGCCAGAACTTTCTCTTTAATGTTCAGGAACACCAGCGACATGGATTCACCGGACAAACTGCTGCGCCCGAGTCCAATAAAGTTATCCCCGCCGAGAATATCGAGCACGGTCGCGCCGTTATCCATCGTGTTGCGTTTGACCGCCAGCGTCTCTTGCTGAGGCTGGTCGCCGCGCAGAACGAAAAACAGGTTGCTGCGATCTTGCTTATTCAGGTACTTCCACGCGGTGTTGTTCATCGCCAGATGATCGGAAGAGACGACGATGACGGTGTCTTTAAACCACGGCGACGCTTTGATCTTATTGATAAACTGGGCAATGTTTTCCTGGCTGCAGCTGACGGCGCTAAATGACTGGTTAGGCTTGCCGTCGAAGTCGTAGCGTTTACGGTTGCAGGTGCGCGAGATAAATCCATCCGGGTGATGGGTGTCGACGGTCAGCGTAAACAGAGAAAAACGCTGGCCGGAGCGAGAGAGTTCTTCAAACTTTTTCCATGCCTCGTCGAGTACCGTATCGTCGTAGAAACCCCAGTCATTACGATACGTTGGGTCCGCGACCACGGTTTTTAACTCTTCGGCACCGTAGAGATGATCGAAGCCGTGGGATTTCAGGAACACATCTTTGCCGGCAAAACGCAGGTTCGCCCCCTGAACAAAGTAGTTCTGGTAACCGGAGTTCTTCAGGATATCGCCAAGACAGATATTCTGTGGGAAGAAGCTCGAAACCGATGCCGAGGCGTTGCCTTCAAAGGGGGCAAACAGGGGAATACCGCATTGGGAGGCCACCATCCCGGCAATGGTGTAATCCGTGCCCGGCAATTGCATGGTTTGGCTGAAATCCAGCCCTTCGTTTTTCAGCGCGCCCAGTTCCGAAGCGAGATCCGGGAAGGCATCGTTGTCAAAATAGGTGCGCTCAAGGCTTTCGCCATAGATATAGACCAGATTCAGTTTGGGGTTGGGGATCGTTTTCGACGGCTCTTTGTAATAAGCCGTGAAATCAGGATCGCCATCGCGGGACTGTGATTTCACCAGCTCGGTAATCTGGCGAAACGCCGGGCTGGCGTCTACCGAACCCAGTGCCAGCAGCAGTGCCAGCAGGCTATACCCCATATGATGGGGATGGTGCCGACGGCGGCGAAGAACCCAGCCCAGCGCACCAAAAACCAGCGTCAGCGCGAGGACGATCCCCACGCCCGGAAGAATGTATTTACTGACGCCCGCGCCTGTCAGGCTATTGGTTAACGTGTAGAGCACCGCATCGTTGATGCCGTCGCCGGTAAAGTAGTCGCTGGCATAGAGTGTAATGTTCAGGACAACAAAAAGACCGAGCACCGTCAGAGTGGCTGCAAACCACCAGGTGTTACGACCCGCTTTCCAGGCATAAATCAGCACAGAGGCGAGAAACAGGGCGATGGACAGGAATTCAGACAACTAACGATCCTCAGTTATAGCCTGCTCCTCCCGGCGATCTATCAGGAGGGCTAATCTTTTACGGGGTATACAATGTAATTGCGATGTTACACTGCTGCAATTCTAGTGACATTAAATTACGTTGTTATTCAGAATTGGTTTAGAAAGCGTATATTTTGATCGCCATCACTTCCCGCGATTCCGGCGTGTATCAAGGGGTGAGGGGAGAAAAGAGAGGATTAAGGCCGCGTTTCTTGCCCAGGCGCTAAAACGCGGCGTGTGGAGCGATTAGGAAATGAAACTCATGCCTTGCTTAAGTACCAAATCGCAGGCTTTGGTTTTGACTTGCTCCGCCAGCGGCGTGCTGCCGATGTTGCTCAGATTCAACTGCTGGCCATCTTTGGTGTTCAGCAGACCCTGAATACCGTCCATATAGTTGGTATCCTGTTTTTGCTCGTTTGCGCTCAGGCCCAGTTTATCCAGAACCTGATTTTTGACGTTTTCCGCATCGGTCGCGGACGCGAGTTTTTGTTTGGCGCAATACTGCAAAATCCCCGCCGCGTTGTTCATGTTGCTGGCGCTCAACGCGTCAGTGCTGCCATTTAACAGACTGGTGAGGGATGAGAGCGACGTGCTGCTTTGTCCTGAGGTGGTGCTTTTGGTGAGTTCGTTGGCCGCGCTGGAGAGCGAATCCTGCCAGGATGATGCGAAAATGCTGGTGGAGATGAGTGCGCTGGCGGCGATCGCGCAGCGCAGAATGCGTTTTGTTGTTTTCATAATGGTAACTCGTATGTGCCTTTTCAGCGAAAGTATAGCGCTGCTCGTATTAAGAATGGTCTTAATACTCTTTTCCGGTCACACGGCTACGATAGCTATCCCAGTTGAAATTTACCCACAAACTGTTGCCCAAACGCATACGATCCATCACACGCTCGCCGAGCAATTTGCTCATCTCTTCCATATTGCTGTTGGTCAGCATGCCGGTAGGGCGTTTTGAGGATGAGCGACGATCGACGATCTGATTGATGATCACTTTTTCGTAGCGAGATTCGGTTTGTACGCCAATTTCGTCGATCACCAGCAGATCGACATTGCTCAGGTCGTTGAGCAGCTGTTCTTCACTGGTTTCACGATTCGTGAAGGTCTCTTTCATCGCTGACATAATATCGGCGACGGTAATGATCAGGACTGATTTTCCCCGCAGCAGCAGCTCGTTGCAGATCGCCGCCGCAAGGTGGTTTTTTCCGGTGCCGGGCTTACCCGAGAAGATAAAACTGGCGATGTTGCCATCGAACTCTTCTACATACTGTCGGGCTTTGCTGAGCGCATTCATTTGACCGTCGCACTCGACCCGGTAGTTCTCGAAAGAGCAGTTTTGATGTAACGGGCGGATCCCGGAACGGTTGAATGTACGCTGCATTTTCATCGCCCGGTTTTCACGGGCCAGCGCGGCAGCGCGAATTTCGCCCTGCTCTTTCTGCCATGCCAGCAGCTCTTCGCCTGTTTTAAACGCAGGCACTACATTCGCCGGCATCATTTTTTGCAGACGTTTCATCAGATCGCCAACGTTTTTCATCGTTACCCTCTAAATCCCGGTGGAATGTGGTTGTCAGGTTCGCTAATGCTATTCACATCACGTTTGGGCATCCCGCCATTGCTGGACCGGCCAATCTGGAGACTGCGCGCCAGCTTTTGCTGCCACTGAACATGGTGAAAGACCTTGCCTTCCGCCTGCCAGTAAGCCACAAATGACGCCAGCTCTTCCGCTGTCGCCGGCTCTCGTAACGCGATGCCCCATAATGCCGCCTGACGCTGGAAGTCGGCGTCCGGCTGCCAGGCAGGATACATCGCAAATTTCCCCATCGGGACCGCAACGGGCGCGGCCTGCGGTTCTTCGTAAAACTGCGCGTCCAGCGTGATGTCGCTTCCCGGGCGCGACAGTTTTTCTTCCAGCGCCAGCAATTCTGCCAGACGGGCAGGCGTGACGGCATAAAATGCGGGCACGTTATTGGCAAATACCGCGACCGCGCCGCCAGCCGATTTCGCCAGCACGGCGTTGTGATCGTGGACTAATGCGTCAATACCGATGACGTCCGGGGTTAAAATTCTGCAAGACATAATGTTTCTCAATACGGAACAACAACCGAGAAGGGAGACTGTTTTTATAGTAACACACCGATGACCAGAAGCGGCAGGGAGGCGGGGTCACCGCCTCTTATTCACAAAGTGATGCCAGAGGAGGGCGAATCAAACGCGTGGGCGTTTGCGGTACAACCAAAGCCCCGGCACGGAAAGCCCAATGGAGAGCGCGCCGACAATAGAAGATGCTTTCAGGAAATTGGTCAGCAAGGTGATCATCAGAGGATCGCTGTAACCAAAATGGCCGATCTTAACGGCGGAAATCATTGCTGTGTAGGCGGAGATCCCCGGGAACATAGGGATGACTGCCGCGACGGTGAAGACCTTCGGGTGCGCCAGATACCAGCGCGACCACTGGATACCGATGCTGCCGACCAACAGCGACGCCATAAAGGTCGACCATTCAATGTTAAACCCGGCGGTCATCATCACCATCCGTGAGCCGTGGCCCAGCGCACCCAGCAGGGCGCACCAGGGCAGCGCACGGTGTGGAACGTTAAAGACCATCGCAAACCCGACGGCAGGGATTGCCGACAAAATCATGTCCTGCATAAGGGCAAGAACGAACTCAATTACACCCATCCGCGAAGCCCCCATAAGGTTAAAGCCATCACGACGCCCACACAGGTCGCCAGCGTCAACAGGCTGGCGATTGCCCAGCGCGCCAGCCCGGTATTAATGTGACCTTTAAACATATCCGCGACAGAGTTGATTAACGGAAATCCCGGTACCAGCAGCAGCACGCTGGCCGCCATCGCGATGGTCGGGGTTTGGCTGAACGTATCCAGACGCAGTAACAGACCGGAGATGGTTGTGGCAACAAAGGCGGTTATACAAAAGTTGATTTGCGGGTGGAGATGTCGGTGCGCCAGAAACTGACGGATATACATGGCCACCATACTGGCGAAAAAGGTGATCACGGCGCCGTCCCATCCGCCCTTATTCAGTTTGCAGAAACAGGCGCAGGAAAGTCCGACCATGAGAGCCACCAGCCATCGCGGATAACGCAGCGGTCTGATTTGGCTAAAACGCTTCTCGACTCCCCGGCAGTCCAGGAGTTTGTGTTCGGCCAGAATCACAATGTGTTGAACTTCCGTGACAACGTGCATATTAATGCCACGATCCTGATTCTTCCGCGTCGACGTCAGACAGTGGCCGTCTTTAATGGTGGTGAGAACGATGGCGTTAGAAGAGATGGCGCTTTCTACGCTGTCCATCCCTAGCGCCAGACCCAGACGCGTGGAGAGTTCATCAACCAGTGCGCTTTCTGCCCCGTGCTGCAATAAAAAAAGCCCGCATTGAATACATAACCGTGTAACCGTTCGTTGTAACAACTGCTCTGTTTGCATGACTCGCCCTGATTGAAAAGACGGGTAAAAATGACAAAGTCTTCTTTGTAACACGAAGTATGAGTCCGTTGGCTCTGGCCCGGATCAATCTTTGTGTTGAAAAAAACGTCAGGGCGATGGGTTTGAACATTTGAACCGTGTCGCCCTCCGTTTTGCGATTAGACTCATCATTGCAGTGCATTGATCAGGTTGTGTCAATGAGGAGGGGTAACGTGAAGTACACCGACGATATTCCGCACCCGCCTGTTGCTAGCATTATGATTATATGGGGATTACTGATGTGGCAGATTTCCTCTTTATTCATAAGGGAAGATAAGTAGATGTTGCCAAATACATATTGTTAATTTATTAAACGAAATTAATTCACCTTAAAATATTCGACAATTAAATTTGGTTAATTTAATTGTCCGGGAATTGTTTTTATAAAACACTATGTGATAATGTTCAGAGGATCTTATACTATGTGGGTTCTGGTATGGTCGCAGTCACAATGTATAAAAATAAAATAACGGAATAATTCACATTGTTAATTAATTTTAATTTCATCTCGCTATTTATATGTTTGGTTTATTAATAGGGGTGAAAATAAGAAAGGATGTGAATATGGAGGGAATATGTTGCCAGGACGCTACAAAAATGGAATTGTTATCAGTAAAATACCCGTTATCCAGGCCGGACTAAGAGGCGTCTTTCTGGGTCACTTTCCCGATCATGAGTTAACATTCTGCCGTTCAGTAGAAGAGCTCACGTTGATGCAACTGCGCCGCTCTGAACTGGTGTTGGTTGATTTAACGGGGGAGTGCAATCAACCTCGTGTTGTTTGTGAACAGTTTTATACGCTATTAACGCAATATCGTGATATTCATTGGATTTTTCTCGTTTCCCGCACTTACTATCCTTCGGCCGTTGAGCTATTGATGGGACCTGCAACGACGTTGCTCTCTGATGAGGATCCGGTCGAAAGCGTGATTAATGCCATTCGTTCAGGCAATTATAGCGCTGAGCGAATCAGTAAAGCGCTGATGTTTCCGACACTGCAAGAGATGACGGAATATGGTGGGCAGTCGATGGTTCTTACGCTATCGGAGCGTAAAGTATTACGGCTTCTCGGAAAAGGCTGGGGAATTAATCAAATAGCGACGTTGTTGAAGAAGAGTAATAAAACTATCAGTGCTCAGAAAAACAGTGCCATGCGTCGTTTGTCCATACACAGTAATGCTGAAATGTATGCATGGATTAACAGTTCTCAAGGAGCAAGAGAACTGAACTTACCTTCAGTATATGGAGATACCACGGAATGGAAAAAAGAATCATCAAGAGAAATGTCGCACTGGTAGAAAAGTGCGCAATGAGCAGTATTGGTATTAAGAGTTTATTTAATTCAGATCCTGAATGTCTCTATCAGCTTCATCTCTTTTCTAATCAGTCTGAATTTAAAGCGGCGATGGTTAATACACCTTTTTCTGCGGTTATCTTCTCACTTTCGGCAATACGAGAAGATCGTCGGGTTGGGTTGGCGTGCCTGACGGAACTGGCGATCGATTTCCCGCGTATGCGCAGACTGGTCATTGCCGACGACGATGATGAAGCCCGTCTTATTGGCTCTCTGTCACCCTCGCAACTGGATGGCGTATTAAGTAAGTCATCGCCGCTGAGTAGTTTACAAGAACAGTTATCTTTAGCGCTGAATGGCGCACGTCGGGTGACGGAAAGCAGCAGCAATCTTTGGTTTACCAGTCAGAGCCGTATGATTAGTCCTACTGAGCGTGAAATTTTACGGTTTATGTCGCACGGCTATTCGATGGTTCAAATAGCCGTGCAGCTTGAACGTAATATCAAAACGATCCGGGCACATAAATTTAATGTGATGTCCAAGCTGGGCGTGAGTTCTGATGCCGGGTTGCTGGATGCGGCGGATATCTTGCTGTCTCTGCGCGCCCTTGACCCCCGTTCTGCGCTGCACACGGCATAGCGCTGTGTACCTGAAATGGCGAACGAGGCGCATCCTTCAGACTTGACGGCGGATCACTGGCAGACATCAATCCAGGTCGCTGAAGTCAACTCGGCCATCCTTTCAGGTGCGATTCTTATTGCACTATTCGTTGCGCCAGCAGCAGGCAATACCTCTGTGTAATGCCTGAGGGAGACATCGCAATAGACTGGCAGAGGCGTTTCCAGACCAAAAGGACAGACGCCGCCAGGCGGATGACCTGTTGCACTCACCACCTCATCAAAACTGAGCATACGCGCTTTCGCCCCAAATGTTTCTTTGAGCTTCTTGTTGTCCAGGCGGACATCACCTTTGGCGACAACCAAAATAATGTTGTCTTTCACCTTTAGGGAAAGCGTTTTTGCAATTTGTCCCGGCTCCACATTATGGGCTCTTGCAGCCAGTTCAACCGTTGCTGTGCTCTGATCTAATTCGATAATTTCAATATCGGGGGCATATTCGGCCAGAAATTGCCGTACAGATTGCAGACTCATTCATTCCTCCTGACGCGGTGTAAGCAGCCCCTGTTCTTTGGAAAACTGCGTGGCGTAATTTGTCATAAGGAAAGTACCGCTGTAAATATTTTAAAGTAACAATCCAGTAACATGCACAAATATTAGATCCTCTTCACAATCGCAGAAACCGGTTACAGTAACCGGTTGCGGTACGGGTGGGAGAGATTAATACTAAAATTGTCACTTCCTCTGTATCACATAATAAGAGCCACCTATGAAACTTAATTCTCTACGCTGTATCACGGGTCTTTATTCCGGCACGGTTGCGAAAAGTGGTAATGGATTCTTACGTGGCGGTGTTGCTGCTGCCTGCATATCTACGTTGTTTTGACGGACTGGAGAGCGGATATGTCTACCAACCATGCTGTGTTTAATGTGATTTTTCGGTTTGTTGAAAACTATGTTAGCCCCGTTGCCGGGCGTATATCCTCACAGCGCCACGTGATGGCGATCCGCGATGGGTTTATCTCGGCAATGCCGTTTATGATTGTCGGATCGTTCCTGCTGGTATTTGCCTATCCTCCTTTTTCTCCGGATACCTCCTGGGGGTTTGCCCGTGCGTGGCTGGATATGGCAAAGCAATTTGAAGGTCAGATACTCACGCCGTTTGATATGACGATGGGGATCATGTCCATCTACATTTGCGCGGCCATCGCATACAACCTGGGGAAACACTACGTTAAGTCGCATCAGTTAGATCCTTTTATGTGCGCGATGCTCTCGATCATGGCGTTTTTACTGATTGCTGCTCCAAAAACGAAAGGCTCCCTGCCGGTTGACAGCCTCGGAGGCACCGGTATTTTTACCGCGATCCTGGTGGCGATTTACTGCGTCGAAATGATGCGTTTTCTGAAAGCGCACAATATCGGTATTCGCTTGCCGGATCAGGTTCCCCCGATGATCAAAAACTCTTTTGATCTGCTGATTCCGGTGTTAGTGGTTGTCCTCACGCTGTACCCTCTGAGCCTGTTGATCCAGGCGCAGTTCGATATGCTGATCCCACAGGCCATCATGGCGATCTTTAAGCCACTGGTCTCAGCGGCTGACTCCCTGCCTGCAATTTTGCTCGCGGTATTGATTGGCCATCTGTTGTGGTTTGCGGGGATACATGGCGCCGCGATTGTCTCCGGAATGCTGCAAATGTTCTGGCTGACCAATCTTGGGATGAACCAGACCGCGTTGGCGCAGGGCGCACCGCTGCCGCACATCTTCATGGAAGCGTTCTGGACGTTCTTTATTGTTGTGGGCGGGTCCGGTGCGACAATGGGGCTGGTGATTTGCTATCTGCGTAGCCGTTCTGTGCACCTGCGATCCATTGGTCGTTTGAGTGTGGTTCCCAGCATTTTCAACATTAACGAGCCTGTCATTTTCGGTACGCCGATTGTGATGAACCCGGTCTTTTTTATTCCGTTCCTGCTCGCGCCGATGGTTAACGCGATACTGGCCTGGGCGGCAATGAAACTCGACTTGATTGGACGCGTGATTTCCGTTGTTCCGTGGACCGCACCAGCGCCGGTAGGGGCTGCCTGGGCATTAGGCTGGGATTATCGTGCGGCAGTGCTGGTGGTGGTGTTGGCGTTAGTGTCCGCTATTATTTATTTCCCGTTCTTCAAAGTATACGAGAAACAGTTGCTGGCGCAGGAAGCTGAAGAAGCTCAGCGTACGGAAGAGGAAAGTCAGCAGGTTGCATAAGGCGAAAAAGCAAGGGGCGATGGCTCCTTGCTTATTTTAACGTACAGTCACCACACTGCTGAACATCAGGAAGGCGATAGCGCTGGCAGCAGGTTCTGCGCACCAAAAGCCCTTCGCGTGGAACGACAGTTCGCCACAGGGGGTTATCTTCACCGCCAGATAGCTTTTTCTCGAAAAAGCAGGTCTGGCGCAGTGTCGCCAACAGCTCTTCTCCCAGTAACGGTTTCATTTCTGTCAGATACCAGTGGATCAAATACCCGGTGTTGCTCCAGATGAGTTTGCTATTAATCTCTCCGGTAGCTTCCAGCGCCTGAACGATGGGCATTAACGCCCGGAGGATCAGCGTTTCCAGGCGTTGCTGGGGAGAGTGCAACGTCGCCTGGTGATCCTGGTGCACGTCAATCCAGAAACAGGCTGCCCGTCCCGTTTCATGAAACTCAACGCTGACATATTCAGGAGAAACATCAATGGCTTTTTCCTGAGTGAGCAGGGCAAGCATCAGCGGGGGAACCATCAGTCCGATATACCATTGCGCCCACAGTGAAATCAGCGGTTTATTTTCGCGCGGTTGTGTGGGTTGATTGCGATAGATGTGATCGGAATATATCGCCAGCAAAGAGCTTAACGCGCTGGGAGTAGACCACTGGGCCAGCGTCATGACGCCTTGCGGGGCGGGTTCATCAAGACGAATAAATTCCAGTAGATGCTCGCGGGTTTGCGCGATCGTTTCACGCACAGTATCGGCAAGCGTTGGCTCCCCCGACGGGAGATGAGCTTGCCAGATGACATCTTCAATAATGGGAGCAGAGCGATAGGCCATAGCGCTATATCTGGATAGTAATCTAAATGATAATGATTACGAATCCTAGCGATAGAGCGAAACGATGGCAAGTGCTTTGTCGCTATCCTCTGCGGCGTAGCACGATTAAACCATCAGGGGAGGGGGAGCTCATCGAAAACCAGCGTATTATTTCGCCCCTGGTTTTTTGCTTCATACAGCGCTTTATCGGCTCGGGAGATCGCGCCATCAATGTCCTGATCGACCAATGGCGCAATGCCGATGCTGATGGTGACATTTGTCGCGGTACTCTCATTAAACATATGCGGGATCTCGAGATCGTAGACTTTTTGGCGAATCTGTTCGGCGGTGACTCGCGCCTGTAGTTGATCCGCTGCAGTCAGCAGAACCATGAATTCTTCGCCACCAAAACGGGTGACAATATCCCGTGAACGGACGGCATCACGAATAGCCGCAGAGACGCGAATCAGCGCCTGATCGCCCATCATATGCCCGTAATGATCGTTGTAGGCTTTGAAGTGGTCGATATCGAGAAGTAAGACGTAGTGCCCGCGGGTGTCCAGGGCTAGCAGGGTATCCAGCTTATTTTGCAGACCGCGACGATTGTACAAACCGGTCAACGGATCCAGCATGCTCAGACCGTTCAGTGTCTCCCTCTCTTCCAGCAATTTGTACATCAGCTGTTGGGCAAAGCGGTCATAGCGCTTTTGGATCACATTCTGAATGGCAATACCTGCCATCGGCAAGGCCATTAAATAGAGGATCCGTATTCCGTGCTCATGGCCATTAAGCCATAAGCAGACAAACACCGAAGGTAACGAGTGAAGCGTAAACGCGATGATGTTGTTAGCAAAAGCAATGGAGCCAATAAATAACACGCTCAGCAGGGAAATCATTAAAAAAGAGTCATCACTATGACCTAACATCCTGTATTTCATTGCAATATGACTCGCCCACAGTATGCCAAATATCAGGGATACGACGGGAAGACTGATTTTTTTATCGGCGTATTTTCCATGCCAGACCAATAACAGCGTGCTTGCGGCAACGATAAAAATCGCAGGGGCGGGAAGTGTGCTGACCTCAAAAAGAGGAAATGCTAATGCAAACAGTGCCGATGCAGCGTTAAGAAACAGAAACAGGCGGAGTGAAAATTGATATTTCTTGGTGCGCAGTGATCGCCAGGATTGTGCTGTCATATCTGAATATCGTTATTAATCTGCAGGATACGTTGAGTGGGTTGCTAAAGTGAAAAATAACGTGCGAGGAAGAAACTCACATAGGTATACGTTTTATGGTGTTCGTTAGTTAACCAGCGAGCAATTTATCACCTTGCCAAATTTATGTCATCTATCGTTTAGTAAAACTCATGGATGCGACGAATGCGGCATGCTGACAGATGAGAAAATATATCATATGATATTGATTATCATTATTGGTGTCAGAGGTAAAACCATGTTGCAACGTGCGCTGGGCAGTGGATGGGGGATATTGTTGCCGGGAATGATTATTACCGGGCTGGCGTTTACCGATCTGTCTCTCGCAGCATGGAAAGCGATGATTGTGTCAGGATTACTACTGACTTCATTGATGTTATATCACAAGCAGTTACGACACTTTGTGTTGCTGCCATCATGTGTTGCGCTGGTGAGCGGTATTATGCTGGTGGTGATCAACGGGAATCAGGGATAAAACACAGAAGGAAGAAAACAGCGTGGGAAATAAGATAATTGGTGCGAGGGGGGGGACTTGAACCCCCACGTCCGTAAGGACACTAACACCTGAAGCTAGCGCGTCTACCAATTCCGCCACCTTCGCACAGTTATCTTACTTTTTGATATCGCCTCGTTGGTGCGAGGGGGGGGACTTGAACCCCCACGTCCGTAAGAACACTAACACCTGAAGCTAGCGCGTCTACCAATTCCGCCACCTTCGCCCAGTGCGAGCAATATCAACGTGGATTATGGTGCGAGGGGGGGGACTTGAACCCCCACGTCCGTAAGGACACTAACACCTGAAGCTAGCGCGTCTACCAATTCCGCCACCTTCGCATACCATCGATTCTTAAAAAAAGAATCACTACCACGGAGGCGCATTCTAGTGGTTTTCAGCTGTTCGTCAATAGTTAATTACGTGGGACGAATTGATTGCTGTAAAAATGGCCTGGCCTGTGGCGACCGGATGACAGATGCAAGCATCAGGTCCGGTCTTCACATTTAGTAAATCAGGCCTTCTTCGCCTGACGGGTCATCACCGTGCGGTATACCTTAAAGCGGCCGGTTTGTGCGATGACTTCGTGGAAGCCAAACGTCTCATCCAGCACTTTTGGATACGGCAGGAAGGCATTGGCGACAATCCGCAACTCTCCGCCGCTGTTCAAATGGCGAACGGCGCCGCGAATTAACGTTTGTGCAGCGTCAAGACTGGTCTGTACACCATCATGGAAAGGCGGGTTGGAGATGATCATGTCAAAACGACCCGTCACTTCCGAGAACACATTGCTGGCAAATACGTCACCTTCAATGCCGTTCGCTGCAAGCGTTGCACGGCTGGCTTCAACCGCAGGCGCGGAAACATCACACAGGGTCAGACGCACTTTCGGAGAGTGGCTTGCTAATGCGACAGACAGCACGCCTGCGCCACAGCCAACATCCAGAACTTTGCCTTTGGTGTGTGGCGTCAACGTTGAGAGCAAAAGCTGGCTGCCGACATCCAGACCGTCACGGCTAAACACGCCAGGCAGGGTTTTAATGGTAAGCCCTTCGCAAGTATATTCACCCCAGAATGCATCGGCATTAAAGACCGGCTGTTTTTCCAGACGACCGTGATACAGGCCGCAGCGGCGCGCGCTATCGACTTTATTCAATGGCGCGTATTCGGCCAGCATCTGCTCTGCGCTGCGCACACCGCTACGGTTTTCACCCACCACAAAAATGTCCGTGCCGACAGGCAGCAGTGACAATATGTTCATCAGCTGAAACTGCGCTTCCGGTTTGTTCTTCGGCCAGTAGTAGATGAATGTGTCGCAGTCGGCGACATCGCTGGCTTCCGCCACCAGGCTAAAACGCGCGTTGTCACCCATCTGGCGGCTCAACACCTGCCAGTGGTGAAACTGTTGAGTATGCACGCGGCTGGCGGCACTTTCGAAGCGGGCAGGCAGGTCATCCTGCAAATCTCCGGCAAACAGAATACGGCTTTGTTCGAAATCATCACTGTGACGTAGCAAGACTTCACTTGCCGGGGTAAAAGCAGACATGAAAAATTCCTCTATTGTTCCAGGCGGCGATTATAGTTGTTTGTTGGCGCAGTTTCGACGAATTTGCTATATTTGCGCCCCTGACAGACAGGAGCGTTTCGCTATGACATCCCGACGAGACTGGCAGTTACAGCAACTGGGCATTACGCAGTGGTCGCTGCGCCGCCCTGGCGCGCTGCAGGGCGAGATCGCGATTTCAATTCCTGCACACGTTCGTCTGGTCATGGTTGCCGCGGACTTACCGGCGCTGAACGACCCGCTGATGAGTGATATTTTACGCGCGTTGACCCTTAGCCCAGACCAGGTACTGCAACTGACGCCTGACCGCGTCACGATGCTACCGCAGGGGAGTCGCTGCAACAGCTGGCGACTGGGGACTGAAGAACCGCTGTTACTGGAAGGCGCACAGGTCTCAACTCCTGCGTTTAATGAAATTCGGGCAAACCCAACGGCACGCGCCGCACTATGGCAACAAATCTGCGCATATGAACACGATTTCTACCCTCAATCCGACTGATCTCCCTGCAGCCTTTCAGATTGAAAAACGCGCCCATGCGTTTCCGTGGAGCGAACACACTTTTGCCAGCAATCAGGGCGAGCGCTACCTCAACTATCAATTGACGGTAGACGGGAGGCTGGCGGCTTTTGCCATTACGCAAGTCGTACTGGATGAAGCGACGCTGTTTAATATTGCCGTCGACCCGGATTTTCAACGTCGGGGATTGGGGCGGGCGCTGCTGGATCATCTCATTGATGAACTGGAAAAACGCGGCATTCTGACGCTGTGGCTGGAAGTCCGCGCCTCTAACGTTGCCGCCATCGCGCTGTATGAAAGCTTAGGCTTTAACGAGGCAACGATCCGCCGCAACTATTATCCGACGGCGGACGGGCGTGAGGACGCCGTCATAATGGCACTTCCTATAAGTATGTAAAAAAGAGGCAAGGTGTAATGATGAAGTGGGACTGGATTTTCTTTGATGCCGATGAAACGCTGTTTACGTTCGATTCCTTCACCGGCTTACAGCGGATGTTTCTCGACTATAGCGTGACCTTTACCGCTGAAGATTTTCAGGACTACCAGGCCGTCAATAAACCTCTGTGGGTGGATTATCAAAACGGTGCGATTACCTCATTACAGTTGCAACACGCGCGTTTCCTGGACTGGGCTGAACGTTTGAATGTGCCGTCGGGCCAGCTTAATGACGCATTTATTAATGCGATGGCGGAAATTTGTTCGCCGTTACCGGGGGCTGTCTCGCTGCTCAACGCCATTCGCGGTAAAACGAAAATTGGCATTATTACCAATGGATTTACCGCGTTGCAGCAAATTCGCCTTGAGCGTACCGGACTGCGCGACTATTTTGATCTGTTGGTCATCTCTGAACAGGTTGGCGTGGCGAAACCGGACCCGCGTATTTTTGATTATGCGCTGGAGCAGGCGGGCAATCCTGACCGTTCTCGCGTGCTGATGGTAGGCGATACCGCAGAGTCCGATATTCTGGGTGGTATCAATTCCGGGCTATCCACCTGCTGGTTGAACGCACATCATCGTGACCAGCCTGCGGGGATTGAACCGACCTGGACGGTGACGTCATTAAGCGAACTGGAGCAGCTCCTGTGTAAACACTGATTGCCTCCCCCCTGTTGATGGGTAAAATAGCCGCATTTTTCGTATTCAACATGCGCGGCCTTAGCCGTGCTTACCTAAGAAGATTTGACTATGACGTTGTCTCCTTATCTGCAAGAGGTGGCCAAACGCCGCACTTTTGCCATTATTTCTCACCCGGATGCTGGTAAAACTACTATCACCGAAAAGGTGTTGTTGTTCGGACAGGCTATCCAGACCGCCGGTACTGTAAAAGGTCGTGGCTCCAGTCAGCATGCGAAATCAGACTGGATGGAGATGGAAAAGCAGCGTGGTATCTCTATTACCACCTCTGTGATGCAGTTTCCGTATCATGATTGTCTGGTAAACCTGCTGGACACCCCAGGGCACGAAGACTTCTCGGAAGATACGTATCGTACGCTGACGGCGGTTGACTGCTGCCTGATGGTGATCGACGCCGCGAAAGGTGTAGAAGACCGTACCCGTAAGCTGATGGAAGTGACCCGTCTGCGTGATACGCCGATCCTCACCTTTATGAACAAACTCGACCGTGACATCCGTGATCCGATGGAAGTGATGGATGAAGTGGAGCGCGAGCTGAAAATCGCCTGTGCGCCAATTACCTGGCCGATTGGCTGCGGTAAGCTGTTCAAGGGCGTTTACCACCTCTATAAAGACGAAACCTATCTGTACCAGACCGGTAAAGGTCACACCATCCAGGAAGTGCGCATCGTGAAAGGTCTGGATAACCCGGATCTGGATACCGCAGTCGGTGAAGAGCTGGCGCAACAACTGCGCGATGAGCTGGAGCTGGTCAAAGGCGCATCTCACGAATTCGATCATGAGCTGTTCCTGGCGGGCGAAATCACGCCGGTGTTCTTCGGTACCGCACTGGGGAACTTCGGCGTGGATCACATGCTGGACGGTCTGGTGGAATGGGCGCCACAACCGATGCCGCGCAAAACTGACTCCCGTCTGGTGGAAGCCTCAGAAGAGAAATTCACCGGTTTCGTCTTTAAAATTCAGGCCAACATGGACCCGAAACACCGTGACCGCGTTGCCTTTATGCGTGTCGTTTCAGGTAAATACGAAAAGGGCATGAAGCTGCGCCAGGTGCGTATTGGCAAAGACGTGGTGATCTCCGATGCGCTGACCTTTATGGCGGGTGACCGTTCGCACGTTGAAGAAGCCTACCCTGGCGACATCATCGGTCTGCACAACCACGGCACCATCCAGATTGGCGATACCTTCACCCAGGGCGAAATGATGAAGTTCACGGGTATCCCGAACTTCGCGCCGGAACTGTTCCGCCGTATTCGCCTGAAAGATCCGCTCAAGCAAAAACAGCTGCTGAAAGGCCTGGTCCAGCTCTCTGAAGAGGGCGCGGTGCAGGTCTTCCGTCCTATCGCCAACAACGATCTGATCGTCGGCGCGGTCGGTGTGCTGCAGTTTGACGTAGTGGTTGCGCGTCTGAAGAGTGAATACAACGTAGAAGCGATTTACGAATCGGTGAACGTGGCGACCGCACGCTGGGTCGAATGTTCTGACGTGAAGAAATTCGAAGAGTTCAAACGTAAAAACGAAATCCAGCTGGCGCTGGATGGTGGTGATAACCTCACCTATATCGCCCCAACGATGGTCAACCTGAACCTGACGCAGGAACGTTACCCTGACGTTCGGTTCCGTAAAACCCGCGAGCACTAATCTACCTTCCAGAGCGCGGTATCTCCGCGCTCTGCGACGTTTTCCCTCTTCTTCCCCCGTTGCGGAATGTTCTTAAATCCCTCTGTTTTCCTTATGATTGCCTGTTTTTTAACCACTTCAGCAAGCGATTTTGCGATTGTGATCTATATTTAACAAAGTGATGACATTTTTGACGGTTTTTACGACTGCCTGGTTTGTGAATGTTGGTTGTTAAAACTGTCACAAATTTAAATCACGATATTAAAAACTGACTCAGAAGGTACCAGGGCAGAGCTTCATCATAAGAGTTGCTGATTGTGATCTCTGCCATTGACTTCTGAACTGGGTGATTTTCACCACATTCAGCAATGCAGCCTCGTGTTGCCTGAGCTCAAATTATGAGCAAACCATACAGGAATAAATCGATGACTATGACAAGACTTAAGATTTCTAAAACTCTGCTGGCCGTTATGTTGACCTCCGCTGTCGCGACAGGCTCTGCGTTTGCAGAAACCTCTACGATGGATAAGGCGCAATCCGGGGCTGAAAGCGCAGGGCAAAAGATCGATAGCTCTATGAATAAAGTCGGTAATTTCATGGATGACAGCACCATCACTGCGAAAGTGAAAGCCGCACTGGTGGACCACGAAAGCATTAAGAGCACCGATATCTCCGTCAAAACCGACCAGAAAGTGGTGACCCTCAGTGGGTTTGTCGAAAGCCAGGCGCAGGCAGAAGAAGCTGTCAAAGTCGCAAAAGGCATTGAGGGCGTGAGCTCCGTCAGCGACAAACTTCATGTTCGTGACAGCAAATCAGATTCCGTGAAAGGCTACGCAGGCGATACGGCGACCACCAGCGAGATAAAAGCGAAGCTGCTGGCTGATGACACCGTTCCCTCCCGTAAAGTGAAAGTCGAGACCACCGATGGCGTGGTTCAGCTCTCCGGTACCGTCGATTCTCAGGCGCAAATTGAGCGCGCTGAAAGTATCGCCAAAGCGGTTGATGGCGTGAAAAGCGTCAAAAATGATCTGAAAACTC
Source organism: Citrobacter sp. GW821-FHT02E08 (assembly GCF_059421685.1). Classification (NCBI taxonomy): domain Bacteria; kingdom Pseudomonadati; phylum Pseudomonadota; class Gammaproteobacteria; order Enterobacterales; family Enterobacteriaceae; genus Citrobacter; species Citrobacter sp. GW821-FHT02E08. The sequence goes on along the minus strand of NZ_JBWKVL010000005.1, from coordinate 245,454 downwards.
AGTAATTCTTCGTAATTTGCCCTCCTGACTTTGTCGGGAGGCGCACTGTGCACCACACTCAAACTATCGCCAATGAGCAGCCTGAGCGCTCATCTCAAGCGGTCGACATTAACTAGGGTAAAGGAGAGGCTTATGTTTCGTTGGGGCATTATATTTCTGGTTATCGCGTTAATTGCCGCCGCTCTGGGGTTTGGTGGACTGGCCGGCACCGCTGCAGGGGCAGCGAAAATTGTCTTCGTCGTAGGGATTATCCTGTTCCTGATCAGCCTGTTTATGGGCCGTAAACGACCCTAGCGCTCAATCCGTAACGTTTTGTTGATACTAAGCCAGTCTTGCGGACTGGCTTTTACGGTTTTAGCACAGGCAAAATTGCGTTACTTTGTCGCTCTATAATACAAAAGAACAGGAAGGCAGAGGTGGGGCAGCGAATACCCGTCACGCTCGGCAATATAGCGCCGTTAACAATCAACACATTCCGCCCGGGCAGCATGGCGCTGGTGTGCGAAGGGGGAGGGCAGCGGGGGATTTTTACCGCTGGGGTGCTGGATGAGTTCATGCGCGCGCAGTTCAACCCCTTTGATCTCTACTTCGGCACTTCCGCAGGGGCGCAAAACCTCTCGGCTTACCTCTGCAATCAGCCCGGCTATGGGCGCAAAATCATTATGCGTTACACCACGAAGCGCGAATTCTTTGATCCGGTGCGCTTTGTGCGCGGGGGAAATCTCATCGATCTCGACTGGCTGGTGGAGTCGAGCGCCGGACAGATGCCTCTGGCACTGGATAACGCGTCGCAGTTGTTTGAAATGGGGAAAAAGTTTTACATGTGTGCCTGTCGCGGCGATGACTACTCGCCGGTCTATTTTTCGCCAACGAAACAAAACTGGCTCGATCTTCTTCGCGCCTCCAGCGCCATTCCAGGATTCTACCGAACGGGCGTCGAACTCGATGGCATCAGCTATCTGGATGGCGGCGTCAGCGATGCGATCCCTGTTCGTGAAGCAGCAAAGCAAGGGGCAAAAACGCTGGTGGTGATCCGCACCGTCCCTTCGCAGATGTACTATACGCCACAATGGTTTAAGCGCATGGAGCGCTGGCTGGGGGAAAGTAGTTTGCAACCGCTGGTCAATCTGGTGAAGCACCACGAAGCCAGTTACAGCGCAATTCAGCGCTTTATAGAAAAGCCGCCGGGTAAATTACGTATCTTTGAGATCTACCCGCCAAAGCCTTTACAAAGCATGGCGCTGGGGAGTCGCATTCCGGCACTGCGTGAAGATTACAAAACCGGGCGTCTTTGCGGGCGATATTTCCTGGCGACGGTGGGGAAACTGCTGGCGGAAAACCCGCCGTTAATCCGCCATACGCCGAAGCTTGTGGTTCCAGGAAGGGTGGTGGTGCCAGCCGCTCCGGTGGCTAACGATGCGCATGTGAAAACCGTGAGTGGTGCGCCGCAGGCCAATGACACATCGTTCAACAGTGAGGATCTGGCGTGACCCGGTGTTTTATCGATACGCACTGTCATTTTGATTTTCCGCCTTTTTGCGGCGATGAAGTGGCCAGTATTCAGCGCGCTGCAGATGCTGGCGTCGGGAAAATCATCGTCCCGGCAACGGAGTCGGCGAACTTCTCACGTGTGCTGGCGCTGGCGGAACAGTTCCCGCCGCTGTTTGCCGCACTCGGTCTGCACCCTATTGTCATTGAACATCACGCTGACCATTGTCTGGATCAGCTCCAACAGATCCTGGAGAAACGCCCACAGAAAGTGGTGGCGGTAGGGGAGATTGGCCTGGATCTTTACCGGGACGATCCTCAGTTCGCAAGGCAAGAGTATATTCTGGAGGCGCAACTGAAACTGGCGAAACGTTATGATCTTCCGGTGATCCTCCACTCCCGTCGCACGCACGACACGCTGGCGATGCATCTTAAGCGCCAGAATTTGCCACGTACCGGCGTGGTACACGGTTTCTCAGGTAGCCTGCAACAGGCCGGGCGCTTTGTTCAACTGGGCTATAAGATTGGCGTGGGAGGCACCATTACGTATCCTCGCGCCAGCAAAACGCGTGACGTCATGGCGCGACTGCCGCTGGATGCTTTACTGCTGGAAACGGATGCACCGGACATGCCGCTGAACGGTTTTCAGGGGCAGCCGAATCGTCCGGAGCAGGCCGTCAGAGTGTTTGAGGTGTTATGCGAATTGCGCCCGGAGCCTGAAGAGGTGATTGCCGATGCGCTGTATCGTAATACGACGGCGCTTTTTCATCTTTGATTGCCGGAGGATGGTCTGTGAACGTGCTGTACCTGTAGGCCGGATAAGACGCTCTGCGTCGCCATCCGACAATTTAAAGATACAACGCCGGGAAAATCAGGTTATTCACGCCGCGATCCTGTAAGGCGCTCGCCAGGGCCTCCACGTCGTCCGGCGTTGCGCTCGGCCAGTTTCTGGCTTCGCCATACACTCCGTGGGCGTGGAAAGCATTTAATCGGATGGGAACATTTCCCAGAGTAGAGATAAATGCCGCCAGCGGGTCTATCTGTTGCAAATAATCAACCTGACCGGGAATGACCAGCAGGCGCAGTTCCGCCAGTTTACCGCGCTCTGCCAGCAGCATAATGCTGCGCTTAACCCGCGCATTATCCCGCCCTGTAAGCCGTTGGTGACACGCGTTATCCCACGCTTTAAGGTCAAGCATGACCCCGTCACACAGCGGGAGTAATTTCTCCCAGCCGGTTTCGCTCAACATACCGTTACTGTCGACCAGACAACTCAGATGACGCAGGTGCGGATCGGCTTTGACGGCCGCAAACAGTTGCAGAATAAACGGTAACTGCGTTGTGGCTTCGCCGCCGCTGACGGTGATGCCCTCGATGAACAATGATGCTTTGCGGATATGACGTAATACCTCGTCAATACTCATCGTCTGCGCCATCGGCGTGGCGTGTTGTGGGCACATCTGCAAACAGGTGTCGCACTGCTTACAGACATCAGCCTGCCACACCACTTTCCCGGCAACGAGACTCAGCGCCTGGTGCGGACAGTGAGACACACACTCTGCGCAATCATTACAGCGTCCCATCGTCCACGGATTGTGACAATTTTTACAGCGCAGATTACATCCCTGTAAAAACAGGGCCAGACGACTGCCTGGCCCGTCCACGCAGGAGAATGGGATAACCTTACTTACCGAAGCGCATCTGCTGTTCATGGCTTATTACGCGAGGTTGTCGTTCCAGAATACGTGTATTGCGTGCGGCTTCCTCTCCCAGCCAGGTGGTGTTGGTACGGGAGCCTTCGGCGCGGTATTTTTCCAGGTCTGACAAACGCACCATATAACCTGTGACGCGTACTAGATCGTTGCCGCTGACGTTGGCGGTAAATTCACGCATACCCGCTTTGAACGCGCCAAGACAAAGCTGTACCAGCGCCTGCGGATTACGTTTGATGGTTTCATCCAGCGTCAGGATGTCGCTGATCCCGGAGTGATACCACGCATGGTGCGGCGCGACGGTTTGCAGATGGGTGATGGGATCCGGTTCGTCGCCATAGGGCAGACGCGCGCCCGGCGTGGTGCCGATATCTGAACTGATGCCTGATTGCGCATGCAGCATCGCTCTTTGCTTCCAGCCGTGTTTCACCGGTGTACTTTCGACAAACCCAGCCAGTTGCTCACTGATGCGATAACCCAGCGCGTTCGCGGCCTCATCTTTCCCATACCGCGCTTTCAACCCTGCTTTTTCACACAGCAGATTGACGGCTTCCGCCAGACCATACATACCAAACATGGGCACAAAACGTTGTGGATCGATCAACCCTTCCTGCACGAGGAAGCTATTCTCAAAGAAATGTGATTTTTCGTAGAGGAAGTCACAGCGGGCATCAATGATGGAAATTTGTTGCTGACAGTAGTGCGGTAGCGTGCGCGTAAAGAAGTCATCGACAGAAGTACTGCGCTCTGCAACGGCTTTCAGGTTAAGCCTGACCAGTGTGCTGCCGCCCCCCGCAAGGGGTAAAGAGTTATAACAGCTGACGACGCCATAACCGCCTTTTGTGAAAATTTTATCATTTTCGGGGCCGTTGGAAATATGAGGTTTGCTGCATTCACAAATATTTTTTGCAACCTCAAGCAGCAAATCATCCGGAGTGATTTGCGGATCATAAATAAACGTCAGGTTAGGTGCTACCTGCTTTAACTCTGCATCTGCGCGTAAAATCGCACGTGTGACAGGGGTATCGGCAGGGCCAATATTGGCATGCATAAACGCATCAGGGAGGGTTCTGTCGAGATAGCGCCAGAAACGTTTTATTCGAATGTCGATCTCTTCTTGTGTTAGAATTCTAACATATGGTTGCAGCAGCGTATCAAGCTGACCAAGGAAGACCGGCATCGATGTTACCGAGGGCACATGGTGGTACAGAATGGTGAGCAAGGATAATGCGTCATCTAAATCCTGCGCCCCTTCCAGCTCCAGCCACTGTGAACCGTTAGCCAGAAAACGCGCATAATCAGGCAATACATAGCGGGGTTTGAAGGGGGCATGTCCTTCAAACATATCGCAAATAACGCCGTCATCCAGCGCCTGGCGGGCATCCGCGGGGAGCGCCGGATAAGGCAAGTTGTTCTCGGCCTCCAGCGCCAGGAAATGGCGTTTTTGTTCAGGGCTGAGCACCGGGCTGGCCACGATGTGTTGGCAACGTTGTTGCAGGGCGGTTTCGCTTGAAACAGGCATCTTCGTTTCCTTTTTGTACCGAAGGTTTAGCGCCATTGTAGAAAGTTACGCCACGATGGCTTTTGATCCTGATGCGCCTGTCGCATTCTCGTGGGGCCTGAAAAGGTCATTTATTTGAAGTTGATCTCATTAGAGTAATGCAAATTTGTACGTAGTTTTCATTAACTGTGATGTATATCGAAGTGTAATGGCGGATGAATGTTAGAATACTAACAAACCCGCAAGGTGAAATTTTATACGGCGATGCCGTTGGAGAATCAAATGACCGATTTAAAAGCAAGCAGCCTGCGCGCGCTGAAACTGATGGACCTGACCACCCTGAACGACGACGACACCAATGAAAAAGTGATCGCGCTGTGTCATCAGGCGAAAACCCCGGTCGGTAACACGGCTGCTATCTGCATCTACCCGCGTTTTATTCCTATTGCGCGTAAAACCCTTAATGCGCAGGGCACGCCGGATATCCGTATCGCGACAGTGACTAACTTCCCACACGGTAACGACGACATCGACATCGCGCTGGCGGAAACCCGTGCGGCAATCGCCTACGGTGCGGATGAAGTGGACGTGGTGTTCCCGTACCGCGCGCTGATCGCGGGCAATGAGCAGGTCGGTTTTGATCTGGTTAAAGCCTGTAAAGATGCCTGCGCGGCGGCTAACGTTTTGCTGAAAGTGATCATCGAAACCGGTGAACTGAAAGAAGAAGCGTTGATCCGTAAAGCGTCTGAAATCTCCATCAACGCGGGTGCAGATTTCATCAAAACCTCTACCGGTAAAGTGCCGGTAAACGCGACGCCGGAAAGCGCGCGCATCATGATGGAAGTCATTCGTGATATGGGCGTTGCCAAAACGGTTGGCTTCAAACCGGCAGGTGGCGTACGTACGGCTGAAGACGCGCAGCAGTTCCTGGCGATTGCCGACGAACTGTTTGGCGCTGACTGGGCTGACTCTCGTCACTACCGTTTCGGCGCATCCAGCCTGCTGGCGAGCCTGCTGAAAGCACTCGGCCACGGCGACGGCAAAAGCGCAAGCAGCTACTAAGGTGCTAAGTGCCTGATGGCGCTTCGCTTATCAGGCCTACGACATATCACCGTAGGCCGTATAAGGCGTTAGCCGCCATCCGGCAAAACCGCCTGCAAACTCTTTTCCTCATGGAGGTTACCTTGTTTCTCGCACAAGAAATTATTCGTAAAAAACGTGATGGCCACGCGCTGAGTGATGAAGAAATTCGTTTCTTTATTAACGGGATTCGTGACAACACCATCTCTGAAGGGCAGATTGCCGCCCTGGCGATGACCATTTTCTTCCACGATATGACAATGCCAGAACGCGTCTCGCTGACCATGGCGATGCGGGATTCAGGAACCGTACTGGACTGGAAAAGCCTGAATCTGAATGGCCCGATTGTTGATAAACACTCTACTGGCGGCGTAGGCGACGTGACCTCCCTGATGTTGGGGCCGATGGTGGCAGCCTGTGGGGGCTACATTCCAATGATCTCCGGGCGTGGCCTCGGTCATACCGGCGGTACGCTCGACAAACTGGAAGCGATCCCGGGGTTTGACATCTTCCCGGATGACGCCCGTTTCCGTGAAATTATTAAAGACGTGGGTGTGGCGATAATTGGGCAAACCAGCTCGCTTGCACCTGCGGATAAACGTTTTTATGCCACGCGCGACATTACCGCGACCGTGGACTCCATCCCATTGATTACCGCGTCTATTCTGGCCAAAAAACTGGCGGAAGGGCTGGATGCGCTGGTCATGGATGTCAAAGTGGGTAGCGGCGCCTTTATGCCAACCTATGAGCTTTCTGCCGCGTTGGCAGAAGCGATCGTCGGGGTGGCCAATGGCGCGGGAGTGCGGACTACGGCGCTGCTGACTGACATGAACCAGGTGCTGGCTTCCAGCGCAGGTAACGCGGTAGAAGTGCGTGAAGCGGTGCAGTTCCTGACCGGGGAATATCGCAATCCACGTCTGTTTGACGTCACGATGGCGCTGTGCGTAGAGATGCTGATCTCTGGCAAGCTGGCCAGTGATGATGCAGACGCGCGTGCAAAACTGCAGGCGGTGCTGGATAACGGTAAAGCGGCCGACATCTTTGGTCGTATGGTTGCGGCGCAGAAAGGGCCGACTGATTTCGTCGAAAACTACGCAAAATACCTGCCGACTGCGATGCTGAGTAAAGCGGTATACGCTGACAGCGAAGGGTTTGTTGGCGCAATGGATACCCGCGCGCTTGGCATGGCGGTGGTGTCGATGGGCGGCGGTCGCCGTCAGGCATCGGACACTATTGATTACAGTGTTGGTTTTACCGACATGGCGCGACTGGGTGACAGTGTTGATGGACAACGCCCGCTGGCGGTGATCCACGCGAAAGATGAGGCCAGTTGGCAAGAGGCGGCGAAAGCGGTCAAAGCGGCAATCAGACTTGACAACGAAGCGCCTGAAATTACACCGACAGTGTATCGTCGAATCACCGAATAGCGATATACTGATCTGATCGCTTTTTTGCAGCGCAAGATGTATGGAGAACAAGATGAAACGTGCATTTATTATGGTGCTGGACTCCTTTGGTATTGGTGCAACTGAAGATGCGGATCGCTTCGGCGACGTAGGTTCCGACACTCTGGGCCATATTGCTGAAGCCTGTGCCAATGGCGAGGCTGATAATGGTCGTAAAGGCCCACTGAATTTACCTAACCTGACCCGTCTGGGTCTGGCGAAAGCGCACGAAGGCTCTACGGGTAAAATCGCTGCCGGGATGGATGGCAACGCGGAAGTGATTGGTGCCTATGCGTGGGCGCATGAACTCTCTTCCGGTAAAGATACCCCGTCGGGGCACTGGGAAATCGCTGGCGTGCCGGTTTTATTTGACTGGGGTTACTTCAGCGACCACGACAACAGCTTCCCGCAGGAACTGCTGGATAAGCTGGTGAAACGCGGCAATTTGCCGGGCTATCTGGGCAACTGCCACTCTTCCGGCACAGTGATTCTGGACCAGTTGGGCGAAGAGCATATGAAAACCGGCAAGCCGATTTTCTACACCTCCGCTGACTCTGTGTTCCAGATTGCCTGCCACGAAGAGACCTTTGGTCTGGATCGTCTGTACGAACTGTGCGAAATCGCCCGTGAAGAGCTGACCGAAGGTGGCTACAACATTGGCCGTGTTATCGCGCGTCCGTTTATCGGCGACAAAGCCGGCAACTTCCAGCGTACCGGTAACCGTCACGATCTGGCTGTTGAACCGCCAGCGCCGACCGTGTTGCAAAAACTGGTCGAGGAGAAAGACGGTCATGTGGTTTCCGTGGGTAAAATCGCGGATATCTATGCCAACTGCGGTATCACCAAAAAAGTGAAAGCCACAGGGCTGGATGCGTTGTTTGACGCGACCCTGAAAGAGATGAAAGAGGCTGGTGACAAGACTATTGTCTTTACCAACTTTGTTGATTTCGACTCTTCCTGGGGCCACCGTCGCGATATCGCAGGATATGCTGCGGGTCTGGAACTGTTCGACCGTCGCTTGCCAGAACTGATGGAGTTGGTAGGGGAAGATGACATTCTGATCCTGACCGCTGACCACGGCTGTGACCCAAGCTGGCAGGGCACCGACCATACCCGTGAGCACATTCCGGTACTGGTTTATGGTCCGAAAGTGAAACCCGGTTCGCTGGGTCACCGTGAAACGTTCGCGGATATCGGCCAAACGCTGGCTAGCTATTTCGGCACGTCTGCAATGGACTACGGCAAAAATATGCTGTAATTGAACGCCCGGTCGCATTTGCTCACCGGGCCTTATTTTTGTAGGCCTGATTAGGCGTGGCCGCCATCAGGCATAAACAATTTAGAAGGATATAACGATGGCTACCCCACACATTAATGCAGAAATGGGCGATTTCGCAGACGTAGTTTTGATGCCGGGCGACCCGCTGCGTGCGAAGCACATTGCTGAAACTTTCCTCGAAGATGTTCGTGAAGTAAATAACGTTCGCGGCATGCTGGGTTTCACCGGGACGTATAAAGGTCGTAAGATCTCCGTCATGGGTCACGGTATGGGTATCCCGTCCTGCTCAATCTATACCAAAGAGCTGATCACCGATTTCGGCGTGAAGAAAATCATTCGTGTCGGTTCCTGCGGCGCAGTACGTACTGATGTCAAACTGCGTGATGTAGTGATCGGTATGGGGGCCTGCACCGATTCCAAAGTTAACCGTATCCGTTTCAAAGATCATGATTTTGCCGCGATTGCCGATTTCGGCATGGTGCGCAACGCGGTTGACGCAGCAAAAGCCCTGGGCGTTGACGCTCGCGTTGGCAACCTGTTCTCTGCAGACCTGTTCTACTCTCCGGACGGCGAAATGTTCGACGTGATGGAAAAATACGGCATTCTGGGTGTGGAAATGGAAGCGGCGGGCATTTACGGCGTGGCAGCCGAGTTTGGTGCGAAAGCGCTGACCATCTGCACCGTATCCGACCATATCCGTACCCACGAGCAGACCACTGCAGCTGAGCGTCAGACGACCTTCAACGATATGATTAAGATTGCGCTGGAATCTGTACTGCTGGGCGATAAAGAGTAATTTTCGTTCAGGGCAGTGTAGGCCCGGTAAGCGTAGCGCCACCGGGCAAAAAAGCCGGGTGGCGGCTTCGCCTTACCCGGCCTACAAAACCGCATTGATATTATCGAACAGCCTTCGCAATCCACGCCGACAGTTCCCGCAACGATTTTTCCTGCTCCGGGAAATCCACTAACAGCGCATCACACGCCTGTTGCAGTACATCTGAACGATACAGACAGCCTTGCAAACGAGTCGCCAACGCTTCCAGTGGCGCCGGGTTCAGACTATCGGTAAAGATCTGAGCACGGGTGATGTGGCCTCTCTCAACATCAAAGTGCAACTCCACGCCACCCCAGCTAAAGCGTTCATCCAGCAGATGCGAAAACGCCGGCGCCTGGCCAAAGTTCCATTCCCAACTGCTTTGACGGGCAAAGGTTTCGGCAAAGTTTGGTAGGTCTGGCGCTTTATCCGGTGAAATAATTTCCGCTTCCACACGCTCACCATAGTGGGCGAAAAAGGCGTCGGTTATCGCCTCGCACACCTGAGCGTGGGTAATGCCCGGCAACAGCTCGACCAGATTTGCGACGCGCGCACGCACGGAGGTAATCCCTTTGGCTTCAAGCTTCTTCTTATCCGGATTCAGATAGTTCGCCAGGCGACTCAGGTCGGCGTTGAGCAACAATGTGCCATGATGAAAACCACGATCTTTTGTTTCACGATAGGCGGAGCCGGACACTTTGCGCTCCCCATCGGGGGTTTTAACGATCAGGTCATTGCGCCCGGATGCATCAGCGGTAACGCCGAGTGAATTTAATGCCTGAAGCACAATGGCCGTTGAAATGGTTTTGTCGTATTCCGGCTTCCCCGCCATAAAGGTAAAACAGGTATTGCCGAGATCGTGGAATACCGCGCCACCGCCGCTGCTACGGCGCGCCAGACGGACGTTGTCTTCCTCCATGCGCCGGGTATTGCACTCCTTCCACGGATTTTGCGCCCGGCCAATAACCACCGTATCCGCGTTACGCCACAGGAACAAAACGCGCTGAGTGGCAGGCATCTGGCGGAAAATACACTCTTCGACCGCGAGGTTGAACCAGGGATCGTAAGAGTCTGAGATAAGTAAGCGTAGTGTCGACATGGCAGATTTCCTTTCTATAACTGACGTCTATATTAATGCTAACGTACTGGCGCTGCACTTTCGCGACTTACGGATCCTTTTTCTCGTTCTCATCCTCTTCGGGTACGGACTTACTGGCGGTAAGCAGGAAGGGGGATTGTTGCCAGCGCGTGCGTTTGCCCTGCAGAAGCGTTCGGGTTAATACCACGCCAATAGCCAGTGACAAGAGCAGCATCAGGCGTAGAATATTGGTGGTGTTATCGACCTGCTTCGCTTCGGTGGCTAAGGTGTGCGTGTCGAGCGTCAGACGCAGATAACCCAGTGGACCATTCTTCCCCTGAATAGGTTCGACTATCTGCTGGTTAAAATAGCCGCCGGCTTTTTTACCGTCCAGCGCCAGCCTGTCGCGCACATTAACGCTTTCGCCTGCACGGGTAATGAGATCGCCTTGCTCATCGTAAACTCCGGCATCCAGAATTCGGCTCTCTTCAGTGAGCTGGCGGAGTACAATGGCGATACGTTTTTCATCCGGCGTTTCGGTGCGCATTAACGGTGCGATGTTGAGCGTCACCTGATGTGCCAGCGTACGAGCCAGTTCTTCCAGTTGCGGATTTCGTTGTCGCTGATGGTTTTGACTGAACCAGGACGCACCCTGCATCAGCGCGACAAGCAGTGCGAGACAGAACAAGACAATCACTGCACGATGAAGCCGGAATTTGAGTTTTGCGCGAGCCATATTCCACCTGCTGAAAATTTGAGGCTTAATGTTGCCAGAAGCGATGGTTACAGGGTAGCCTCATGCGTTATTTTCCCCTGGATGTTTCCCGACCCGTACGATTTTACAGGAGCTTTAATGCCTAACATTACCTGGTGCGACCTGCCTGAAGATGTCTCTCTGTGGCCAGGTTTGCCCCTCTCATTAAGTGGTGACGAGGTGATGCCACTCGATTACCACGCAGGCCGTAGTGGCTGGCTGCTGTATGGTCGCGGGCTGGACAAGCAGCGCCTGACGCAATACCAGAGCAAGCTGGGGGCGGCGATGGTAATTGTCGCCGCCTGGTGCGTCGAGGATTATCAGGTTATTCGTCTGGCGGGTTCATTAACGCCGCGCGCCACAAAACTGGCGCACGATGCAAAACTGGATGTCGCCCCGCTGGGCAAGATCCCGCACCTGCGTAAGCCTGGTCTGCTGGTGATGGACATGGATTCCACCGCGATCCAGATTGAATGCATTGACGAAATCGCGAAGCTGGCCGGTACGGGTGAGATGGTGGCGGAAGTGACCGAACGGGCGATGCGTGGGGAACTGGATTTTACCGCCAGCCTGCGTAGCCGCGTGGCGACGCTGAAAGGCGCGGATGCCGATATTCTACGCCAGGTTCGTGAAAACCTGCCTCTGATGCCGGGTCTGACACAGCTGGTGCTGAAGCTGGAAACGCTGGGCTGGAAAGTGGCTATCGCCTCAGGCGGGTTCACTTTCTTCGCGGAATACCTGCGCGACAAGCTACGCTTGTCGGCGGTGGTGGCGAACGAGCTGGAGATCATGGACGGAAAATTCACGGGGAATGTGATTGGCGATATCGTTGATGCGCAGTACAAAGCCAATACGCTGGCACGCCTTGCGCAGGAGTATGAGATCCCGCCAGCGCAGACCGTGGCGATCGGCGATGGTGCCAACGATCTGCCGATGATCAAAGCGGCAGGGCTGGGTATTGCGTACCACGCCAAGCCGAAAGTGAATGAAAAGACGGAAGTGACTATCCGTCATGCCGATCTGATGGGGGTGTTCTGCATTCTCTCTGGCAGCATGAATCAGAAATAACGAGGTAAACCGTGGCAAAAGCTCCAAAACGCGCCTTTGTTTGTAATGAATGCGGGGCCGATTATCCGCGCTGGCAGGGGCAATGTAGCGCTTGCAACGCCTGGAACACCATCACTGAGGTACGCCTTGCGGCATCACCGACGGTGGCGCGTAACGAGCGGCTCAGCGGCTATGCCGGTAATGCTGGCGTGGCAAAAGTGCAGAAGCTGGCGGATATCAGTCTTGAAGAACTGCCACGTTTTTCGACTGGTTTTAAAGAGTTTGACCGTGTGCTGGGCGGTGGTGTCGTGCCCGGCAGCGCCATTCTGATTGGGGGGAACCCCGGCGCGGGGAAATCTACGCTGCTGCTGCAAACGCTGTGCAAGCTGGCGGAACAGATGAAAACCCTGTACGTCACCGGGGAAGAGTCTTTGCAGCAGGTGGCGATGCGTGCCCATCGGCTCGGCCTGCCGACAGCGAATCTGAATATGCTGTCGGAGACCAGTATTGAACAGATCTGCCTGATTGCCGAAGAAGAACAACCAAAACTGATGGTCATCGACTCCATTCAGGTGATGCACATGGCGGATATTCAGTCTTCGCCGGGCAGCGTTGCGCAGGTTCGTGAAACGGCGGCTTATCTGACACGGTTTGCCAAAACACGCGGTGTCGCTATCGTGATGGTCGGCCACGTGACGAAAGACGGTTCACTGGCAGGGCCAAAGGTACTGGAACACTGTATCGACTGTTCCGTGTTGCTCGATGGCGATGCCGACTCCCGTTTTCGGACGTTGCGCAGCCATAAGAACCGTTTTGGCGCCGTCAACGAACTGGGCGTTTTTGCGATGACCGAGCAGGGGCTGCGGGAAGTCAGTAACCCTTCCGCGATTTTCTTAAGCCGCGGTGATGAAGTGACCTCTGGCAGTTCGGTGATGGTGGTCTGGGAAGGCACGCGTCCTCTGCTGGTGGAGATTCAGGCGCTGGTCGATCACTCAATGATGGCAAACCCGCGTCGCGTAGCCGTTGGACTGGAACAGAATCGCCTGGCCATTTTGCTGGCGGTCCTGCATCGTCATGGCGGTCTGCAGATGGCCGACCAGGATGTATTCGTTAACGTGGTGGGCGGTGTCAAAGTGACGGAAACCAGCGCGGACCTGGCGTTGCTGCTGGCGATGGTGTCCAGCCTGCGCGACAGGCCATTGCCACAGGATCTGGTGGTGTTTGGCGAAGTCGGTCTGGCGGGGGAAATTCGCCCCGTGCCGAGCGGCCAGGAACGTATTTCCGAGGCGGCGAAACACGGTTTCCGCCGCGCCATCGTCCCGGCGGCCAATGTCCCGAAAAAAGTGCCGGAAGGGATGCAACTCTTCGGTGTCAAAAAACTCTCAGATGCGTTAAGCGTGTTTGACGACTTATAATTGCCTATATGTACTCACCTCCCGGGCCTGAAAAGCGTAGCGCCATCAGGGATGGGGTGGTGAAAGTGCCGGATGGTGACGATGCCTTATCCGGCCTACGATTTTTTTCAGCAGGAGGCACCTTTGTCAGCATTCGACTACTTAAAAACCGCCATTAAGCAAAAAGGCTGCACATTGCAGCAGGTGGCCGATTCCAGCGGAATGACCAAGGGGTATTTAAGTCAGTTGCTGAATGCCAAGATTAAAAGTCCCAGCGCGCAAAAGCTGGAGGCATTGCATCGTTTTCTGGGGCTGGAATTCCCCCGTATGCAGAAAAATATCGGTGTGGTGTTTGGTAAATTTTACCCCTTGCACACCGGGCATATCTATTTGATTCAGCGCGCCTGTAGCCAGGTGGACGAACTGCATATCATCATGGGCTATGACGACGCGCGTGACCGCGCCTTGTTCGAAGATAGCGCGATGTCCCAGCAGCCGACGGTTTCCGATCGTCTGCGTTGGTTATTGCAGACCTTTAAGTATCAAAAGAACATCCGTATCCATGCTTTTGATGAGGAGGGCATGGAACCGTATCCGCATGGCTGGGATGTCTGGAGCAACGGCATTAAGACGTTCATGGAAGAAAAAGGTATTCAGCCAAACTGGATATACACTTCCGAAGAGAACGACGCCCCGCGGTTTCTTGAGCATCTGGGTATTGAAACCGTACTGGTGGATCCGAAACGCACCTTTATGAGCATCAGCGGGGCGCAAATTCGTGAAAACCCGTTCCGCTACTGGGAATACATTCCCACCGAAGTGAAACCGTTTTTTGTGCGCACCGTGGCGGTACTGGGGGGAGAGTCGAGTGGTAAATCGACGCTGGTGAATAAACTTGCCAACATCTTCAATACCACCAGTGCATGGGAGTATGGGCGTGATTACGTCTTTTCTCACCTCGGCGGCGATGAGATGGCGTTGCAATATTCCGATTATGACAAAATCGCCCTTGGTCACGCGCAATATATTGATTTTGCAGTAAAATACGCCAACAAGGTGGCGTTTGTCGACACTGACTTTGTCACGACCCAGGCGTTCTGCAAAAAATATGAGGGACGCGAACATCCTTTCGTACAAGCCTTGATTGATGAATACCGTTTCGATTTGGTGATCCTGCTGGAAAACAACACGCCGTGGGTGGCTGACGGTTTGCGTAGCCTGGGGAGTTCGGTCGATCGCAAAGAGTTTCAGACGCTACTGGTTTCGATGCTTGAGAAAAACAATATTGAGTTTGTGCACGTCGAAGAAGCGGACTATGACTCGCGGTTCCTGCGCTGTGTGGAACTGGTCAAAGAGTTGATGGGCGAGCGGGGATAAAAAAATGGCCCTCCGCAGAGGGCCATTCAGATTACTTCGCGATACGCTTGTACTTGATACGCTTCGGCTCCAGCGCGTCTGCGCCCAGCGTGCGTTTCTTATACTCTTCGTATTCGGTGAAGTTACCTTCGAAGAATTCGATCTTACCTTCATCCTGATAATCCAGAATGTGGGTAGCGATACGGTCGAGGAACCAACGGTCGTGCGAGATAACCATGGCGCAACCCGGGAATTCCAGTAAGGCGTTTTCCAGTGCGCGCAGGGTTTCGATATCCAGGTCGTTGGTCGGTTCATCGAGCAGCAGCATGTTGCCGCCAACCTGCAGCAGCTTCGCCAGGTGCAGACGACCGCGCTCACCGCCGGAGAGTTCGCCGACGCGTTTGCCCTGATCAACACCTTTAAAGTTAAAGCGGCCAACGTAGGCGCGGCTTGGCATCTCGGTGTTGCCGATCTTCATGATATCCAGCCCGCCGGAAACTTCTTCCCATACGGTTTTGCTGTTATCCATCGCATCACGGAACTGGTCAACAGAGGCCAGCTTCACGGTTTCGCCCAGCGTGATAGTGCCGCTATCTGGCTGCTCCTGACCGGACATCATACGGAACAGCGTGGATTTACCCGCGCCGTTCGGACCGATGATGCCGACAATCGCCCCTTTCGGTACGGAGAAACTCAGATCGTCGATCAGTACGCGATCGCCGTAAGACTTACGCAGGTTACTGACTTCAACGACCTTATCGCCCAGACGCGGTCCAGGTGGAATAAACAGTTCGTTGGTTTCGTTACGTTTCTGGTATTCGGCGCTGTTCAGCTCTTCAAAGCGTGCCAGACGAGCTTTGCCTTTGGACTGGCGGCCTTTCGCGCCCTGACGCACCCACTCCAGCTCTTTCTCAATGGATTTACGGCGAGCCGCTTCCTGAGAGGCTTCTTGCGCCAGACGCTGGTCTTTCTGCTCCAGCCAGGAAGAGTAGTTGCCTTCCCACGGTATACCTTCGCCGCGGTCAAGTTCGAGGATCCAACCGGCAACGTTATCAAGGAAATAACGGTCGTGGGTGATCGCCACGACAGTGCCTTCGAAGTCGTGCAGGAAGCGTTCCAGCCAGGCCACGGATTCGGCATCCAGGTGGTTGGTCGGTTCATCGAGCAGCAGCATGTCTGGTTTTTCGAGCAGCAGACGGCAGAGCGCCACACGGCGACGTTCACCACCGGAAAGAGTAGCCACTTTCGCATCCCAGTCTGGCAGACGCAGTGCGTCAGCAGCACGTTCCAGCTGTACGTTCAGGTTGTGGCCATCATGCGCCTGGATAATTTCTTCAAATTTACCCTGCTGCGCAGCCAGCTTGTCAAAATCAGCGTCCGGTTCAGCGTACTTCGCGTACACCTCATCCAGACCTTTCAGTGCGTTAACCACTTCGGCAACCGCTTCTTCGATAGACTCGCGAACGGTGTGTTCCGGGTTCAGCTTCGGTTCCTGCGGCAGATAGCCAATTTTAGTGCCAGGCTGTGGGCGCGCTTCGCCTTCGATATCGGTATCGATGCCAGCCATAATGCGCAACAGGGTCGACTTACCGGCACCGTTCAGGCCCAGTACGCCGATCTTAGCGCCAGGGAAGAAGCTCAGAGAAATGTTTTTCAGAATGTGACGTTTCGGCGGAACCACTTTGCCGACACGATGCATGGTATAAACGAATTGAGCCACGTTGGACTTCGCCTCTATGTTTATCGTGATGAATAAGAGTTTTCAAAGGCGAAGTGTAGCTGTTTTCACTGTCCAATCCCAGCTAGCAGATCTCACTCGCAGTAAAAGTAAAAAAGTGTCCTCAACGTGGCGCAAATGCTAATGACTGGTTAGCATAAATTTATTACGTGGCATGAAGCCGCATTGACGCACATTGATTAGAGGAAGAGCTTGTGGACAAAGCCAAACAATTTACCTGGCGTCTTCTGGCGACCAGCGTATGCCTGCTGACGGTGAGTAGCGTGGCAAGGGCTGATTCACTGGACGAACAGCGTAACCGCTATGCGCAAATTAAACAGGCCTGGGATAACCGACAGATGGATGTCGTTGATCAGATGATACCAGGACTGAAGAATTACCCGCTGTACCCCTACCTTGAATACCGTCAGATCACTGACGATTTGATGAATCAACCAGCCGTGACGGTCACCAACTTTGTTCGCGCGAATCCGACGCTGCCTCCGGCCCGCACGTTGCAATCACGTTTTGTGAATGAGCTGGCACGACGTGAAGACTGGCGAGGGCTTCTGGCATTCAGCCCGGAGAAACCCGGCACCACAGAAGCACAATGCAATTATTACTACGCAAAATGGAATACCGGACAACCCGAAGAGGCATGGACCGGCGCAAAAGAACTCTGGTTGACGGGGAAAAGCCAGCCGAATGCCTGTGACAAATTATTTAGCGTATGGCGGGCTTCCGGCACGCAGGATCCGTTGGCCTATTTAGAGCGTATCCGGCTGGCGATGAAGGCGGGCAACACGGGGCTGGTGACGGTGCTGGCCGGACAGATGCCCGCAGAATACCAGACGATTGCCTCTGCCATTATCTCTCTGGCGAATGATCCCAACAGCGTGATGACATTTGCACGCACCACCGATGCGACCGATTTTACCCGTCAAATGGCGGCGGTCGCCTTTGCCAGCGTGGCGCGTCAGGATGTTGAGAATGCCCGACTGATGATCCCTTCTCTGGTGCAGGCGCAACAGCTGAATGAGGATCAAACTCAGGAGTTGCGTGACATCGTCGCGTGGCGACTGATGGGCAATGATGTCACCGATGAACAGGCGAAATGGCGTGATGACGCCATTATGCGATCGCAGTCGACGACGTTAGTC
The DNA here is from genome assembly GCF_059421685.1 of Citrobacter sp. GW821-FHT02E08. Taxonomy (NCBI): domain Bacteria; kingdom Pseudomonadati; phylum Pseudomonadota; class Gammaproteobacteria; order Enterobacterales; family Enterobacteriaceae; genus Citrobacter; species Citrobacter sp. GW821-FHT02E08. Next base: position 227,629 of record NZ_JBWKVL010000005.1, on the reverse strand, counting down.
GAGCGTCGTGTCCGTATGGCGTTAGGAAATGGCGATCGCCGGGGGCTGAACACCTGGCTGGCGCGTCTGCCCATGGAAGCCAAGGAAAAAGACGAGTGGCGTTACTGGCAGGCCGACCTGTTGCTGGAGCGGGGCCGCGATGCGGAGGCGAAAGAGATCCTGCATGCGCTGATGCAGCAACGTGGTTTCTACCCAATGGTGGCAGCACAGCGTTTAGATGAAGAGTACGTCCTGAAAATCGATAAAGCGCCTGATAATGTTGATTCGGCGCTGACGCAGGGGCCAGAAATGGCGCGGGTCAGGGAACTGATGTACTGGAATATGGACAACACCGCGCGTAGCGAATGGGCGAATCTGGTGAGCAGCAAAACCAAATCCGAACAGGCACAGCTGGCACGTTATGCATTCAACAACCACTGGTGGGATCTCAGCGTGCAGGCGACGATCGCCGGTAAGTTGTGGGATCATCTGGAAGAGCGTTTCCCGCTGGCCTATAAAGATCTCTTCACACGCTATACCAGCAGCAAAGATGTTCCGCAGAGCTACGCGATGGCCATTGCGCGTCAGGAAAGCGCGTGGAATCCGAAGGTGAAATCCCCGGTGGGGGCCAGCGGTTTGATGCAAATCATGCCGGGCACGGCAACGCATACGGTGAAAATGTTCTCCATTCCGGGGTACAGCAGTCCGAACCAACTGTTAGACCCGGAAACCAATATCAATATTGGCACCAGCTACTTACAGTATGTGTACCAGCAGTTTGGCAATAACCGCATCTTCTCCTCTGCGGCTTATAACGCCGGGCCGGGTCGCGTACGTACCTGGCTTGGTAATAGCGCCGGGCGCATTGATGCCGTTGCGTTTGTGGAAAGCATTCCCTTTTCTGAAACGCGTGGCTATGTGAAGAATGTCCTCGCTTATGATGCTTACTATCGCTACTTCATGGGCGGTAAGCCGACGTTGATGAGTGACACAGAATGGCAGCGCCGTTACTGATCGCTTCGGTTGTGTTATGCTATCGTACTCGTTAAAGAGTACAATCAGGGGAAGCGAGTTCGTTTCCCCCAGCAATATGGCGATATTTTATGACCCAGCAATCTCCCTATTCAGCTGCGATGGCAGAGCAACGTCACCAGGAATGGTTACGTTTTGTTGAGCTGTTAAAACGCGCCTATGAGCAAGATCTACATCTTCCACTACTGAGTTTGATGATGACGCCGGACGAGCGTGAAGCGCTGGGAACGCGCGTGCGTATCGTTGAAGAGCTGTTGCGCGGCGAGATGAGCCAGCGTGAGCTGAAAAACGAACTGGGGGCGGGGATCGCGACGATCACGCGCGGTTCGAACAGCCTTAAGTCTGCGCCGGTTGAACTGCGCCAGTGGCTGGAGCAGGTACTGCTGAAAAACGGCTGACGGTTGATTGCCGGATGGCGGCCTGTGGCGAATTATGGCCATTTTGTAGGCCTTAACGCTGTGCGCCACCAGGCAAAATGCTATTGATACACCGCATTATGGAACGGACTTAACGCCAGAATCACCGCCTGATGATAGACGCTGGCGCGCGTTAACGTCCCGGCGGTAAACACGCCAATCGCCCCCTCTTTACGCCCAATCTCATCAATGCCGGTATAGTGAGACATCACCGGACCGAGCGCGTCTCCTGCCTGAACTTTCTCCAGAATGACAGTAGGTAACGGCAGAGTGGCTGAGCGTGATTCCCCGCGCTGTTCTCGGTTTTCGATAACGACCCAACTGAATGTACTGCCCTCATCAATACCCGCTTCAATGGCGACCCAAAAGTCAGCTTGCGGGCGTAGGGCGCGCGCGTTTTCTACGCGATTTCGTGCGCCAGCACGCGTTTCCGGACTTCCAAAGGGCTGTTCTGGTACCCCGCTCTCGACGGAGACGGATTCAATATGGCAGGATCCTTCACCGAAGATCTCGTTAAATGCCTGCAGAATTGCCTGAATTTTGGCGGGATTGGTGGTTGCTGAGACAACATGGTGCATAATCAGATTTACTCAGAAAAGAATGTCATCGCAGTATAACGGATAAAAAGCATGTTACAGGTATACCTTGTTCGCCACGGTGAGACGCAGTGGAACGCCGAGCGACGTATTCAAGGCCAGTCTGACAGCCCGCTGACCGCTAAAGGTGAGCAACAAGCCGTGCAGGTGGGCGTGCGCGCCAAAGAGCTTGGCATCACTCATATCGTGAGCAGTGATTTAGGTCGCACGCGTCGCACGGCAGAGATAATCGCCCAGGCGTGTGGTTGTGATATCACCTTCGATTCTCGTCTGCGTGAGCTGAATATGGGGGTGCTGGAAAAACGGCACATCGATTCACTCAATGAAGAAGAAGAGAACTGGCGCCGCCAGCTGGTTGATGGCACGGTCGATGGCCGTATTCCGGATGGCGAATCAATGCAGGAATTGAGTGAGCGCGTAAACGCGGCACTGATGTCTTGCCTGGAACTCCCGCAAGGCAGCCGACCTCTGCTGGTCAGTCACGGTATTGCGCTGGGCTGTCTGGTGAGTACGATTCTGGGGCTGCCAGCCTGGGCGGAACGTCGGTTACGTCTGCGTAACTGTTCTATTTCCCGCGTCGATTATCAGGAAAGTTTGTGGCTGGCGTCTGGCTGGGTTGTTGAAACCGCAGGGGACATCTCACATCTGGACGCCCCTGCGTTGGATGAGTTGCAGCGTTAACGACGAATCGGAATCAGGAATTCGCAGCGCAGGTTAATAGGGCGATCGCCGGCTTTGGCATCATCTGCCGGGAAGTATCGCTCTATATCCTGCCCTTTACGGCGGGTCAGATTCAGCGTTGGCATGCATGTACCGTAGACCGTCAGGATAAAGTCCTGAACGCCGGTGCCCAACCCTTCATAAGTGAACATCACGTATTCACCACCTTGCAGCAGGACAGGGTGTCCGGCCTGCACATAACCGTCGGCTTGCTCTCGCGGTAAGGCGGTGGTGTAAAACACTTCCTGCTCGTCATCTTTCTCAAGGCTTGGGCGCGACTCGTTAAGCCCGTACAGCACCGGAGGGATCGTCGGGGCATGGCTCAGGAAATCTCGCCAGAATTGAACGCGCATCTCGTGGCGGAAATCGGAAATTTGTTCCAGCGAACAGGAATAGCTCTGTGTAATGCCGAGCAGACTGGTGTCTTCCAGCGTGACAAACTGATGTTCAGGCAGGGTAAATTCGCCCAAACGCAGAGGAGGGCGGATCCCGAAGGAACTCCACTCTGGAGAGCGGCGATATAACGCTGGCGTTTGGGAGAACTGCTTCTTAAAAGCGCGTGTAAAAGTTTGTTGAGAATCGAAGCGGTATTGCAGAGCAATGTCCAGAATAGGACGCGCCGTCAGGCGCAACGCCACAGCGGATTTCGATAATCGACGGGCGCGAATATAAGCGCCGATAGCATGGCCCGTCACGTCCTTGAACATTCTCTGCAGATGCCACTTGGAATAACCCGCTTTTGCCGCCACATTGTCAAGCGACAGGGGCTGATCCAGATGACCTTCCAGCCAGATTAATAGGTCGCGAATAATGCCAGCCTGATCCATAAAATATCCTCATCCTTTCAACAACGAGTACCTGACATCAGGTATTCGGATAATAGCATTTTTTGCTGTTTTAGCATTCAGTGTTTTTTTTGCGCATAAATGCTTTTTTTGGTCAGTCGAAAGCGTGATTATTGTAATCCTGTGATCTGTAAACATTTTATCTTAGAATGTTTAATAATTGCACAGCGAAACATTTAAAAATGGTAACAATATGAAATATAAGAGCTTAGTAATATCCTCAATTCTGCTCATGCTGACACATGTTGCCCATGCAGAGCAGATTGGTTCGGTCGATACCGTCTTCAAAGTACTGGGACCGGATCACAAAATTGTCGTGGAAGCGTTTGATGATCCCGATGTCAAAAACGTCACCTGCTACGTGAGCCGTGCAAAAACCGGGGGCATTAAAGGGGGACTGGGACTCGCTGAAGACACCTCTGATGCCGCGATTTCGTGTCAGCAGGTTGGACCGGTTGAACTGAGCGAAAGAATTAAGAACGGTAAGGCGGAAGGTGAAGTCGTCTTTAAGAAGCGGACTTCGCTGGTGTTTAAGTCATTACAGGTCGTCCGTTTCTATGATGCGAAACGCAACACGCTGGCCTATCTGGCATACTCTGACAAGGTTGTCGACGGGTCGCCTAAAAATGCCATTAGCGCGGTACCCATTATGCCGTGGCGGGAATAACAAGGAAGTCTATGCAACAGGAACGGGTATGGTTGGTTGAAGATGAGCAAGGTATTGCCGATACGCTTATCTACATGCTGCAACAGGAAGGATTTACCGTCGAGGCGTTTGAACGCGGGTTCCCCGTACTGGAACAAGCGCGCTCCAGACTGCCCGATGTCGTCATTCTGGATGTAGGGTTACCCGATATTAGTGGTTTTGAGTTGTGTAGAAAATTGCTGGAACGCCACCCGGCATTACCGATCCTCTTTTTGACCGCACGTAGCGACGAAGTGGATCGGCTTCTCGGGCTGGAGATTGGCGCGGATGACTATGTCGCGAAACCGTTTTCTCCACGGGAAGTGTGCGCCAGAGTGCGCACACTGCTCAGGCGCGTGAAGAAGTTTTCGACCCCTTCACCTGTTCTGCGTATTGGGCAATTTGAGCTGAATGAACCTGCGGCGCAAATTGCCTGGTACGGTATGCCGCTCAACCTTACACGCTATGAATTTCTGCTACTGAAAACGCTGCTGGTGTCGCCAGGGCGCGTTTACTCTCGTCAGCAACTGATGGATCTGGTCTGGGCCGATGCGCAGGATACCTTTGACAGGACAGTCGATACGCATATCAAAACGTTGCGGGCGAAGCTTAGGGCAATCAATCCGGAAGTCTCTCCCATTAACACTCATCGCGGTATGGGATACAGCCTGAGGAGCGCCTGATGCGCATTGGGATGCGATTGCTGCTCGGTTACTTTCTGATTGTGGCCGTCGCCGCCTGGTTTGTGCTGTCGATCTTTGTACAGGAGATAAAGCCCGGTGTGCGCAGGGCAACGGAAGGGACGCTGATCGATACGGCGACGCTGCTGGCGGCGCTGGCGCGGGATGATATGCTCTCTGGCGATCCTGCACATGGCCGACTGGCGCAGGCGTTTAACCATCTACAGAACCGTCCTTTTCGCGCCAATATCAGCGGTATTAACAAAGTGCGCAATGAATACCATGTCTACATGACTGATACCCAGGGCAAGGTACTGTTTGATTCCGCAAACAAAGCGGTGGGCGAAGACTACTCCCGCTGGAATGATGTGTGGCTCACGCTTCGCGGGCAGTATGGTGCGCGCAGCACGCTGCAAAATCCGGATGACCCGGAAAGCACCGTGATGTATGTCGCCGCGCCGATTACCGAAGGTAACACTATCATCGGCGTACTCAGCGTGGGTAAACCCAATGCGGCGATGGCTCCGGTCATTAAGCGTAGTGAGCGCCGAATATTGTGGGCGAGCGCCATATTGTTGGGCATCGCATTAGTGATTGGCGTTGGGATGGTCTGGTGGATCAACCGCTCCATAGCCAGACTGGCGCGCTATGCCGATTCGGTAACCGAGAATCAACCCGTCGCCTTACCTGAACTGGGCAGCAGCGAGCTGCGTAAACTGGCGCAGGCGCTGGAAAGTATGCGTCTGAAGCTGGAAGGTAAAAACTACATTGAGCAGTATGTGTATGCCTTAACCCATGAATTGAAAAGCCCGCTGGCGGCGATTCGCGGCGCAGCGGAGATCTTGCGCGAAGGGCCGCCTCCCGATGTGGTCGCGCGGTTTACCGGGAATATACTGACGCAAAACGCCCGCATGCAGGCGTTGGTCGAAACCCTGCTGCGGCAGGCGCGACTTGAAAATCGGCAGGATATCGCGTTGACGCCGGTGGCTGTTGACCCGCTATTGGCTCAGGTGGGCGAGGCTCGCAGCATCCAGCTGGCGGCAAAAAATATCTCGCTGCATATCAGCCCTTCGCCATTTGTGGTTTTAGCCGATCTGGCGCTGCTGGAGCAGGCGCTGGGGAATCTGCTTGATAACGCGATCGATTTTACCCCTTTGCAGGGGGAGATTTTCCTGAAAGCGGAAGCCGATGCGGAATATGTCACACTCCTGATTTGCGATACCGGCAGCGGAATTCCCGATTTTGCGCTGCCGCGTATTTTTGAACGTTTCTACTCGTTGCCGCGTGAGAATGGGCACAAGAGCAGCGGTCTGGGACTGGCGTTCGTGAGCGAAGTGGCCCGTTTGCTCAAAGGAGAGGTCGCATTGAAGAACCGCCCGGAAGGCGGCGTTCAGGCATCGCTGACACTTCACCGTCACTTCACATAACTTCAAATTCTCCCCACATAGCCTCTCTACTCTGCTGTCATTGCAAAGGAGAAAGGCTATGTTTAAATCCCCCCTGTTCTGGAAAATGGTCACGCTAAGTGGCGCGATATTACTGCTGTTGATTCCGTTGATGATGGTCAGACAGGTAATCGTGGAGCGAGCGGATTACCGTAGCACCGTCGAGGATGCGATTCGTCAAAGCACCAGTGGATCGCAAAAAATGGTTGGCCCGCTGATCGCCGTTCCCGTGACAGAGCTGTATACCGTTCTGGAAAATGAGAAAGAGGTTCAGCATAAGCGCAGCTACATTCATTTCTGGCTGCCAGAATCCCTGATGGTGGAGGGAAATCAGAACGTCGAGTCCCGCAACATCGGTATTTATGACGCTCAGGTCTGGCACAGCGATTTGTCAGTGAAGGCGGAGTTTGATGCCACTCGCCTGAGTGAATTAGAAAGACCGAATATCACCCTCGGGAAACCGTTTATCGTGGTGGGCGTAGGCGATGCCCGGGGGATAGGTGTGGTTAATGCGCCGCAGGTGAATGGGACCGCACTGACCGTTGAACCCGGCACCGGACTTGCCGGAGGGGTACAAGGTCTCCATATTCCACTGCCGGATGCGCAATGGGTAAAGACCAATCTGAGTCTGGCGTTTTCGCTGAATCTGAGTGGAACCGGGAGTTTCTCCGTGGTGCCGGTGGGGCGAAATAGCGAAATGACGCTGGTCAGCAACTGGCCCCATCCCAGATTCCTGGGCGATTTCTTACCGACCAGCCGTGAGCTGAGCGAGTCGGGTTTTCACGCAAAATGGCAGAGTAGCTGGTTTGCCAATAATCTTGGAGAGCAGTTTCCCGAGGCCGGAGAGACCGAAAAAATGGGCTGGTACAGCCTACCGTCGTTCAGAGTCGCCGTCACCACGCCCGCCGATCAGTATCAATTAACCGACAGGGCGACAAAGTATGCCATTTTGCTGATTGCGCTGACGTTCATGGCCTTTTTTGTCTTTGAGACCCTGACGGCGCAACGCCTTCATCCCATCCAATACCTGCTGGTTGGGATGTCACTGGTCATGTTTTACCTGTTATTACTGGCACTGTCTGAACACATTGGTTTTACGGCGGCATGGGGCGCTGCAAGTCTGGTGGGCGCATTGATGAACGGTGTTTATTTACAGGCGGTGCTAAAAGGGTGGCGTAACAGCGTGGTGTTTACCCTGGCGTTATTGGCGCTGGATGGGGTGATGTGGGTACTGTTGAACTCTGCTGACAGCGCGTTGTTGCTGGGAACCGGCGTACTCCTGTTGGCGTTGAGCGGGGTGATGTTCCTGACGCGTCATTTTGACTGGTATTCGCTTTCCCGCCCAAAGGCGAAAGAATTGAAACCCGCGAGCGATGATGAACTGCGTATCTGGAAGTAGCGAAGGTGAAAAATGGAAAACGGCGCCAGGAGCGCCGTTTTTAATACCGGAGGGGTCAGGATTAATCCTGCAGGTCGCCGCAGAAACGGTAGCCTTCGCCGTGGATGGTGGCGATAATTTCCGGCGTATCCGGCGTTGATTCGAAATGTTTACGAATACGACGAATGGTCACGTCAACAGTACGGTCATGCGGCTTCAGCTCGCGACCGGTCATTTTCTTCAGCAGTTCTGCGCGAGACTGGATCTTACCCGGGTTCTCACAGAAGTGAAGCATGGCACGGAATTCGCTGCGGGGCAGTTTATACTGCTCGCCATCTGGACCAATCAAAGAACGGCTGTTGATATCGAGTTCCCAACCATTGAACTTGTAGCTTTCAACGCTACGGCGTTCTTCGCTGACAGTCCCCAGGTTCATGGTACGAGACAGCAGGTTGCGCGCACGGATAGTCAGTTCACGTGGGTTAAACGGTTTGGTGATGTAGTCATCCGCACCGATTTCGAGGCCGAGGATTTTATCGACTTCGTTATCGCGGCCCGTCAGGAACATCAACGCAACGTTAGCCTGTTCACGCAGTTCACGCGCTAACAGAAGACCGTTTTTCCCTGGCAAATTGATATCCATAATCACCAGGTTGATGTCATATTCAGAGAGGATCTGATGCATTTCCGCGCCATCTGTCGCTTCGAATACATCATAGCCTTCCGCTTCGAAAATACTTTTTAACGTGTTGCGTGTTACCAACTCGTCTTCAACGATAAGAATGTGCGGGGTCTGCATGTTTGCTACCTAAATTGCCAACTAAATCGAAACAGGAAGTACAAAAGTCCCTGACCTGCCTGATGCATGTCGCAAATTAACATGATCGGCGTAACATGACTAAAGTACGTAATTGCGTTCTTGATGCACTTTCCATCAACGTCAACAACATCATTAGCTTGGTCTGGGTACTTTCCCTCTGGACCCGACAGTGTCAAAAACGGCTGTCATCCTAACCATTTTAACAGCAACATAACAGGCTAAGTGATACCGGACACCCAATAAAACTACGCTTCGTTGACATATATCAAGTTCAATTGTAGCACGTTAACAGTTTGATGAAATCATCGTATCTAAATGCTAGCTTTCATCACAAAATTGCAGCAATCCAACTAGTTGCGCGACCTAACTAATAAATGTAATGAATCCAATGGATGCGATTCAGTTTAAATTAAATTATCCTAAATAAACAGAAGGATATGCAACTTTTATTAACATAATAATCGTTTGTAAACACAGGAAACAGTTTAGCGTCTTTTACTGAATGTGAAATGCTGATTCAGTGATTTTCGTTAAAAATTTGTAAATTCGCGCCGCGTAATATGATGATATGCATCACATTATTCCCCGCGGGCCAGTCAAAAAGAGTCTCATAAATGCGTTTAACAATCATCCTGGTCGCCCCGGCCAGAGCGGAAAACATTGGCGCTGCGGCACGCGCTATGAAGACGATGGGTTTTACCGATTTGCGTATCGTCGACAGTCAGGCCCACCTTGAACCCGCCACGCGTTGGGTCGCGCATGGTTCAGGTGATATTATTGATAATATTAGTGTTTTCAATACCCTGGCGGAGGCTCTGCACGACGTTGAATTTACCGTCGCGACGACAGCCCGTAGCCGCGCGAAATTTCATTACTATGCAACGCCAGCAGAACTGTTGCCCTTGTTGCAGGAAAAGTCCGGCTGGATGCGTCACGCCGCATTGGTGTTTGGACGCGAAGATTCAGGGCTAACAAATGAAGAATTGGCGTTGGCGGATGTGCTGACGGGGGTTCCGATGGTCGCTGATTACCCTTCGCTCAATTTAGGCCAGGCGGTGATGGTCTACTGCTATCAATTAGCAGGTTTAATGCAACAATCCATAAAAGAGACTGAAACATCTGATGAGTTTCAGTTGCAGGCATTACGCGCACGGATTGTAAGGTTACTGGGTTCTCTGGATGTGGCTGACGACATCAAACTGGCAGATTGGTTACAGCAACGCATTGGCCTGTTAGGGCAGCGGGACACCGCAATGTTGCACCGTTTGCTGCATGATATTGAGAAAAATATAGAAAAATAAAATCTCAACTAAGTATGGTTGTGTGGTTTTTTGTTCTGGTTTCAAGTGGGGTTTTCACTCTGTATTGGTTGAAAGTAAAGACGCAAGCAGCAGCTCGTGAACAAGTTTCGGAGTGTGATCAAATTAAAAATTTATTGACTTAAGTCATCAGATACTTTAACCAATATAGGCAACAGCACAGACAGATAATAATTACAGAGAACACAACATCCATGAAACGCATCAGCACCACCATGATTACAACCATCACCATTACCACAGGTAACGGTGCGGGCTGACGCGTACAGGAAACACAGAAAAAAGCCCGCACCTAAACAGTGCGGGCTTTTTTTTCGACCAAAGGTAACGAGGTAACAACAATGCGAGTGTTGAAGTTCGGTGGTACATCAGTGGCAAATGCAGAACGCTTTCTGCGGGTTGCCGATATTCTGGAAAGCAATGCCAGGCAGGGGCAGGTCGCAACCGTGCTTTCTGCCCCTGCGAAAATTACTAACCATCTGGTGGCGATGATTGAAAAAACCATCGGTGGTCAGGATGCTTTACCCAATATCAGCGATGCCGAACGCATCTTTTCCGAACTTCTGACGGGACTCGCTGCCGCGCAGCCGGACTTTCCGTTGGCGCAATTAAAAGCCTTTGTCGAACAAGAATTTGCGCAGATCAAACATGTGCTGCACGGCATCAGCCTGCTGGGTCAGTGCCCGGACAGCATCAATGCCGCGCTTATCTGCCGTGGTGAAAAAATGTCGATCGCCATTATGGCGGGCTTGCTGGAAGCACGCGGCCACGGCGTAACGGTCATCGACCCGGTTGAGAAATTACTGGCGGTTGGGCATTACCTCGAGTCCACCGTCGATATCGCTGAATCCACGCGTCGTATTGCTGCCGGGCGTATCCCAGCAGACCATATGGTGCTGATGGCTGGTTTTACCGCCGGGAATGATAAAGGCGAACTGGTCGTGCTGGGGCGTAACGGCTCTGACTATTCGGCTGCTGTCCTGGCAGCTTGTTTACGCGCGGATTGTTGTGAGATCTGGACTGACGTTGATGGCGTGTACACCTGCGATCCTCGCCAGGTGCCGGATGCCAGATTACTGAAATCGATGTCTTATCAGGAAGCGATGGAGCTTTCCTACTTCGGCGCCAAAGTTCTCCATCCTCGCACGATTACCCCTATTGCTCAGTTCCAGATCCCATGCCTGATTAAAAATACCGGAAACCCGCAAGCGCCCGGTACCCTGATTGGCGCCAGTTGCGATGATGACAATCTGCCGGTGAAAGGGATCTCGAATCTTAACAACATGGCAATGTTCAGTGTTTCCGGTCCCGGTATGAAAGGGATGGTGGGAATGGCGGCGCGTGTGTTTGCCGCCATGTCACGCGCCGGTATTTCGGTGGTCCTGATCACGCAGTCCTCTTCAGAGTACAGCATCAGTTTCTGTGTGCCGCAGGGCGACAGCGCACGTGCCCAGCGCGCGATGCAGGATGAGTTCTATCTGGAGCTGAAAGAAGGTTTGCTGGAGCCGCTGGCGGTGACTGACTACCTGGCCATCATCTCTGTGGTGGGCGATGGTATGCGAACGCTGCGTGGCATTTCAGCAAAATTCTTCGCGGCGCTGGCCCGCGCCAACATCAATATTGTTGCTATTGCGCAAGGCTCGTCCGAGCGTTCTATTTCTGTCGTGGTCAACAATGACGATGCAACAACCGGTGTCCGCGTCACACACCAGATGCTGTTCAATACCGATCAGGTCATTGAAGTGTTTGTCATCGGTGTGGGGGGCGTCGGTGGCGCATTGCTGGAGCAACTCAAGCGCCAGCAGACCTGGCTGAAGAATAAACATATCGATCTGCGCGTGTGCGGTGTGGCGAACTCAAAGGCGCTGCTGACCAATGTGCATGGCTTGAATCTGGAAAACTGGCAGGCGGAACTGACCGAAGCTAAAGAGCCATTCAACTTAGGCCGTTTAATTCGTCTGGTGAAGGAATATCACCTGCTCAACCCTGTGATTGTGGACTGCACCTCCAGCCAGGCCGTTGCGGATCAATACGCAGACTTCCTGCGCGAAGGTTTCCACGTGGTGACGCCAAACAAGAAGGCGAACACCTCGTCGATGGATTACTACCATCAGCTGCGTTTCGCAGCGGAAAAATCACGGCGCAAATTTTTATATGACACGAACGTCGGCGCGGGCCTGCCGGTGATTGAAAACCTGCAAAACCTGCTCAACGCGGGGGACGAGCTGCAAAAATTCTCCGGTATTCTCTCCGGCTCGCTCTCATTTATCTTCGGTAAACTGGATGAAGGGATGAGCCTCTCGCAGGCCACCACACAGGCTCGCGAGATGGGGTACACCGAACCCGATCCGCGCGACGATCTCTCCGGGATGGATGTCGCACGCAAGTTGCTGATCCTCGCCCGTGAAACGGGTCGGGCGCTGGAGCTTTCCGATATCGTGATCGAACCGGTGTTACCGGAAGGGTTTGATGACTCTGGCGATGTGGCGGCGTTTATGACGAATCTGCCGCAGCTTGATGACGTGTTTGCGGCACGCGTGGCGAAAGCCCGTGATGAGGGCAAAGTGTTGCGCTATGTGGGCAACATTGAAGAGGACGGCGTTTGCCGCGTGAAGATTGCCGAGGTCGATGGCAACGATCCGCTGTTCAAAGTGAAAAACGGCGAAAACGCGCTGGCGTTCTACAGCCACTATTATCAACCGCTGCCGCTGGTGTTGCGCGGTTACGGTGCGGGCAACGACGTCACGGCGGCGGGGGTCTTTGCCGATCTGCTGCGTACCCTCTCATGGAAGTTAGGAGTCTAAGATGGTGAAAGTTTATGCTCCGGCTTCCAGCGCCAATATGAGCGTCGGGTTTGATGTCCTGGGGGCGGCAGTGACGCCCATTGATGGTTCGCTGCTGGGTGATGTGGTCACCGTTGAGGCGTCGGACAGCTTTCGTCTAATTAATCGGGGGCATTTTGCTGACAAGCTGCCGCCAGAGCCGCGAGAAAATATTGTCTACCAGTGTTGGGAGCGTTTTTGCCAGGAGCTTGGCAAGCAAATCCCGGTGGCGATGACGCTGGAAAAGAACATGCCGATAGGTTCCGGGTTAGGTTCCAGCGCCTGTTCCGTTGTTGCTGCGCTGGTGGCGATGAACGAACACTGCGGTAAACCGCTGAACGATACGCGACTGCTGGCCATTATGGGGGAGCTGGAAGGACGTATCTCCGGCAGCATTCATTACGATAATGTCGCGCCGTGTTTTCTGGGCGGCATGCAGTTGATGATTGAAGAAAACGGCATCATCAGCCAACAGGTGCCAGGCTTTGATGAGTGGCTATGGGTACTTGCCTATCCGGGGATCAAAGTGTCCACGGCGGAAGCCCGCGCGATCTTACCCGCGCAGTACCGTCGTCAGGATTGCATCGCCCACGGGCGACACCTGGCTGGGTTTATTCATGCCTGCTATTCCCGTCAGCCGCAGCTTGCTGCAAAGCTGATGAAAGATGTGATTGCTGAGCCTTATCGCGCGCGTCTGCTGCCTGGTTTTAGCCAGGCGCGTCAGGCGGTGGCGGAGATAGGCGCGCTGACCAGCGGTATTTCCGGGTCCGGACCGACGCTGTTCGCGCTGTGCGATAAACCGGATACCGCTCAACGCGTAGCGGATTGGCTGACTAAACATTACCTGCAAAATCAGGAAGGCTTTGTTCATATTTGCCGTCTGGATACGGCGGGCGCACGAGTACTGGGATAATCAATGAAACTCTACAATTTAAAAGATCACAATGAGCAGGTCAGCTTTGCACAGGCCGTCACGCAGGGACTAGGCAAAAATCAGGGATTATTCTTTCCACACGAACTCCCGGAATTTAGCCTGACCGAGATCGATGAGATGCTGAACCAGGACTTCGTTGTCCGCAGCGCTAAGATCCTCTCTGCATTCATTGGGGATGAGATCCCGCAGGAGATCCTTGAAGAGCGTGTACGCTCCGCATTTGCGTTCCCGGCGCCGGTGGCGCAGGTAGAAAGCGATGTCGGCTGTCTGGAGTTGTTTCATGGACCCACTCTGGCATTTAAAGATTTCGGCGGGCGTTTTATGGCGCAGATGCTGACGCATATCAGCGGCGATAAACCGGTCACCATCCTGACGGCGACCTCCGGAGATACCGGTGCGGCAGTGGCTCATGCTTTCTATGGCCTGAAAAATGTGCGTGTCGTTATCCTCTACCCTCGCGGTAAGATAAGTCCATTACAGGAAAAACTGTTTTGTACGCTTGGCGGCAATATTGAAACCGTGGCAATCGACGGGGATTTTGATGCCTGCCAGGCCCTGGTGAAGCAGGCGTTTGATGATGAAGCGCTGAAGCAGGCGCTGGGACTGAATTCGGCCAACTCCATTAACATTAGCCGTCTGTTAGCGCAGATTTGTTACTACTTCGAAGCGGTTGCACAGTTGCCGCAAGAGGCACGTAATCAGCTGGTGGTTTCCGTTCCTAGCGGCAACTTCGGCGATCTGACCGCGGGCCTGCTGGCGAAATCGCTCGGTCTGCCGGTGAAGCGTTTTATCGCCGCGACCAACGTGAATGACACCGTACCGCGCTTCCTGCATGACGGGCAGTGGGCACCTAAGACAACGCAGGCGACCCTGTCGAATGCCATGGACGTCAGTCAGCCAAATAACTGGCCGCGTGTGGAGGAGTTGTTCCGCCGTAAGATCTGGCGTCTGAATGAACTGGGTTACGCGGCGGTGGACGACGCGACGACGCAAGAGACGATGCGTGAGTTAAAAGCAGTGGGTTACACCTCAGAACCGCATGCGGCAGTTGCCTACCGTGCGTTGCGCGATCAATTGCATCCTGGCGAGTATGGCCTGTTCCTGGGAACCGCGCATCCGGCAAAATTTAAAGAGAGCGTGGAAGCTATTCTCGGCGAAACGCTGGATTTGCCAAAAGAGTTGGCGGATCGCGCCGATCTGCCGCTGCTTTCTCATCATCTGCCCGCCGATTTCGCGGCGCTACGTCAGTTGATGATGACGCGCAGCTAGTTGCTGTGCCGGATGGCGACGCTGACGCGTCTTATCCGGCCTGCGGAACAGCCGTTATGTTTTGTAGGCCGGATAAGGCGTAGCCGCCATCCGGCACGCTTCAATTACTGCTCGTGGCGTTTAAACACCAGTTCACCCTGTCCTGACGCTTCTTCATCAAAGAAATAGCCTTCGCTGTTAAAGCCGGTGAGCTGCTCCGGCGTCGTCAGGCGATTTTCAATAATGTAGCGACTCATCAGACCGCGCGCTTTTTTGGCGTAGAAGCTGATGACCTTAAACTTGCCGTTTTTCTCATCAAGGAAAACCGGTTTGATAAGCTCGGCGTTCAGTTTCTTCGGCTTCACGGATTTAAAGTATTCGTCTGACGCCAGGTTGATGACAACCTGATCTCCCTGTGCTTTCAGGGCTTCATTGAGCTTTTCAGTGATCGTATCGCCCCAGAATTGGTAGAGATCTTTCCCTTTCGCGTTTTCAAGGCGAATCCCCATCTCCAGACGATAAGGTTGCATTAAATCCAGCGGGCGTAAGACGCCATACAAACCAGACAGCATGCGTAAATGTTGTTGGGCGAAGTCAAAATCCGCATCGCTGAAGGTTTCCGCGCGCAGTCCGGTGTAGACATCGCCCTTGAACGCAAGAATAGCCTGACGTGCATTCTCGGGGGAAAAGTTGGGTTGCCAGTCGTGAAAGCGGGTGGCATTGAGGTCGGCCAGCTTGTCGCTTACTCCCATCAGTTTACCAATCTGCGGTGCAGAGAGTTTACGCGCCTCGTGGATAAGCTGCTGGGAGTGATCCAGCAGCTCGGGCAGGGTATGACGCGTAGTCGCCAGCGGGCTCTGATAATCGAGCGTTTTTGCAGGTGAAATGAGAATCAGCATATCCAGTCCTTGCGGGAAATTTACTGCGACTTTAGCAAAAAAAACGACAGAATTGATCGATGGCTGCGATTACCTTATGTCATCCCGCTCACGAGGCGCGTCTTCCCAGCTCCCCGGCGCCAGCTGTTGGCCGATATCAGGATAACGAAGCGGATCAAAGACGGGTCGTACGCCGAGTTTACGCTGACGCAGGTAATCTCCCGCCAGGGTATACACCACCGGAGAGAGTAACAGTATTGCTGTCAGGTTGGTGATCGCCATGCAGGCCATAATAATGTCGGCCAGTTGCCAGACAACCGGTAGGCTCAGCAGCGTTCCCAGAACAACCATACAGACGGTGGTTATACGCAATATCCAGACATTTCGGCCGTTGTCCAACTGAAGAAAAATCAGGTTGTTTTCGGCGTAAATATAGTTGGCGACGATCGAGCTGAAGGCAAACAGCACCACAATCAACGCGACGAATCCTGCTCCCCATTCTCCGGTCAATGAGGTCATCGCCCGCTGAACAAGCTGAATACCTTCGGTCGGCATATAGGCGGTGCCGTGGTCGGCCAGTAAAATGATCATGGCGCTGGCGGTACATATAATCACCGTGTCGGTAAACACACCGATCATTTGCACAATGCCCTGCGCGGCAGGATGGGGAGGCCATGATGCCGCCGCCGCTGCGGCGTTAGGCGTGGACCCCATACCGGCTTCATTCGAGAACATGCCCCGCTGAAATCCACTGGTGATGGCCTGACTGAGCGTATAGCCAGCGACGCCTGCCGTCGCTTCCTGCCAGCCGAAGGCACTTTTCACGATGGCGATAATGATGCCGGGGAGTTGGTCGATATGCCAGACACAGATCGCCACACTGGCGGTCAGCCACAGCAAGGCCATCACGGGGACAAACCACTGCATGATCCGTGCGACACCTTTGATCCCGCGAACGATCACCAGCAATGCCAGAGACGCCAGCGCCAGACCAGAATAGAGGGGAGGTATGTCAAAAGCAAAATTCAGAGCCCGCGCGACAGAGTTTGCCTGGACACTGTTAAAAATAATACCGTAAGCAATGAGTAAGAAGACGGCAAAGATAACGCCCATCCAACGCATGCCGAGCCCTCGCGCCATATACCAGGCCGGACCGCCGCGAAACTGGCCTTTGCTGTCGCGTTCTTTATAGAGTTGGGCGAGCGAGCACTCAGCAAAGGATGTTGCCATACCTATCAGCGCTGACATCCACATCCAGAATACCGCACCGGGGCCGCCTGCGGTGATCGCGACGGCGACGCCCGCTAAATTGCCGCTGCCAACACGGGCGGCAAGGCTGGTGCAAAGTGCCTGAAATGACGTTAAGCCGCCGGGTTGTGGGGTAAGGCTATTTTTCAGACTTTTGCCAAACTGGCGAATATAGCGAAATTGAACGAACCCGGTACGGTAAGTGAACCAACACCCTGCGCCAAAGAGCAGGTAGATCATTACCGATCCCCAAAGTACGTCATTAATAAATGATAAAAAATCAGGCATTAACATCCCTCTTGTTGATGCCGGTACGCTTCTGTTTTCCTGTGTAAGCGTTACCAATTCATATGCAGTATATACCCTGCAAGATGATTCATAACAGAATCGTATGATACACAAGCGCGTGGTCAGTAATGCCGTGCAGGGTCAATGTCGCGTTAAAAACCGCATCGGGCGGATAACCGCATTGTCTTCGGTTGCGATGTCAGTACGTCGTGTTATCATCAGGGCAGACCGGTTACATCCCCCTAACAAGCTGTTTAAAGAGAAACACTATCATGACGGACAAATTGACCTCCCTTCGTCAGTTCACTACCGTGGTGGCTGACACCGGAGACATCGCGGCAATGAAGCTGTACCAGCCGCAGGATGCCACAACTAACCCTTCTCTCATTCTGAATGCAGCGCAGATCCCGGAATACCGTAAACTGATTGACGACGCTGTTGCCTGGGCTAAACAGCAGAGTAACGATCGCGCACAGCAAGTGGTTGATGCCACTGACAAGCTGGCGGTGAACATTGGTCTGGAGATCCTGAAACTGGTCCCTGGCCGTATCTCTACCGAAGTTGACGCGCGCCTGTCTTACGACACCGAAGCGTCTATCGCGAAAGCGAAACGTCTGATCAAACTCTACAACGATGCGGGTATCAGCAACGATCGTATTCTGATCAAACTGGCTTCCACCTGGCAGGGCATTCGTGCTGCGGAGCAGCTGGAAAAAGAAGGCATCAACTGTAACCTGACGCTGCTGTTCTCCTTCGCGCAGGCGCGTGCATGTGCAGAAGCAGGCGTGTACCTGATTTCTCCGTTCGTAGGTCGTATTCTTGACTGGTATAAAACCAATACCGACAAGAAAGAGTATGCGCCGGCTGAAGATCCGGGCGTGGTTTCCGTGACGGAAATCTACGAGTACTACAAACAGCACGGCTACGAAACAGTAGTGATGGGCGCAAGCTTCCGCAACATGGGTGAGATTCTGGAGCTGGCGGGTTGCGATCGTCTGACTATCGCGCCTGCATTGTTGAAAGAACTGGCTGAAAGCGAAGGCGCTGTTGAGCGTAAACTGTCCTTCTCTGGCGAAGTGAAAGCACGTCCGGAACGCATCACTGAGTCTGAATTCCTGTGGCAGCACAACCAGGATCCGATGGCTGTAGACAAACTGGCGGACGGTATCCGTAAGTTTGCTGTAGACCAGGGTAAACTGGAAAAAATGATCGGCGACCTGCTGTAATCATTTTTAGCGTGGCCCTGATACGGGTCACGCTAACCCCTCTGAAACCTGTCTGTCTGTCCCTTCGCAGTGTATCATTCTGTTTAACGAGACTGTTTAAACGGAATAATCATGAACACCTTACGTATTGGCTTAGTTTCCATCTCAGACCGCGCCTCCAGCGGTGTTTATCAGGACAAAGGTATCCCGGCTCTGGAAGAGTGGCTAGCCGCCGCCCTGACGACGCCTTTTGAAGTAGAAACCCGACTGATACCAGATGAACAGGCGATTATTGAGCAAACGCTGTGTGAACTGGTCGATGAGATGAGTTGTCACCTGGTGCTGACGACCGGCGGAACCGGGCCTGCGCGCCGCGATGTGACGCCGGATGCGACGCTGGCCGTCGCTGACCGGGAAATGCCCGGCTTTGGCGAACAGATGCGCCAGATCAGCCTGCACTTTGTGCCAACAGCAATTCTCTCTCGCCAGGTGGGCGTCATTCGCAAACAGGCGCTGATCCTCAATTTGCCGGGACAACCTAAATCCATCAAAGAAACGTTGGAAGGGGTGAAAGATGCGGACGGCAAAGCGCTGGTGGCGGGGATTTTTGCCAGTGTACCGTATTGTATACAGCTGCTGGATGGCCCGTATGTGGAAACCGCACCCGACGTGGTAGCATCATTTCGCCCGAAAAGCGCCATCCGCGATACAAACGCCTGAAGTTAACCGTTTCGTGACATAAGCGGTGAAGTGAGTGGAGTATTGAATTGTTTACGATATAGTAATTTTTAATTTACATATCGCTTAACCCAATCAATAACTCCACTTTACTCATGGTTTGCTATGTCACAACACACACGACCTCTGAATCGTCAGGATTATAAAACCCTTACGCTGGCCGCTCTCGGTGGCGCGCTTGAGTTTTATGACTTCATTATTTTTGTCTTCTTCGCGGCTGTCGTTGGCGAACTGTTTTTCCCTTCAGACATTCCAGAATGGCTCCGCCAGGTGCAGACCTTCGGCATCTTTGCTGCCGGTTATCTGGCACGTCCACTGGGAGGCATCATCATGGCGCACTTTGGCGACATGGTGGGGCGAAAAAAAATGTTCACCCTGAGCATTTTGTTGATGGCCGTGCCGACGCTGGCGATAGGTCTGTTACCCACCTTTTCCTCCCTGGGGATTCTGGCACCGTTGCTGCTGTTACTGATGCGCATTTTGCAGGGTGCGGCCATTGGTGGTGAAGTCCCCGGCGCGTGGGTGTTTGTGGCGGAACATGTTCCTGAACGTCGGATAGGGATCGCCTGCGGTACGCTGACTGCGGGATTGACGGTAGGGATCCTGCTCGGCTCTGTCGTTGCCACGCTAATTAACACCAGCATGACTCAACAGGCAGTACACGATTATGGCTGGCGTATCCCTTTTGTGCTCGGGGGTGTTTTCGGCTTTGTGGCGATGTATTTACGCCGCTGGTTGCAGGAAACGCCCATCTTCCTCGAGATGCAGCAGCGTAAAGCGTTGGCGCAGGAACTTCCGGTAAAATCTGTTGTGGTTAATCACCGAAAAGCGGTGGCTGTCTCGATGTTGCTGACCTGGCTTTTGTCGGCAGGTATTGTGGTGGTGATTTTGATGTCGCCAGTCTGGCTGCAAAAACAATACGGCTTTGCGCCAGCGCTGACCCTACAGGCAAACAGCATCGCAACCATCATGCTGTGTGTGGGATGTTTGCTGGCGGGACTGGCCGCCGATCGTTATGGTGCCAGTAAGACTTTCATTGTGGGGAGCCTGCTGCTGGCCTGCTCAAGCTGGTTCTTTTATCACTTATCAGGCGCGCATCCGGAGCAGCTATTCTTTCTTTACGGCGTTGTAGGACTGTGTGTCGGCGTGGTAGGGGCGGTGCCCTATGTCATGGTCAGAGCTTTTCCGGCGGAAGTTCGCTTCACCGGCATTTCGTTTTCTTACAATGTCTCGTATGCGATTTTTGGGGGACTGACGCCGATTTTCGTTACCGTGCTGATGGGCATTTCGCCGATGGCGCCTGCCTGGTATGTGCTGGCGTTATCACTGATAGGGTTGGGATTAGGAATGTGGCTGCGTCAGGATATTTATTACCGTGACATCCATGATGAGGCAAAACTGCAGCAAGAGTAAAAAAATATCCCCCCAGTCGGGGGGATATCAACAAATTAGTGCGCTTCGCCGATAGGCAGAATGGTGCGCCCAAACTGCTCGTTCAGCACTTCGCCCATGGCCAGATAGATGGCGCTGGAGCCGCAAACTAAGCCCACCCAGCCTGCAAAGTGGATCACTGCTGCATTACCGCCGATGTTGCCGACAGCCAGCAGAGCAAACAGCACTGTCAGACTCAGGAAGACAAACTGCAGTGCACGGTTGGCCTTCAGCGTACCGATGAACATGAACAGCGTGAACACGCCCCACAGTCCCAAATACACGCCCAGGAACTGCGTATTGGGTGCATCTGTCAGACCCATTTTCGGCATTAACAGGATCGCGACCAGCGTCAGCCAGAAGGAGCCGTAAGAAGTGAATGCGGTTAAGCCGAAGGTGTTGCCTTTCTTGTATTCCAGCAGGCCGGCAAAGATCTGCGCGATACCGCCGTAGAAAATCCCCATCGCGAGAATAATACCGTCAAGAGCAAATAAACCCACGTTATGCAGGTTAAGCAGAATGGTGGTCATGCCGAAACCCATCAGGCCCAGCGGTGCCGGATTAGCCAACTTAGTGTTGCCCATAATTCCTCAAAATCATCATTGATTGAATGGTGAAATAGTTCCCCCGATAAAGCAGTATCAGTTCGGGGCGCGGCATAATAATCATGGGGATGGGGGCTGTCTATGATCTACCAGGGGTAAAATGAAGTTTTTTTACTCAAGTGCGCGTTTTACTTTTGAGTGACGCCGATCACACAGCGTCTACACCGTTTATGCCGCGCTTTTTGGTTCTCCAACAAGAGACAGTGGCGCTGCGCTTTTCGTAAAGGTTCTGTCTGGATTTCGGTCTTATAAAGGTGGCAGAAGAGAGATAAAAGCACTTTTCAGGTCGGAGAACGGTCGTCCTATTATGCTTTTCTGGTGTTTATTTTCTCTTCGCGGTAAAAAAAATTTTCGTGCCCCCCTTGATGACGTGGGTTACGACCCCATCTTGTAGTCAACCGCAGTGAGTGAGTCTGAAAAAAAACGATTCAGGGTAGTTGAAACCGCACGTTTCGCCCTTATTACAGATTCACAACCACATGATGACCGAATTTTTAGTGGAGACGTTTAGATGGGTAAAATTATTGGTATCGACCTGGGTACTACCAACTCTTGTGTAGCGATTATGGATGGCACTACTGCACGTGTGCTGGAGAATGCCGAGGGCGATCGCACCACGCCTTCTATCATTGCTTATACCCAGGATGGTGAAACTCTGGTTGGTCAGCCGGCTAAACGTCAGGCAGTGACAAACCCGCAAAACACCCTGTTTGCGATTAAACGCCTGATTGGCCGCCGCTTCCAGGACGAAGAAGTACAGCGTGATGAAGCCATCATGCCGTACAAAATCATCGGTGCTGACAACGGTGATGCATGGATTGATGTAAAAGGTCAGAAAATGGCACCGCCGCAGATCTCTGCTGAAGTGCTGAAAAAAATGAAGAAAACGGCGGAAGATTACCTGGGCGAGCCAGTAACTGAAGCGGTTATCACTGTACCTGCATACTTCAACGATGCTCAGCGTCAGGCAACCAAAGATGCCGGTCGTATCGCAGGTCTGGAAGTCAAACGTATCATCAACGAACCGACTGCAGCAGCGCTGGCTTACGGCCTGGATAAAGAAGTTGGTAACCGTACTATCGCGGTCTATGACCTCGGTGGCGGTACTTTCGATATCTCTATTATCGAAATCGACGAAGTTGACGGCGAAAAAACCTTCGAAGTTCTGGCAACCAACGGTGATACCCACCTGGGTGGTGAAGACTTCGACAGCCGTATGATCAACTACCTGGTTGACGAATTTAAGAAAGATCAGGGCATTGACCTGCGTAATGACCCGCTGGCAATGCAGCGCCTGAAAGAAGCCGCAGAAAAAGCGAAAATCGAACTGTCTTCTGCGCAGCAGACCGACGTGAACCTGCCGTACATCACTGCAGACGCGACCGGTCCGAAACACATGAACATCAAAGTGACCCGTGCGAAACTGGAAAGCCTGGTAGAAGACCTGGTGAACCGTTCCATCGAGCCGCTGAAAGTTGCTCTGCAGGATGCTGGTCTGTCTGTTTCTGACGTTCAGGATGTTATCTTGGTCGGTGGTCAGACGCGTATGCCGATGGTGCAGAAGAAAGTTGCTGAGTTCTTCGGTAAAGAACCGCGTAAAGATGTTAACCCGGACGAAGCTGTTGCAATCGGTGCAGCTGTTCAGGGTGGTGTACTGACTGGTGATGTGAAAGACGTACTGCTGCTGGACGTTACCCCGCTGTCTCTGGGTATCGAAACCATGGGTGGCGTGATGACGGCGCTGATCAGCAAAAACACCACCATCCCGACCAAGCACAGCCAGGTGTTCTCTACCGCTGAAGACAACCAGTCTGCGGTAACCATCCATGTGCTGCAGGGTGAACGTAAACGTGCCGCTGATAACAAAGATCTGGGTCAGTTTAACCTGGATGGCATCAGCCCAGCACCGCGCGGTATGCCGCAGATCGAAGTGACCTTCGATATTGATGCCGATGGTATCCTGCACGTTTCCGCGAAAGACAAAA
The DNA here is from genome assembly GCF_059421685.1 of Citrobacter sp. GW821-FHT02E08. Classification (NCBI taxonomy): domain Bacteria; kingdom Pseudomonadati; phylum Pseudomonadota; class Gammaproteobacteria; order Enterobacterales; family Enterobacteriaceae; genus Citrobacter; species Citrobacter sp. GW821-FHT02E08. The sequence continues at coordinate 204,332 of NZ_JBWKVL010000005.1, read as the reverse complement.
ACAGCGGTAAAGAGCAGAAGATCACCATCAAGGCTTCTTCTGGTCTGAACGAAGAAGAAATTCAGAAAATGGTTCGCGAAGCAGAAGCGAACGCAGAATCTGACCGTAAGTTTGAAGAGCTGGTTCAGACCCGCAACCAGGGTGACCATCTGCTGCACAGCACCCGTAAGCAGGTTGAAGAAGCAGGCGATAAACTGCCGGCTGACGACAAAACTGCCATCGAGTCTGCTCTGACTGCGCTGGAAGCATCTTTGAAAGGTGAAGACAAAGCAGACATCGAAGCGAAAATGCAGGCACTGGCTCAGGTTTCCCAGAAACTGATGGAAATCGCCCAGCAGCAGCATGCACAGCAGCAGGCTGGTTCAGCTGATGCTTCTGCAAACAACGCGAAAGATGACGATGTTGTCGACGCTGAGTTTGAAGAAGTGAAAGACAAAAAATAATCGCCCTTTGATTGGGTAATTACTGACACGGGCGAAGAGGTTTTCCTCTCCGCCCGTTTATGCATGTTAAGGGCAGATAAAAAGAGATGGCTAAGCAAGACTATTACGAGATTTTAGGCGTTTCCAAAACAGCGGAAGAGCGTGAAATCAAAAAGGCCTACAAGCGCCTGGCCATGAAATTTCACCCGGACCGTAACCAGGGTGATAAAGAGGCCGAAGCCAAATTCAAAGAGATCAAAGAAGCCTACGAGATCCTGACCGATGCACAAAAACGTGCGGCTTACGATCAGTACGGCCATGCTGCGTTTGAGCAAGGCGGTATGGGCGGCGGCGGCGGTTTTGGCGGCGGGGCTGACTTCAGCGATATCTTTGGTGACGTGTTTGGCGATATCTTTGGCGGCGGTCGTGGCCGTCAGCGCGCTTCACGTGGTGCTGATTTACGTTACAACATGGATCTCACTCTGGAAGAAGCCGTGCGTGGCGTCACCAAAGAGATCCGCATCCCGACGCTGGAAGAGTGTGATATTTGCCACGGCAGCGGCGCGAAATCAGGTACCAAGCCGCAGACCTGTCCAACCTGTCACGGTTCAGGCCAGGTACAGATGCGTCAGGGCTTTTTCGCTGTACAGCAGACCTGTCCGCATTGTCAGGGCCGCGGTACGCTGATCAAAGATCCGTGCAACAAATGCCACGGTCACGGTCGCGTTGAGAAAAGCAAAACGCTGTCCGTTAAAATCCCGGCAGGCGTGGATACGGGCGATCGCATTCGTCTTTCTGGTGAAGGTGAAGCCGGTGAACATGGCGCGCCAGCAGGCGATCTGTACGTTCAGGTACAGGTAAAACAGCACCCTATTTTCGAACGCGAAGGTAACAACCTGTACTGTGAAGTGCCAATCAACTTCGCAATGGCGGCGCTTGGCGGTGAGATTGAAGTCCCAACGCTGGATGGCCGCGTGAAGCTGAAGGTGCCTGGCGAAACACAGACCGGCAAATTGTTCCGCATGCGCGGTAAAGGCGTGAAGTCCGTACGCGGTGGCGCACAGGGCGATTTACTCTGCCGTGTTGTCGTCGAAACGCCGGTTGGCCTGAATGACAAGCAGAAGCAACTGTTGAAAGATCTTCAGGACAGTTTTGGTGGCCCAACGGGCGAGAAAAACAGCCCGCGTTCAAAAAGCTTTTTCGACGGCGTGAAAAAATTCTTTGATGATTTGACCCGCTAATTGCTTGCATGAGATCGGACAAGGGCCTGAGGTTGAGAAATCTCAGGCCTTTTTTATTAAGCGTATTCATATAATTCGGCAAGGCGTAAGACTTCATTTCATCGTAAAAACCGAATTGTTTATCATAAATAATCTAATTTTAACGATCGATCATGCAGGTTAATATAGTAATTACGAAGTATTCACCTGATTGAGAGAATAAAAAGTGAAACATCTGCACCGTTTCTTTAGTAGCGATGCCTCTGGGGGCATCATTCTTATCATCGCCGCTGCGCTGGCTATGTTGATGGCGAACCTGGGGTGGACCAGTGGCTGGTATCACGCATTTCTGGAAACACCGGTACAACTGCGGGTCGGCGCGTTAGAAATCAATAAAAACATGCTGTTGTGGATCAACGATGCACTGATGGCGGTGTTTTTCCTGTTGGTAGGGCTTGAGGTCAAACGTGAACTTATGCAGGGGTCGCTGGCCAGTTTGCGTCAGGCGGCTTTCCCGATCATTGCCGCCATTGGCGGGATGATTGTCCCGGCCTTGCTCTATCTGGCGTTTAACTATGCGGATCCCATAACGCGTGAAGGGTGGGCCATTCCAGCCGCAACCGATATCGCGTTTGCTCTGGGTGTGCTGGCGCTGTTGGGGAGCCGTGTACCTCTGGCGCTGAAAATTTTCCTGATGGCGCTGGCGATTATCGACGATCTGGGCGCTATTGTGATTATCGCGCTGTTCTATACCAGTGACCTTTCCGTAATGTCGTTAGGCGTTGCCGCGTTTGCGATTCTGGTGCTGGCCGTCCTGAATATGTGCGGGGTAAGGCGTACTGGTATTTATATTCTGGTGGGCATGGTGTTGTGGACAGCAGTGCTGAAGTCTGGAGTGCACGCAACGCTTGCTGGCGTGATTGTCGGCTTCTTCATTCCGCTCAAAGAGAAGCACGGTCGCTCTCCGGCCAAACGTCTGGAGCACGTTTTGCATCCGTGGGTGGCGTATCTGATTCTGCCACTGTTCGCTTTTGCCAATGCTGGGGTCTCGCTGCAGGGGGTGACGATGGACGGGCTGACCTCCATGCTTCCTCTGGGGATTATTGCGGGTCTGTTAATCGGTAAACCGCTGGGTATCAGCCTGTTCTGCTGGCTGGCTCTGCGTCTCAAACTGACGCAATTACCGGAAGGGACGAACTTCCAGCAGATTATGGCCGTCGGGATCTTGTGCGGTATCGGATTTACCATGTCGATTTTCATCGCCAGTCTGGCATTTGGAAATGTCGATCCTGAGCTGATTAACTGGGCAAAACTGGGAATTCTGATCGGATCGTTGTTGTCGGCGATTGTGGGTTATAGTTGGCTTCGTGCCCGCTTAAATACGCCTGTTTAACGGGTGTGGAATGACAAGGGAGCCGAATGTGGCTCCCTTTGCGACATTGTTCAGGGAGAGAAATGAGCATGCCCCATATTAATTACAACCATCTTTATTACTTCTGGCATGTCTATAAAGAAGGTTCTGTTGTTGGTGCAGCAGAGGCGCTGTATCTGACCCCACAAACTATTACCGGCCAGATTAAAGCCCTTGAAGAGCGTTTACAGGGAAAATTGTTCAAGCGGAAGGGGCGTGGTCTGGAGCCCAGCGAGTTAGGGGAATTGGTTTTTCGCTATGCGGATAAAATGTTCACGCTGAGCCAGGAGATGCTGGATATCGTGAATTACCGCAAAGAATCTAACTTGCTGTTCGATGTGGGCGTGGCGGATGCGTTGTCTAAACAACTGGTCAGCAGCGTGCTGGATGCCGCTGTGGCTGAGGGAGAACAGATCCACCTGCGGTGCTTTGAATCTACGCATGAGATGTTACTTGAACAACTGAGTCAGCATAAGCTGGATATGATCATCTCTGACTGCCCGATAGACTCCACGCAGCAGGAAGGACTCTTCTCCGTGAAGATTGGCGAATGCAGTGTCAGCTTCTGGTGTACCCATCCGCTCTCCGAAAAACCGTTTCCTACCTGTCTGGAGGAGCGTCGCCTGCTGATACCAGGGCGTCGCTCAATGCTCGGGCGTAAGCTGCTGAACTGGATCAACTCGCAGGGGCTGAATGTTGAGATCCTCGGGGAGTTTGACGATGCCGCGTTGATGAAGGCATTTGGCGCGACTCACAATGCGATCTTTGTGGCTCCAACGCTCTATGCGAATGATTTTTATGCAGACGATTCGATTGTTGAAATCGGGCGCGTAGAGAATGTCATGGAAGAGTACCATGCCATTTTTGCGGAGAGGATGATTCAACATCCTGCGGTACAACGAATTTGTCATGCGGACTACAGCACGCTTTTTGCTCCTGCGAGCAAATAAGGCTTGTTTGCCAGACAGACATAAAAAAACCCGCTTGCGCGGGTTTTTTTACAAAGCTTCAACACTCAGGCGATTAAGCCAGTTTGTTGATTTGTGCAGTCAGGTTAGCTTTATGACGTGCAGCTTTGTTTTTGTGGATCAGACCTTTAGCAGCCTGACGGTCCACGATTGGTTGCATTTCGTTAAATGCTTTCAGTGCAGTAGCTTTGTCGCCAGCTTCGATAGCTGCGTATACTTTCTTGATGAAAGTACGCATCATAGAGCGACGGCTTGCGTTGTGCTTACGAGCCTTTTCAGACTGAACGGCGCGCTTCTTAGCTGATTTGATATTAGCCAAGGTCCAACTCCCAAATGTGTTCTATATGGACAATTCAAAGGCCGAGGAATATGCCCTCTTAGCCTTCTTTTGTCAATGGATTTGTGCAAATAAGCGCCGTTAATATTGCAGCACTCGTTGCGTAGTGATGGCGCAGGATTCTACCAGCTTGCGGACTGTGAATACAGCTTTTCCGCGATAAAAATTGAACAGGGCGGCCAGTTTTTTGTATTGATTTGGCCATAACAATGAAAACAAACCTCTTTATGTTTCGCTGCATCAATCGCCGGTTAACCTTGACCGCTGTACAAGGTATACTTTGGCGATTTTCACTGTTTTGAGCCAGACATGAAGCTGATACGCGGCATACATAATCTCAGTCAGGCCCCACATGGGTGTGTGCTGACCATTGGTAATTTCGACGGTGTGCACCGTGGCCATCGTGCATTGCTGCAGGGCTTGCAGGAAGAAGGGCGCAGGCGTGGGTTACCGGTAATGGTCATGATTTTCGAGCCGCAGCCGCTGGAGCTGTTTGCGACTGAAAAGGCGCCTGCGCGTCTGACCCGCCTACGGGAAAAACTACGCTACCTGGCAGAGTGTGGCGTTGACTACGTGTTGTGTGTGCGTTTCGACCGACGGTTTGCCGCGCTCACGGCACAAATGTTTATCAGTGACCTGCTGGTAAAGCGTCTCGGCGTCCAATTTCTTGCCATTGGCGACGATTTCCGCTTTGGCGCTGGTCGCGAAGGCGATTTCTTGTTATTACAGAAAGCGGGCGCTGAGTATGGTTTTGACATCACCAGCACCCAGACGTTCTGTGAAGGTGGTGTGCGAATCAGCAGTACAGCGGTGCGCCAGGCGTTGGCAGAAGACAACCTGTCGCTCGCTGAAAGTTTACTGGGACGCCCCTTTACCATCTCCGGGCGTGTTGTCCACGGCGATGAGTTAGGGCGCACCATCGGTTTTCCTACGGCGAATTTACCGCTACGTCGTCAGGTTTCCCCGGTTAAAGGGGTCTATGCGGTTGAAGTGATGGGCCTTGGCGACACGCCGTTACCCGGCGTCGCTAACATTGGCACTCGCCCAACGGTGGCGGGCGTGCGTCAACAGTTGGAAGTGCATCTGCTGGACGTTGCAATGGACCTCTACGGTCTCCATATAGATGTAATACTGCGTAAAAAGATACGCAATGAGCAGCGGTTCGCTTCTCTTGATGAGTTGAAAGCGCAGATCGCGCGTGATGAGTTAACGGCCCGCGAATTTTTTGGGCTATCAAACCCGGCGTAAGCCTACGTGAAAAATACGGAAACGAGAATCTGATGAGTGACTATAAATCAACCCTGAATTTGCCGGAAACAGGGTTCCCGATGCGTGGCGATCTCGCCAAACGCGAACCGGGAATGCTGGCGCGTTGGACTGATGATGACCTGTACGGCATCATTCGTGCGGCCAAAAAAGGCAAAAAAACCTTCATTCTGCATGATGGCCCTCCTTATGCGAATGGCAGTATTCATATTGGTCACTCAGTTAACAAGATTCTGAAAGACATTATCGTGAAGTCCAAAGGACTTACGGGATTTGACTCACCTTATGTTCCGGGCTGGGACTGTCATGGTCTGCCCATCGAACTGAAAGTTGAGCAGGAATACGGTAAACCGGGCGAGAAATTCACCGCGGCGGAGTTCCGCGCGAAGTGCCGTGAATATGCGGCGACGCAGGTCGACGGTCAGCGTAATGACTTTATCCGCCTGGGCGTGCTGGGTGACTGGTCGCATCCGTATCTGACCATGGACTTCAAAACCGAAGCCAACATCATTCGTGCGCTGGGTAAAATCATCGGCAACGGCCACCTGCACAAAGGCGCGAAGCCGGTGCACTGGTGCGTAGACTGCCGTTCCGCACTGGCGGAAGCGGAAGTTGAATACTACGACAAAACCTCTCCGTCTATCGATGTGGCTTTCCACGCCGCCTCTCAGGATGCCGTGAAAGCTAAATTCGGCGTCACTTCCGTGAACGGTCCGATTTCACTGGTTATCTGGACCACCACGCCGTGGACGCTGCCAGCTAACCGTGCGATTTCTCTGGCGGCGGATTTTGACTATGCGCTGGTACAGATTGACGATCAGGCGCTGATTCTGGCGAAAGATCTGGTTGAAGGCGTGATGCAGCGTATTGGCGCTGCAAACTACAGCATCCTTGGCACGGTAAAAGGTGCGGAACTGGAACTGTTGCGCTTTACCCATCCGTTTATGGGCTTCGACGTCCCGGCTATCCTTGGCGATCACGTGACGCTGGATGCCGGTACCGGGGCTGTTCATACCGCCGGTGGCCACGGTCCTGACGACTACACCATCAGCCAGAAATACGGTCTGGAAATCGCCAACCCGGTAGGGCCGGACGGCGCTTACCTGGCCGGAACTTACCCCGGTCTGGATGGCGTTAACGTATTCAAAGCCAACGACAAAATCGTTGAGATGCTGCGTGAGAAAGGCGCACTGCTGCACGTAGAAAAAATGCAGCACAGCTATCCGTGCTGCTGGCGTCACAAGTCGCCGATCATCTTCCGCGCGACGCCGCAGTGGTTTGTCAGCATGGATCAGCAAGGCCTGCGCGCGCAGTCGCTGAAAGAGATTAAAGGCGTACAGTGGATCCCGGACTGGGGTCAGGCACGTATCGAATCTATGGTCGCGAACCGTCCTGACTGGTGTATCTCCCGTCAGCGTACCTGGGGTGTGCCGATGTCTCTGTTTGTTCACAAAGACACCGAAGAGCTGCATCCTCGCGCCATTGAACTGATGGAAGAAGTGGCGAAGCGCGTTGAAGTTGACGGCATTCAGGCATGGTGGGATCTCGACCCGAAAGAGATTCTGGGCGATGACGCTGACCAGTATGTGAAAGTGCCGGATACGCTGGACGTCTGGTTTGACTCTGGCTCCACCCACTCTTCCGTGGTAGATGTGCGCCCTGAATTCTCCGGCCATGCTGCGGATATGTATCTGGAAGGTTCTGACCAGCATCGCGGCTGGTTCATGTCTTCTCTGATGATCTCCACCGCGATGAAAGGCAAAGCGCCATACCGCCAGGTACTGACCCACGGATTTACCGTGGATGGTCAGGGTCGCAAGATGTCTAAATCTATCGGTAATACCGTTTCTCCTCAGGATGTGATGAACAAACTGGGCGCGGATATCCTGCGTTTGTGGGTGGCATCTACCGATTATACCGGTGAGATGGCCGTTTCTGACGAAATCCTGAAGCGTGCTGCCGACAGCTATCGTCGTATCCGTAACACCGCGCGCTTCCTGCTGGCGAACCTGAACGGGTTCGATCCGGTGAAAGACATGGTGAAACCGGAAGAGATGGTCGTGTTGGACCGGTGGGCGGTTGGCTGTGCGCAAGCCGCACAGGAAGACATCCTGAAAGCGTATGAAGCCTACGACTTCCACGAAGTGGTACAACGCCTGATGCGTTTCTGCTCCGTTGAAATGGGCTCGTTCTACCTCGACATCATCAAAGATCGTCAGTACACCGCGAAATCAGACAGCGTGGCGCGTCGTAGCTGCCAGACTGCCCTGTATCACATTGCAGAAGCGCTGGTACGCTGGATGGCGCCGATCATGTCCTTCACGGCGGACGAAATCTGGGGCTACCTGCCGGGCTCCCGCGAGAAATACGTTTTCACCGGCGAGTGGTACACCGGCCTGTTTGGCCTGGCCGATGCCGAAGCCATGAACGACGCCTTCTGGGACGAGCTGCTGAAAGTCCGTGGCGAAGTGAACAAAGTCATCGAACAGGCACGTGCGGACAAGAAAGTGGGTGGTTCTCTGGAAGCGGCGGTGACGCTGTATGCGGAACCTGAACTGGCTGCCAAACTGACCGCACTGGGCAACGAATTACGATTCGTCCTGTTGACCTCCGGTGCTGTTGTTGCCGAGTATGCAAGTGCGCCTGCTGATGCACAGCAGAGCGAACTGCTGAAAGGGCTGAAAGTTGCCCTGAGCAAAGCTGAGGGTGATAAGTGCCCGCGTTGCTGGCATTACACGACGGATGTCGGCCAGGTGGCGGAACACGCAGACATCTGCGGACGCTGTGTCAGCAATATCGCCGGTGATGGCGAACAACGTAAGTTTGCCTGATGAGTAAGCCTATCTGTTCAACAGGACTGCGCTGGCTGTGGCTGGTGGTAGTCGTGCTGATTATCGATTTGGGCAGCAAGTACCTGATCCTCCAGAATTTTGCTCTGGGGGATACGGTGTCGCTGTTCCCATCGCTTAATCTGCATTATGCGCGTAACTACGGCGCGGCGTTCAGTTTCCTTGCCGATAGTGGTGGCTGGCAGCGTTGGTTCTTCGCCGGTATTGCCATTGGTATCTGCGTGATCCTGATGGTGATGATGTATCGTGGAAAAGCTTCGCAAAAGCTGAATAACATTGCTTATGCGTTGATTATCGGTGGCGCGCTGGGCAATTTATTCGATCGTTTGTGGCATGGCTTCGTGGTCGATATGATCGACTTCTACGTCGGCAACTGGCACTTCGCTACGTTTAACCTCGCGGATACGGCAATTTGTGTCGGCGCGGCAATGATTGTGCTGGAAGGCTTTTTGCCTTCGAAAGAGAAAAAAGCCGCATAAAAAATGGCCGGATGGCGCTTATCAGGTGCTGTAGGCCTGATAAGCGTAGCGCCATCAGGCAAACCTGTGCCGGATGGCGGCGTAAACGCCTTATCCGGCCTACAATAATCGCAATCCTTGTAGGCCCGGTAAGCGTAGCGCCACCGGGCAAACAGGCGGCAGCAATTTTAAAGAGCAACCTGCATGTCTAAATCAGTACAGAGTAACAGTGCGGTGCTGGTGCACTTCACCTTAAAGCTAGACGATGGCTCCACCGCAGAGTCGACCCGCAATAATGGTAAACCTGCGCTATTCCGCCTGGGTGATGGTTCTCTGTCTGAAGGACTGGAGCAGCATCTTCTTGGCCTGAAAAATGGCGAAAAGACCACGTTTTCTCTGGAGCCGGATGCCGCCTTTGGCGTACCGAGCCCGGATTTGATTCAGTATTTCTCGCGCCGGGAATTTATGGACGCAGGCGAACCCGAAATCGGGGCAATTATGCTCTTTACCGCAATGGACGGCAGTGAAATGCCTGGCGTGATCCGCGAAATTAATGGCGACTCCATCACCGTTGATTTCAACCATCCGCTGGCAGGGCGTATCGTTCATTTTGATATTGAAGTGCTGGAAGTCGATCCGGCACTGGAGGCGTAAAATGCAGATCCTGTTGGCCAACCCGCGCGGATTTTGCGCAGGTGTAGACCGCGCTATCAGCATTGTGGAAAACGCGCTGGCGATTTATGGCGCACCAATTTATGTTCGTCACGAAGTGGTACATAACCGTTATGTGGTGGACACCCTGCGCGAGCGTGGGGCGATTTTTATTGAGCAAATCAGTGAAGTACCGGACGGCGCGATCCTGATTTTCTCTGCCCATGGCGTGTCTCAGGCGGTACGCAACGAAGCGAAAAGCCGCGATCTCACGGTTTTTGACGCGACCTGTCCGCTGGTAACGAAAGTGCATATGGAAGTGGCGCGCGCCAGCCGTCGCGGCGAAGAGTCGATCCTGATTGGTCATGCGGGGCACCCGGAAGTCGAAGGTACAATGGGTCAGTACAGCAACCCGGAAGGGGGGATGTACCTGGTCGAGTCCCCAGAGGATGTCTGGAAGCTGAATGTCAAAAATGAGGGCAAACTCTCCTTTATGACGCAAACCACGCTTTCCGTGGATGACACCTCAGACGTTATTGATGCGCTGCGTAAGCGATTCCCGAAAATCGTCGGGCCGCGTAAAGACGATATCTGTTATGCGACGACCAACCGTCAGGAAGCGGTGCGGGCGCTGGCTGAACAGGCCGATGTGGTGTTAGTGGTCGGCTCAAAGAATTCCTCAAACTCCAACCGTCTGGCTGAACTGGCGCAGCGAATGGGGAAAACGGCATTTCTTATCGACGATGCGACCGATATTCAGGAAACGTGGGTCAAGAATGCGGCCTGCGTTGGCGTCACTGCCGGGGCATCCGCACCGGATATTCTGGTACAGAATGTCATTTCGCGTCTGCAGGAGCTTGGTGGCGGCGAAGCGATTCCGCTGGAAGGCCGTGAAGAGAACATCGTTTTTGAAGTGCCGAAAGAGTTACGAGTGGATGTTCGTGAAGTAGAGTAAATCTTGCACGTGATGATTATGAGAAGATGCCAGACTTGATGTCTGGCATTTTTTTATGGAGAAAATATGCGCCTACCCATTATTCTCGACACCGATCCCGGCATTGATGATGCCGCGGCGATTGCCGCTGCGCTGTTTGCCCCTCAGCTTGATCTGCGGCTGATGACCACGGTCGCCGGTAACGTCTCGGTGGAGAAAACCACCCGTAACGCCCTGCAACTGCTGCATTTCTGGAATACCGATGTTCCTCTGGCGCAGGGGGCCGCCAAGCCGCTGCTGCGTTCGTTACGCGACGCCGCTGATGTTCATGGCGAATCCGGTATGGAAGGCTATGATTTTGTTGGCCATGACCGACAGCCGCTGGCTAAACCGGCGTTTATCGCCATCCGTGACGCGCTGATGAGCGCCCCGGAACCGGTAACATTGGTGGCAATTGGCCCGTTAACCAACATTGCACTGCTGCTGATGCACTCTCCGGAATGTACGTTCAATATCCGCCGTCTGGTGATCATGGGCGGTTCTGCCGGGCGAGGGAACTTCACCCCTAATGCCGAATTTAATATTGCTGTCGATCCGGAAGCTGCCGCCTGTGTATTCCAGAGTGGAATTGAAATTGTGATGTGCGGGCTGGATGTCACGAATAAGGCCATGCTGACGCCGGAGTATCTGGCCGCGTTACCCACCCTGAATCGTACCGGAAAGATGCTGCATGCCCTGTTCAGTCACTATCGCAGCGGAACAATGAGCACTGGCGTGCGGATGCACGACCTCTGCGCTATCGCCTGGCTGGTTCGCCCGGATCTGTTTACCGTCAAGCCGTGCTTCGTCGCGGTAGAAACGCAGGGGGAATATACCGCCGGAACAACCGTTGTGGATATTGAGGGACGAATGAACAGACCGGCAAACGCACAGGTCGCCCTCGATATCGATGTCGCTGGTTTTCAGCAATGGGTGGCAGAGGTGCTGGCATTGGCTCCGTAAATCCAGATGTATAAAACGGTTTGGTGCGACTTATTCCGATGCATCATGCCTTTTACTGATATCTCACCCTGTTTATCATTAAATTCTAATTATCGACGTTTTTGGCTAGCGGTGCGGCAGCGCGCTGGTTAATCTGAAAACGATTTACGTAAAATTAACAAAAGAGAATAGCTATGCATGATGCACATATCCGCGTTGCCATCGCGGGAGCCGGTGGACGCATGGGACGTCAGTTGATTCAGGCGACACTGAGCATGGAAGGCGTCCAACTGGGCGCGGCGTTGGAGCGGGAAGGTTCCTCATTGCTGGGCAGCGATGCGGGTGAACTGGCGGGTGCCGGAAAGTGCGGTGTTACCATACAAAGCAGCCTTGATGCCATCAAAGACGATTTTGATGTGTTCATTGATTTTACCCGCCCGGAAGGGACGCTGACGCATCTGGCCTTTTGCCGCCAGCACGGCAAAAGCATGGTGATAGGTACGACCGGGTTCGACGAGGCCGGTAAGCAGGCCATTCGCGACGCCGCTCAGGAGATAGGAATTGTGTTTGCGGCGAACTTTAGCGTGGGCGTCAACGTCATGCTGAAGCTTCTCGAAAAAGCGGCAAAAGTAATGGGCGACTACGCCGACATTGAAATTATTGAAGCGCACCATCGTCATAAAGTGGATGCGCCGTCAGGTACGGCACTGGCGATGGGGGAAGCGATTGCCCATGCGCTGGACAAAGATCTTAAAGACTGCGCCGTCTACAGCCGGGAAGGCTATACCGGTGAGCGAGTACCCGGCACGATTGGTTTTGCTACCGTACGTGCGGGTGACATTGTGGGTGAACATACTGCGATGTTTGCCGATATTGGCGAGCGCGTTGAGATTACGCATAAGGCATCCAGCCGCATGACATTTGCTAACGGAGCCGTAAAATCGGCAATTTGGTTAAAATGCAAATCAAATGGCCTTTTTGATATGCGAGATGTGCTTAATTTAAATGATTTATAAGCATGAGTTACCCTTAGTGATGTGGTCATTGTAGTCATAATTTATTGATTACATAGGGCAATATTTTATTGCCCTTTTATTTTATTGGTTTGGTTATCTGTTTTTCATGAGTGGCTATAAATTTCGTGTTTTTGTCTTTGTTTATGTTGGTTTTATGTAAATTTTGACCAAATGGTCTACTTTTTTCATCTTGAACGCGTATTTCCATACTCTTTTCATCGCGCAAGCGTTTTCCGATACGACTTAGCTGATCTTTTTGCCTGTTAAATCGCGTGATTTATCTCAGTGACGTAAAATAATAATAAAAATTCCCCTTTCAGGTAGACTTTTGTCTGGTCTGTCTCTAGAATGCCGCCGTTTGCCAGAAATACATGGGTAAGCAAATTTGCATTGATTCATGCAATCAAAATGAATTAATATGCAAATAAAGTGAGTGAATATTCTCTGGAGGGTGTTTTGATTAAGTCAGCGCTATTGGTTCTGGAAGACGGAACCCAGTTTCACGGTCGGGCCATAGGGGCAACGGGTTCGGCGGTTGGGGAAGTCGTTTTCAATACTTCAATGACCGGTTATCAAGAAATCCTCACTGATCCTTCCTATTCCCGCCAAATCGTCACTCTTACTTATCCTCATATCGGTAATGTCGGCACCAATGAAGCCGATGCAGAATCCTCTCAGGTACATGCGCAAGGCCTGGTCATTCGCGACCTGCCGCTGATTGCCAGCAACTACCGCAATACTGAAGACCTCTCTTCTTACCTGAAACGCCATAACATCGTGGCGATTGCCGATATCGATACCCGTAAGCTGACGCGCCTGCTGCGTGAGAAAGGCGCTCAGAACGGCTGCATCATCGCCGGTGATAATCTGGATGCGCAGCTGGCGCTGGAAAAGGCCAAAGCGTTCCCGGGGCTGAATGGTATGGACCTGGCGAAAGAAGTGACCACGGCTGAAACCTACGGCTGGACTCAGGGTAGCTGGACGCTGGCAGGCGAACTGCCAGAAGCCAAAAAAGAAGATGAGCTGCCGTTCCACGTCGTTGCCTACGATTTTGGCGCCAAACGCAATATTCTGCGCATGCTGGTAGACCGCGGCTGCCGCCTGACGGTTGTCCCGGCGAAAACCTCTGCCGAAGACGTCCTGAAGATGAATCCGGACGGCATTTTCCTCTCAAACGGCCCTGGCGACCCGGCTCCGTGTGATTACGCTATCGACGCGATTGAAAAATTCCTCCAGACCGAGATTCCGGTATTCGGTATCTGCCTGGGCCATCAGCTGTTAGCGCTGGCCAGCGGTGCGAAAACCATCAAGATGAAATTCGGTCACCACGGTGGTAACCACCCGGTGAAAGATATTGATAACAACGTGGTGATGATTACCGCGCAGAACCACGGTTTTGCGGTAGATGAAGCGACGCTGCCTGCTAACCTGCGTGTGACCCACAAATCGCTGTTCGATGGCACTCTGCAGGGAATTCACCGCACCGATAAACCGGCGTTTAGCTTCCAGGGACACCCGGAAGCCAGCCCAGGCCCGCACGATGCCGCGCCACTGTTCGATCACTTTATCGAACTTATCGAGCAATACCGTAAGACCGCTAAATAATCAGGAGCCGAGAAGACAATGCCAAAACGTACAGATATAAAAAGCATCCTGATCCTTGGCGCTGGTCCGATTGTAATCGGCCAGGCCTGCGAATTTGACTACTCCGGCGCACAGGCCTGTAAAGCCCTGCGTGAAGAGGGTTACCGCGTTATTCTGGTGAACTCTAACCCGGCGACCATCATGACCGACCCGGAAATGGCCGATGCCACCTACATCGAGCCGATTCACTGGGAAGTAGTGCGCAAAATCATTGAAAAAGAGCGTCCGGACGCCGTACTGCCAACCATGGGCGGTCAGACGGCGCTGAACTGCGCGTTGGAGCTGGAACGTCAGGGCGTGCTGGAAGAGTTCGGCGTCACCATGATTGGTGCTACCGCTGATGCAATTGATAAAGCCGAAGACCGCCGCCGTTTCGACGTGGCGATGAAGAAAATCGGCCTCGACACCGCACGTTCCGGTATTGCACACACCATGGAAGAAGCGCTGGCGGTTGCCGCTGACGTTGGCTATCCGTGCATCATCCGTCCAAGCTTCACCATGGGCGGCACCGGCGGCGGTATCGCTTACAACCGCGAAGAGTTCGAAGAGATTTGCGAGCGCGGCCTGGATCTTTCCCCAACCAAAGAGCTGCTGATTGACGAGTCGCTGATTGGCTGGAAAGAGTACGAGATGGAAGTGGTGCGTGATAAAAACGACAACTGCATCATCGTCTGCTCTATCGAAAACTTCGATGCCATGGGTATCCATACCGGTGACTCCATCACTGTAGCGCCTGCCCAGACGCTGACCGACAAAGAATACCAAATCATGCGTAACGCCTCGATGGCGGTACTGCGTGAAATCGGTGTTGAGACCGGCGGTTCTAACGTCCAGTTCTCGGTGAACCCGAAAGACGGTCGTCTGATCGTTATCGAAATGAACCCACGTGTCTCCCGCTCCTCGGCGCTGGCATCTAAAGCAACCGGCTTCCCAATTGCCAAAGTGGCAGCGAAACTGGCGGTGGGCTACACCCTCGATGAGCTGATGAACGACATCACCGGCGGCCGTACTCCGGCTTCCTTCGAACCGTCCATCGACTACGTCGTTACCAAGATTCCACGCTTTAACTTCGAAAAATTCGCCGGTGCGAACGACCGTCTGACCACCCAGATGAAATCTGTCGGTGAAGTGATGGCGATTGGCCGCACTCAGCAGGAATCCCTGCAGAAAGCGCTGCGCGGTCTGGAAGTCGGTGCAACCGGCTTTGACCCGAAAGTCAGCCTCGACGACCCGGAAGCCCTGACCAAAATTCGCCGCGAACTGAAAGACGCGGGTGCCGAGCGTATCTGGTACATCGCCGATGCCTTCCGTGCCGGCCTGTCTGTCGACGGCGTGTTTAACCTGACCAACATCGACCGCTGGTTCCTGGTGCAGATTGAAGAGCTGGTACGTCTGGAAGAGAAAGTGGCTGAAGTCGGTATCACCGGCCTCAACGCTGACTTCCTGCGCCAGTTGAAGCGCAAAGGCTTTGCCGATGCGCGTCTGGCTAAACTGGCCGGCGTACGCGAAGCGGAAGTTCGCAAACTGCGTGACCAGTACAACCTGCACCCGGTCTACAAACGTGTGGACACCTGCGCCGCAGAGTTCGCCACCGACACCGCCTACATGTACTCCACGTACGAAGACGAGTGCGAAGCCAACCCGTCCACCGACCGCGATAAAATCATGGTCCTCGGCGGCGGCCCGAACCGTATCGGTCAGGGCATCGAGTTCGACTACTGCTGCGTACACGCCTCACTGGCGCTGCGCGAAGACGGTTACGAGACCATCATGGTCAACTGTAACCCAGAAACAGTTTCTACCGACTACGACACTTCTGACCGTCTGTACTTTGAGCCGGTGACGCTGGAAGACGTGCTGGAAATCGTGCGCATCGAGAAGCCGAAGGGCGTTATCGTGCAGTACGGCGGCCAGACCCCGCTGAAGCTGGCGCGTGCGCTGGAAGCCGCTGGTGTACCGGTTATCGGTACCAGCCCGGATGCTATCGACCGTGCAGAAGACCGCGAGCGCTTCCAGCATGCGGTTGACCGTCTGAAGCTGAAACAGCCGGCCAACGCCACCGTCACCGCGATTGAGATGGCGGTTGAGAAGGCGAAAGAGATTGGCTACCCGCTGGTTGTTCGCCCGTCCTACGTACTCGGCGGCCGCGCGATGGAAATCGTCTACGACGAAATCGACCTGCGTCGCTACTTCCAGACCGCCGTCAGCGTCTCCAACGATGCACCGGTACTGCTGGACCGCTTCCTTGACGACGCCATTGAAGTCGATGTCGACGCTATCTGCGACGGCGAAATGGTGCTGATTGGCGGCATCATGGAGCACATTGAGCAGGCAGGCGTTCACTCCGGTGACTCCGCGTGTTCTCTGCCAGCCTACACGCTGAGCCAGGAAATCCAGGATGTGATGCGCCAGCAGGTGCAGAAACTGGCCTTCGAACTGCAGGTACGTGGTCTGATGAACGTGCAGTTTGCGGTGAAAGACAACGAAGTCTACCTGATTGAAGTCAACCCACGTGCGGCACGTACCGTACCGTTCGTCTCTAAAGCGACCGGTGTACCGCTGGCGAAGGTGGCGGCGCGCGTGATGGCAGGCCAGACTCTGGCACAGCAGGGCGTCACCAAAGAAATCATCCCACCGTACTACTCGGTGAAAGAAGTGGTGCTGCCGTTCAATAAATTCCCGGGCGTTGACCCGCTGTTAGGGCCAGAAATGCGCTCTACCGGGGAAGTGATGGGCGTCGGTCGCACCTTCGCAGAAGCGTTCGCGAAAGCACAGTTGGGCAGTAGCTCTACTATGAAGAAATCCGGTCGTGCATTGCTCTCTGTTCGCGAAGGCGACAAAGAGCGCGTGGTTGACCTTGCCGCAAAACTGCTGAAACAGGGCTTTGAACTGGATGCCACCCACGGCACGGCGATTGTGCTGGGAGAAGCCGGTATTAACCCGCGTCTGGTGAACAAGGTGCATGAAGGTCGTCCGCACATTCAGGACCGTATCAAGAATGGCGAATACACCTACATCATCAACACCACCGCAGGTCGCCAGGCGATTGAAGACTCCAAACTGATTCGCCGCAGCGCGCTGCAGTATAAAGTGCATTATGACACCACGCTGAACGGCGGTTTCGCCACGGCGATGGCGTTAAATGCGGATGCTACCGAGAAGGTGACATCAGTGCAGGAAATGCACGCGCAGATTAAAAAATAATCTCGGCTGGCGGGGACTTACCCGCCTTCCGGCAAAACGGAATATTTGCCATTAATCTTAACGGTTCCTGAAAAGGAGCCGTTTTTTTTGGTCGGTAAGTTAATTCCAGGGCGTTTATATTTCTTTAATCATATTTACAATGTGACAAGCAAGATTTAGCTCACACTAATTAATCTTTAACTTGCATATTATCGCTGATATCCACGACTTTAATATGGCTAATGGCATTGCGTTAATTTGCGCCGACAGAGCCTGAGCAAGAATTTTAATTAGTGAAAATGGTGTGCCTATGTGTGAAGAATATGTTGAAAAACCACTTTATTTGTTAATTGCTGATTGGGTGATGGCGCAAAATCGTTGGGTTAGCGCCAAAGAGATAGCAAAGCATTTTGATATGGACCATTGCAAAGCGATTAATACGGTTTCTTATATTCTCTCTGAGGTTGGGGAAATAGCCTGCGAAACCAAGACAATTCCAAACCAACTTGAGGGGCGGGGATGTCAATGTCAGCGACTGGTGCGTATCAATAATATTGATGCTTCACTGTATACCCGCCTGGGTATCAGTGCGCAGACAAAAGTGGTCAGCCCGGTGAGCCGAACCTGTATGTCTGTACCGCCGAGGGAGCTCAATCGCGAACAAAAATGGCAGATGATGCTCTCTAAAAGCATGCGTCGTTAATCGTAATGGCCTGTTTGTCGGAGGGCGTCGTGAAACGCCTTATCCGGCAAACACTTTCACCTTTCTGAACGGCCAGACAGGCGCTGGCGCCATCCGGCATGGTTTACATTTCCGATTTTGGTTTTACTTCCGTGGTGCCTTTTAGCCGCGGCCGGTTTTCTTCTACCTGTGTTAACGGTTGTGTTTCATGTAGCGCGGTCCGACAGCGGACAGCAAGATCCTGATATTCCTTCGTATTGAGCCGCTTCCAGCGTAACTCGTCGTCCGTCACCGGGCGCAGAAAACGTGCGGGTGTGCCCACCAGTAGCTGGCGGGGAGCACCGGCAAATCCTGCTTTCACAAAACTCATTGCAGCGACGATGCTCTCTTCGCCAATCACTGCGCCGTCCATGATGACGCTGTTCATGCCGACCAGCGCGTCCCGCCCTACAATGCAACCGTGCAGAATCGCGCCGTGTCCAATGTGCCCATTCTCATGCACTATGGTGTCGGTGTCGCAATAGCCATGCATAATGCAGCCATCCTGGAGATTGGCGCCCGCTTCAAGGATCAGGCGGCCATAGTCGCCGCGCAGCGAAGCGTGTGGGCCGATATACACCCCGGCCCCAACAATCACATCTCCAATAAGCACGGCGCTGGGATGGACATACGCCTCTGGGTGTACCACCGGAATCAGGCCTTCAAAGGCGTAATAGCTCATAAATTTTCCTTTATTTTTTTGCCGGATGGCGGCATTAATGCCTTATCAGGCCTACGAAACAGTTACTCTTTGTAGGCCTGAATCAGGTATTAACGTCCTTTCCAGACCGGGTCGCGTTTTTCTGCAAACGCCAGTGGCCCTTCGACGGCATCTTCGGAATGCAGTACTGCAGGATAATGTTTTAGCGCGCCGCTGCGGATGTGGCGATAGCCTTCTTCAACCGGCATTTCGCTGGTTGCGCGGTAAATCTCTTTGAGCGCGGCGATGGCCAGCGGTGCGCTGTCTACCAGTTGTTGCGCCAGTTCGCGGGCGCTATCCATGAGTTCAGACTGGCTCACGACGCGGTTCACGATCCCCCAGCGCAGTGCTTCTTCAGCATCCATGCGTCTGCCGGTCATCACCATTTCATTGACGATGGCAGGAGGCAGCAGTTTAGGCAGACGCAGTACGCCGCCGCTGTCTGGCACGATCCCCAGTTTGGCTTCCGGCAACGCGAAGCTGGCGTTTTCTGCGCAGACAATAAAGTCAGCCGCCAGTGCCAGCTCAAAACCGCCGCCAAACGCATAGCCGTTAACGGCGGCAATGACCGGTTTGTCGAGGTCAAAGATTTCGGTTAAACCGGCGAATCCGCCAGGACCAAAATCGGCATCTGGCGCTTCACCTTCAGCGGCGGCTTTCAGGTCCCAGCCGGCAGAAAAGAATTTTTCTCCGCCGCCAGTAATAATGGCCACGCGCAGCTCTGGATCGTCACGGAACTGGAGAAAAACCTCGCCCATTTCGAAACTGGTTTTGGCGTCGATGGCATTCGCTTTTGGCCTGTCCAGGGTAATTTCCAGAATGTGGCCGTTGCGGGTCAGATGTAATGATTCACTCATTTTTTTCACTCCTTAATTATTTTTATTCCGTTACAGAGGCAGCACGGATCCTGCAAAGCGCTGCATCCATTTCGTCGTGATATTTTTCTGCGTGGGCTATTTCCCCACCGTGTGCGTTATTTCAGATTTTTTTTGATTATTTTTCCTGAACAATTGCGTGGCAAATCGGTTCGTATCTCCATAAAAGAGGGAACTTTAAATTTCGCCATATTCATTTCACAAAAACCGAAAAATTCATCTTCGCTTAACGTTTCCCCTTCATTAAGGACCACAAAGGCTTTAATCGCTTCATCGCGAATAGAATCTTTAATCCCGACGACAACGATGTCCTGAATCTTCGGGTGTGCGGAAATAATATTTTCCAGTTCAACGCAGGAGACGTTTTCCCCTCCACGCTTGATCATGTTGCAGCGCCGGTCGACAAAATAGAAAAAGCCCTCTTCGTCCCGGTAGCCGGAGTCACCGGTATGCAACCAGCCCTCTGGCTCCAGCGCTTTTGCGGTCGCATCCGGGCGGTCGTAATATTCTTTGAAAATGGTTTTCCCTGGGATGCCTTTGATACAGATTTCACCTGTCTCACCCGGGGGAAGAGGGCGGTTGTTCTCATCACGAATTTCGGCTTCATAGCAAAAACCGACGCGCCCGATAGAGGGCCAGCGTCGCTTGTCTCCCGGTCTGTCGCCAATGATCCCGACAATGGTCTCCGTCATTCCGTAGGAGGTCAGTAATCTGACGCCGAAGCGCGTAATAAAGTCATCTTTTTCCTGTACCGACAGGTTGAGGTAGAACATCACTTCGCGCAGGTGATGCTGCCGGTCTTGCGGCGATTCGGGTTGCACCATCAGCGTTCGGATCATCATTGGGATGCATTCGGTGACGGTGGCGCGGTATTTTCGTACCTGTTCCCAAAACGCGCGGGCGCTGTATTTCTCGAGCAATACAAAGGTACTGCCTACCGAGAACGCGGCCATTGCCGCCGTACACTGACAGTCGATATGAAAAGCAGGCATCACCGTCAGGTAAATATCATCCTCGCGCAAGGCGCACTGCCAGGAGGAGTAGTAGCCTGCGAAACGTAAATTATAGTGGGTGATGACCACCCCTTTCGGGCGTGATGTGGTGCCAGAGGTGAACAGGATTTCGGCGGTATCGTCTGTACTGAGCGGCGGGGCATAACGAAGCGTGGTGGATTGCTGCTCTCTCAACTGCGTAAAGTTGATAACGCCATCGACCTTTGGAATGTCCTGCCCGATGAGACAAATGTGCGTAAGCGGATTGTCGTCATCCTGCTGAATTTGTTGGTACATCGGATAGAACTGACTGCTGGTGACTAACAGCTGAGCCTGGCTACTTTGCAAAATCCAGGTGCTTTCTTCCCGCAGTAATCGGGCATTAATTGGCACCATGACAGCCCCAATTTTTGCCAGTCCGAACCAGCAGAAGATAAATTCCGGACAGTTATCCAGATGCAGTGCAACCTTATCGCCCTTTCGAATACCTAACGAATGGAACAAGTTTGCTGTACGGTTGATTTCCTCATTCAGCGAGGCATAACTGAATTGCTGTACGATGCCCTCGCTGGACTCGAAAATGAGCGCCATTTTATCATCATAGACGTCCGCAAGGTCGTCCCACATCTGACGTAAGTTTTGTCCGCCAACGATATCCATTGCACCTCTATCCATTTTTCACCGTGATGGCGCTAACTGGCAAAGCCAGCCAGCGCGACCGCGTTTAGTTCTCAACTTTGGCCAGACCTTTGCCGACCAGCTCTTTAATGTCTGCTTCGCTATAACCGATATTTTTAAGAATGGCGGCGGTATCCATGCCGTGTGAAGGCATGCCTCGCCAGATTTTCCCAGGGTTGTTTTTGAATTTCGGCATCACGTTCGGCCCTTTACAGGTGCGGCCGTCTATCGTTTGCCACTGGGTGATGGATTCACGGGCAACGTATTGCGGGTTGCCTTCCAGTTCCGGGATAGTCAGCACTTTTGCACAGGCGATATTCAACTCGGCAAAACGTTCCTGCACCTCGGCGATGGTGTGCGTTGCCAGCCAGGCATCCAGTTTTTCTTCCACTAAAGGTCCATACGGACACTCGATGCGGTGAATCAGCTGCGTGCCTTCCGGGACTTCTGGCGTTCCCAGGATGTGTGCAAGGCCAATATCTTTAAAGCATTCGTTAATTTGGGTAATGCCGACCAGCTCCATGACGATATAGCCGTCCGCGCATTTATAGAGTCCGCACCCGGCGTAATAGGGGTCTTTGCCTTTGGTCATTCGCGGGCAAACTTCACCGCCGTTGAAGTGATCCATCATGAAGTACTGCCCCATGCGCAACATGACTTCGTACATGGCGATATCAATACTTTCGCCTTTACCGGTTTCACGCACTTTGTGCAGTGCCGCCAGCGCCGCGGTGGTCGCGGTCATGCCGGAAAAATAGTCCGCCGTGTACGGGAAGGCAGGCATCGGCTGATCGACGTCGCCGTTTTGAATCAGGTAGCCGCTGAAAGCCTGGGCGATGGTGTTATACGCCGGAAGGTTGGTGTACTCCTCGGTACCGTACTGGCCAAAACCGGAAAGATGGGCGATAACCAGCTTCGGGTTATGCTCCCAGAGCACTTCATCGGTGATCCCCCGACGGGCAAATGCCGGACCTTTACTGGCTTCAATGAAGATATCGGTGGTTTCCATGAGTTTAAGAAACGCTTCCCGGCCTTCATCTTTGAAAATGTTCAGGGAAAGAGCGTGCAGATTACGACGTGAAAGTTGTGGATAGTTGGGCTGGACGCGGATCGTATCGGCCCAGGCAACGTTTTCAATCCAGATGACTTCCGCGCCCCACTCGGCAAACATTTGCCCGGCGAACGGTCCAGCGATTTCAATCCCGGAGAAGACAACCCTCAACCCGGTAAGTGGCCCAAAGGTGGGCATCGGTAAATGCTCGGTCATGATATGGCTCCTGCTGCATGTTGCCGGACAGCGACGTAAACGCCTTATCCGGGCAACAAAAACGTAGGCCCGGTAAGCGAAGCGCTACCGGGCATTCCATTTAGCGATATTGTTTCAGTACTGCACGACCCAGCGTCAGGATCTGCATTTCGTCAGAACCGCCGGATACACGGTCAACGCGCAGGTCACGCCAGAAACGCGTGATACGGTGGTTGCCCGCAATCCCCACGCCGCCCAACACCTGCATAGCACTGTCCACAACTTCAAACGCAGCATTGGCGCAGAAGTACTTACACATCGCGGCATCACCGGAGGTGATGGTGCCGTTATCGCTCTTCCATGCTGCTTCAAACAGCATGTTTTTCATGGAGTTTAATTTAATCGCCATGTGAGCGAATTTTTCCTGAATCAGCTGGAAGCGGCCGATAGTTTCGCCAAACTGCACACGCTGATTCGCATAGCGCGCGGCATCTTCAAAGGCGCACATCGCGGTACCGTAGTTGGTTAAGGCCACCAGGAAACGTTCGTGATCGAACTCTTCTTTTACGCGGTTAAAGCCATTACCTTCACGACCGAACATGTCTTTCTCTTCCAGTTCGACGTCGTCAAAGTTGATTTCACAGCAGCTGTCCATGCGCAGACCGAGCTTCTCAAGTTTGTTAACTTTGATGCCCGCTTTGCTCATATCGACACACCATTCGGTATAAACTGGTTTGTCCGGAGAGGCGGCGTCTCGTGCCATTACCACAACGTAAGGGGTATAGGCGCTACTGGTGATAAAGCACTTACTGCCGTTAAGATAAACCTTACCATTTTTGCGTGTATAAGTAGTTTTTAAACTGCCAACATCTGATCCCGCTCCCGGTTCTGTGATGGCGGAGTTCCACATTTGCTTCCCGGTCCCCTGGAAAGCCATGATCTTATCGATCTGCTCCTGGGTTCCTTCGCGCAGGAAGGTGTTAAACCCGCCTGGAAGCTGGTACAGAACATACGTTGGCGCGCCCAGGCGTCCCAGTTCCATCCAGACCGCTGCGACGGTGACAAAACCGGCTTCCAGTCCGCCGTGTTCTTCCGGGATCAGCAGGCTATCAATGCCCATATCCGCCAGTGCTTTTACAAAACGTTCTGGATAGACGCTGTCGCGATCGCACTCGGCAAAATACGCTTCCCAGTTTTCACTGGCCATCAGTTCACGAATACCGGCGACAAACAGTTCCTGCTCGTCATTTAAATTAAAATCCATCTTCCAACCTCTTGATATATTGGGGTTAAAGTTACTTGTCTTTCCAGTGCACTTTGGCGTCTTTAATAAAGGACAGCGTCACCATGATATTGACGAAGAACAACGGACAGCCGCCGGCGATAATGGCGGTTTGAATCGGTTTCAGCCCACCAAGCGCCAGCAGTACGATACCGATGATGCCAACCAGCACTGACCAACCGATGCGAATCAGCAGAGGCGGTTCTTCGCCGTCGCGTACTTCGCGGCAGGTCGACATTGCCAGGGTGTAAGAACAGGCGTTAATCAGTGTTACCGTGGCGATAAAGCAGAGGATAAAGAATCCCCACATCGTGGCGGTACTGAACGGCAGTGCGGCCCAGGTTTCGATGATGGCGCGCGCCACACCGTGCTGTTCGATCAACTGCGGAATATTGAGAATGTTTTTGTCCATCAGCAGCAGGGTGTTACTGCCGAGAACGGTCCACAGGATCCAGGTAGATGCGGTCAGACCCAGCACCATCCCGAAGCACAATTCACGAACGGTACGTCCACGGGAAATACGGGCGAGGAAGATACTCATCTGGATGGCGTAGATAACCCACCAGGCCCAGTAGAAGACCGTCCAGCCTTGCGGGAAGCCGCCTTTGCCGATGGCATCGGTATAAAACAGCATGCGTGGGAGATACATCAGCAGCATGCCGACGGAATCAGTGAAGTAGTTCATGATGAAGCTGGCGCCGCTGACAATAAACACCCAGCCCAACATCAGGAAACTCAAATAACTACGTACGTCACTGGCGATTTTCACCCCTTTTTGCAGACCACAGGCGACGCAAATCGCGTTCAGGATGATCCAACAGGTGATGATGATGGCGTCCAGTTGCAGGGTGTGCGGAATGCCAAACAACCACTGCATACACTCTGTGACCAGCGGTGTCGCCAGACCCAGACTGGTACCCATCGCGAAGATCAGTGCCACCAGATAGAAGTTATCAACGATGGTCCCGAATAAGCCTTTTGCGTGTTTCTCTCCGACCAGCGGCACCAGCGTTGAGCTGGGGCGAATAACGTCCATTTTGCGAACAAAGAAAAAGTAAGCGAACGCGACGGAGAGGAAGCTATAGGTTGCCCACGGTAACGGTCCCCAGTGGAACAAGCTGTAGGCAAGGCCGAGCTCTTTCGCGCCCGTGGAATTCGCCGCAAGGGCAAACGGCGGTGTCGAGATGTAGTAGTAAATCTCAATCGAACCCCAGAATAAGACGGCGGCTGAGGTACAGGAGGCAAACATCATAAAAATCCAGCTGGTGGTGCTGAATTCCGGTGCTTCATCGCCTAATTTCTTTTTGGCATAGGGGCCAAAAACCAGCCAGAACCAACCAAAAAGCATAACGATCATGTACCATTCGAATGCCCAACCCCAGACATTCGTGACGTAACTAAATACGGCGTTAATAACGACATTTGCCGCATCAAGATCGCGAACGGTTAACCAACATAGTATTCCAACAATTATTAAGGGCGGAAAAAAAACCTTTGGTTCAATTCCAGACTTTTTCTTTTCATTTTTCATGAGTTAATTCCAGTGTCAAAACAAAATTTATTTTGTGTTCCCGGATGTTATTTATTGTTTGTTTTTTGTAATAATAATTTAATGATTTATTAACCTCGGGGACGCGTTGGAAAGTACTTCATAATGGGTATTCAGCCCTCTGTGTACTGTTACCTGCGTCACACTTTTATACCGGGTGATTTTTGGCGATTATTTGTTTGTTTTTGATTTAAAATCAAATGCTTATGTGTGATTTTTTTACTTTTTTAACTCTCTGGCATTCAATATTGGTGATCAACAAAACAATATTGAAAGTTTTGGGCTTTGATGTCTGCTTTCAATATTGGTGAGGGACTTAACATTATTGAAAGTTGAAAATATCAGTGTGTGACATTTTCAATATTGGTGATTAATGTTTTATTTCCGAATTAAAGAGCGTGGTATCTGTATATTTAACACTGCCGATATGAACGACGTTTCCTTCATGATTTCTGGAGATGCAATGAAGATAATTACTTGCTACAAGTGCGTACCTGATGAACAGGATATTGTAATTAATAATGCTGATGGATCATTAGATCTCAGCAAAGCGGATGGCAAAATCAGCCAATATGATCTGAATGCGATCGAAGCTGCTTGTCAGTTAAAACAGCAGGTTGGTGAGGCTCAGGTTATTGCGCTCAGCGTGGGCGGCAAAGCGCTGACTAACGCCAAAGGGCGTAAAGATGTGCTTTCCCGTGGTCCTGATGAACTGATCGTGGTGATTGACGACCAGTTTGAACAGGCGTTACCGCAGCATACGGCTGCCGCGCTGGCTGCCGCCGCGAAAAAATCCGGCTTTGATCTGATTGTCTGTGGCGATGGTTCTTCTGACCTTTATGCACAGCAGGTGAGCCTGCTGGTAGGCGAAACGCTGCAGATCCCCGCCATTAATGGCGTCAGCAAGATCCTCTCGCTGGCGGATAACACCCTCACGGTGGAACGTGAGCTGGAAGATGAAATCGAAACTCTGAGCATTCCCCTTCCTGCGGTGGTGGCCGTTTCTACCGACATTAACACTCCGCAGATTCCGTCCATGAAAGCTATTCTTGGCGCGGCCAAAAAACCGGTTCAGGTCTGGTCATCTGCGGATATCGGATTCAATGCGGTTGACGCTTATTCCGCTCAACAGGTTGCTGCGCCGAAACAGCGCGAACGTCAGCGCATCGTCATTGAAGGCGATGGTGAAGAACAGATCGCCGCGTTTGCCGATCATCTGCGCAAAATTATTCGTTAAAAGGGGATGTTATGAGCAAGTTTTCCAGTGTCTGGGTATTCAGCGATACCCCTTCTCGCCTGCCGGAACTGATGGGTGGCGCACAGGCTTTAGGTGAACAGATTAATGCGTTTGTGCTTAACGATACTGATGGCGTAACGGCGTTTCAGTCCGGCGCAAATCACGTCTGGCAACTGAGCGGTAAGCCCGATGACCGCATGATGGAAGATTATGCCGACGTGATGGTGCAAACCATTCGTCAGCAAAGCGAGGCGGGAGTGGTGCTGCTGCCTAATACCCGTCGCGGCAAACTGCTGGCGGCAAAGCTGGCGTTTCGTTTGTCAGCCGCCGTCTCCAACGACGCGAGCGCGGTAGAGCAAAAAGAGGGGCGTGCGGCCGTTAAACATATGGTCTATGGCGGTCTGGCCATTGGTGAAGAGACGATCGCGTCGCCATTTGCTGTTATCACGCTCAGCAGCGGCACGTTTGAGGCCGCGGCTCAGGATGCCTCTCTGAGTGGGACTGCGCAGGTTGTACAGTGGCAGTCACCTGAGATTGCGGTGACCCGCACGGCAACACTGGCGCGTCAAAGCAACAGCGTTGATCTCGACAAAGCGCGCCTGGTGGTCAGCGTTGGACGAGGTATCGGCAGCAAAGAGAATATTTCTCTGGCGGTCGCGCTGTGCGAAGCCATTGGCGCGGAGCTGGCTTGCTCTCGCCCGGTAGCGGAAAACGAAAAGTGGATGGAGCATGAGCGTTATGTCGGGATCTCCAACCTGATGCTTAAGCCAGATCTGTACCTGGCGGTCGGGATTTCCGGGCAAATTCAGCACATGGTAGGGGCGAACGGCTCACAAACCATTTGCGCCATTAACAAAGATAAAAATGCCCCGATATTCCAATACGCTGATTACGGCATTGTCGGCGATGTTATGAAGATCCTGCCAGCGCTCACGAGCGCGTTAGCACGCTGATCCACCAGGCAGGGCCGGATCCCGGCCCTGCCATCGACAGGTTAATCTGGAGTTCTTATGTCCGAAGATATCTTTGATGCCATCATCGTGGGAGCAGGGCTGGCCGGTTCGGTTGCGGCGCTGGTGCTCGCCCGTGAAGGGGCACAGGTGTTAGTTATCGAGCGCGGCAATTCCGCAGGTGCGAAGAATGTCACCGGTGGGCGTATTTATGCCCATAGTCTTGAACGCATTCTCCCTGGGTTTGCTGAACAGGCCCCCGTCGAACGTGTGATTACCCACGAAAAACTCGCCTTTATGACGGATAAAGGGGCGATGACGGTGGATTATTTCAACGGTGAAGACGCCGCACCTTCACAAGTCTCTTATTCCGTACTGCGCAGTAAATTTGATGCCTGGCTCATGGAACAGGCGGAAGAAGCGGGTGCGCAGCTGATCACCGGCATCCGCGTCGATAACGTCGTTAAGCGCGACGGGAAAGTGGTGGGTGTAGAAGCCGATGGCGATATTCTCGAAGCGAAGGTCGTTATCCTTGCCGACGGGGTGAATTCTCTGTTGGCGGAACAGCTGGGCATGGCAAAACGCGTTGAAGCAGAACACGTTGCGGTCGGGGTAAAAGAGCTTATCGAATTACCTAAATCGGTGATTGAAGATCGCTTCCAGCTGCAGGGCAACGAAGGGGCTGCCTGTCTGTTTGCGGGATCGCCAACCGACGGCCTGATGGGCGGCGGTTTCCTCTATACCAATGAAACAACCATTTCTCTGGGACTGGTGTGTGGCCTTCATCATCTGAAAGACGCCAAAAAATCGGTTCCACAAATGCTGGAAGACTTTAAACAACACCCGGCAGTCGCGCCGCTCATTGCAGGCGGCAAGATGGTCGAATACGCTGCGCACGTCGTTCCTGAGGCCGGAATGAACATGCAGCCTGAGCTGGTAGGTGACGGCGTGTTGATTGCCGGTGATGCCGCCGGAATGTGTATGAACCTGGGCTTTACTATTCGCGGTATGGATCTGGCGGTATCAGCCGGTGAAGCCGCCGCGAAAACAGTGCTCTCTGCCATGCGTAGCAACGATTTCAGCAAGCAAGGACTGGCGGAATATCATCAGCATCTGGACAACGGCCCGATGCGTGATATGCGCATGTACCAGCGTTTACCTGCATTCCTCGACAACCCGCGCATGTTTACGCAATACCCTGAAATGGTGGTCGGCATTGCGCGCGATCTCTTCACCATTGATGGCAG
This sequence comes from Citrobacter sp. GW821-FHT02E08, assembly GCF_059421685.1. Classification (NCBI taxonomy): domain Bacteria; kingdom Pseudomonadati; phylum Pseudomonadota; class Gammaproteobacteria; order Enterobacterales; family Enterobacteriaceae; genus Citrobacter; species Citrobacter sp. GW821-FHT02E08. The sequence continues at coordinate 175,515 of NZ_JBWKVL010000005.1, read as the reverse complement.
CGCGCCAGTGCCGATGCGTAAAAAAATCCTGCGCCATGCCAAGAAAGTCGGCTTTATCAATCTGATGAAGGACGGCATTAAAGGAGTAACCGCATTATGACTTCTTCCGTCAATGTAGACGTCAAACTGGGCGTTAATAAATTCAATGTGGATGAAGAGAACCCACACATCATTCTGAAAACTGACCCCGATAAACAGGCGCTGGAAGTTCTGATCAAGGCCTGCCCTGCGGGATTGTATAAAAAACAGGATGACGGTAGCGTACGTTTTGATTATGCAGGGTGTCTTGAATGCGGCACCTGCCGGATCCTCGGTTTGGGGACGGCGCTGGAAAAGTGGGAATACCCGCGTGGCACCTTTGGCGTGGAGTTTCGTTACGGCTGAGCCCGATGCCGGGTAGCGCTTACGCGCATCCGGCCAACTAAAATATGCAGTTTTTTGGCCGGATAAGACGTTTCTCGTCGCCATCCGGCAATATTGCCGATGAAACAGGAAATAGCCATGCAGCAGCCCAGGAATTTTGATGACCTCAAATTCTCATCTATTCACCGCCGTATCATGCTGTGGGGAAGCGGTGGGCCTTTTCTGGATGGATATGTACTCGTCATCATCGGCGTTGCCCTGGAGCAATTGACCCCGACATTGGGCCTGGATGCCGAGTGGATCGGTATGCTCGGCGCCGCGACGCTGGCTGGGCTGTTTGTCGGTACTTCGCTGTTTGGCTATATTTGCGACAAGGTCGGACGTCGCAAAATGTTCCTTATCGATATCGTCGCCATTGGGGTGATATCGGTGGCGACCATGTTTGTCTCTACACCGTTTGAACTGCTCATCATGCGCGTGCTGATTGGGATTGTGATAGGCGCAGATTATCCCATCGCCACCTCGATGATCACCGAGTTTTCCAACACTCGCCAGCGGGCGTTTTCCATCGGTTTTATTGCCGCCATGTGGTATGTGGGCGCGACCTGCGCCAATCTGGTCGGTTACTGCTTATATGACGTTGAAGGCGGCTGGCGCTGGATGCTTGGCAGCGCTGCGATTCCGTGCCTTATCATCCTGATTGGCCGTTTTGACCTCCCGGAGTCCCCGCGATGGCTGCTACGCAAAGGGCGGGTGGAAGAGTGCCAGAAGATGATGATCAAACTGTTTGGCGAACCCGTCGTTTTTGATGATGAACCGCCTAAGGAAACCCGCTTCCTGCAGTTGTTCAACCGCCGCCATTTTCCGTTTGTGCTTTTCGTGGCGGTTATCTGGACCTGCCAGGTGATCCCGATGTTTGCCATCTACACCTTTGGTCCGCAGATAGTCGGGTTGCTCGGCTGGGAGCAGGGGCGGAGTGCGGCATTAGGAAACGTGGTGATCAGCCTCTTCTTTATGCTGGGCTGTGTTCCGGCCATGTTCTGGCTGAACAGCATCGGTCGCCGCCCGTTGCTTATCGGCAGCTTTGCGATGATGACGTTCGCCCTGGCGCTGCTTGGGTTTATCCCCAATTTAGGGATCGGTCTGGTGGTGGTGGCGTTTGCGGTCTATGCGTTTTTCTCCGGTGGGCCGGGTATTTTGCAATGGCTTTACCCCAACGAGCTGTTTCCCACTGACATTCGCGCTTCTGCGGTCGGTGTGATCATGTCGCTCAGCCGTATCGGGACGGTGGTCTCCACCTGGGCGTTACCGATTTTCATCACCCGCTACGGAATTAATAACGTGATGCTGATTGGGGCACTGATTTCGCTGATAGGTCTGGTTGTCTCCGTCATGTTTGCCCCGGAAACGCGTGGCCTGACGCTGTTGCAGACAGGGAATATGAAAATTCGCGGTAAGCCATAAGCGGCCGGAACCACTCGTTCAGAATTCTCATCCTGACCGCTCAAGAATATTGACTATAAGCCTGGTGAATAACTGACTACACTCTGTGGTAAAAGAGTGTCGCAAAATAACAGGCTAATCATGATTCTTATCATTTACGCGCATCCCTATCCGCACCATTCGCATGCGAATAAGCGGATGCTCGAACAGGCAAGGACGCTGGACGGTGTAGAAATTCGCTCTCTTTACCAGCTCTATCCCGACTTCAATATCGATATCGCCGCAGAACAGGAAGCGCTATCCCGCGCTGACCTGGTCATCTGGCAACACCCGATGCAGTGGTACGGCGTTCCCCCCTTGCTTAAACTCTGGATGGATAAAGTCCTTTCTCACGGCTGGGCCTATGGGCACGGCGGAACCGCGCTTCGCGATAAACACCTGATGTGGGCCGTCACCACGGGCGGCGGCGAAAGCCATTTTGATATTGGCTCACACCCGGGGTTTGACGTGCTTTCTCAACCTCTGCAGGCCACTGCAATTTACTGCGGATTGACCTGGCAGCCGCCGTTTGCTGTGCATTGCACCTTTATTTGCGATGACGAAACGTTGCAGGCGCAGGCGCGTCACTACAAGCAGCGGTTGATGGAATGGCAGGAGGCGCACAATGGATAGTCACACGCTAATACAGGCGTTAATTTATCTGGGTTCTGCGGCGCTGATTGTGCCGATTGCTGTGCGGCTTGGCTTAGGGTCGGTGCTGGGGTATCTCATTGCCGGATGCATTATCGGCCCCTGGGGATTACGCCTGGTGACAGACGCCGAATCTATCCTGCATTTTGCTGAGATTGGCGTGGTGCTGATGCTGTTTGTTATCGGCCTTGAGCTGGATCCGCAGCGTTTGTGGAAACTGCGGGCCTCGGTGTTTGGCGGCGGCGCTTTGCAGATGGTGGTTTGTGGCGGCCTGATTGGGCTGTTCTGTATGTTCCTCGGTCTGCGCTGGCAGGTTGCAGAGCTGATTGGTATGACGCTGGCGCTCTCCTCGACGGCCATCGCCATGCAGGCGATGAACGAACGTAATCTGACGGTTTCTCAAATGGGGCGTAGCGCCTTTGCGGTGCTGCTGTTCCAGGATATCGCGGCGATTCCGCTGGTGGCGATGATTCCCTTGCTGGCGGCCAGCGGTGCAGCCACGACCCTGGGGGCGTTTGCGCTTTCGGCATTGAAAGTCGCAGGTGCTCTGGTGTTGGTGGTGTTGCTGGGGCGCTATGTCTCGCGTCCGGCACTGCGCTTTGTGGCTCGTTCAGGCCTGCGGGAAGTCTTCAGCGCCGTGGCGCTGTTCCTTGTTTTCGGCTTCGGTTTGCTGCTGGAAGAGGTGGGGCTCTCAATGGCGATGGGCGCGTTTCTGGCTGGCGTGCTGCTGGCGAGTTCAGAATACCGACATGCGCTGGAAAGCGATATTGAGCCGTTTAAAGGGCTATTGCTGGGGCTATTTTTCATTGGCGTCGGCATGTCGATCGATTTTGGCACGCTGATTGATAACCCGCTGCGTATCGTCATTCTGCTGGTGGGCTTCCTGGTCATTAAAATGGGTATGCTGTGGCTGATTGCCCGACCATTGCAGGTTCCGAACAAACAACGTCGCTGGTTTGCCGTATTATTAGGGCAAGGGAGTGAATTTGCGTTTGTGGTGTTTGGTGCGGCGCAAATGGCGAATGTGCTGGATCCTGAATGGGCCAAAGCGCTGACGCTGGCGGTGGCACTCTCTATGGCGGCGACGCCGATTTTGCTGGTGCTGCTGACCCGGATGGAAAAATCCGCGGCCGAAGAAGAACGTGAAGCTGATGAAATTGATGAAGAACAACCGCGGGTGATCATCGCCGGGTTCGGGCGCTATGGTCAGATAACCGGTCGTTTGCTGTTGTCGAGCGGGGTGAAAATGGTCGTCCTCGATCACGACCCTGACCATATTGAGACGCTGCGTAAATTTGGTATGAAGGTGTTTTACGGCGATGCGACGCGCATGGATTTGCTGGAATCTGCGGGGGCTGCAAAAGCAGAGGTGTTAATTAACGCCATTGACGATCCGCAAACCAGTCTTGAGCTGACTGAAATGGTGAAGACCCATTTCCCCAGTCTGCAAATTCTTGCCCGCGCCCGCGATGTCGATCACTACATTCGTTTGCGACAGGCCGGGGTGGAGATGCCGGAACGTGAAACCTTTGAAGGCGCGTTAAAGACCGGGCGTCTGGCGCTGGAAAGTTTAGGATTAGGCCGTTATGAAGCGCGTGAGCGCGCGGACTTGTTCCGCCATTTCAATACGCAAATGGTTGAAGAGATGGCAATGGGGGAAAATGACGCAAATGCCCGCGCGGCCGTCTACAAACGCACCAGTGCAATGCTGAGTGAAATCATCACCGAAGATCGCGAACATTTGTCTTTAATTCAACGCCATGGCTGGCAAGGCACGGATGAAGGTAAACATACGGGCGACGTTGCCGATGAGCCGGAAGTGAAACCGTCAGCATAAGGTAAAAAATGTGATGTTCTGCAAACTTTACTGCTAATTGACTGTTTTTAAAATACTGTAAGGCTGGCACTCCACTTTAAATCAGTGGGGTCGCCAGCAGAACGGAAAATTTTCGTGCTCATCTTCTTTCCGCCAGTCGACGAAAGATTACGCTTTCCGTATAGTGGCGACAATTTTTTTGCATCCGGGAATTATTCAATGATCAGTCTGATTGCGGCGTTAGCGGTAGATCGCGTTATTGGCATGGAAAACGCCATGCCGTGGAACCTGCCTGCCGATCTCGCCTGGTTTAAACGTAACACGTTAAACAAGCCTGTCATTATGGGACGTCACACCTGGGAATCCATCGGTCGACCGCTGCCAGGGCGTAAGAATATCGTTATCAGCAGCCAGCCAGGCACTGACGATCGTGTGCAGTGGGTGACCTCTATTGACGACGCGGTGGCAGCCTGTGGTGATGCGCCAGAGATTATGGTGATTGGCGGTGGCCGTGTTTACGAGCAGTTCTTGCCGAAAGCGCAAAAGCTGTATCTGACGCACATTGATGCCGAAGTTGAAGGGGATACGCATTTCCCGGACTACGAGCCTGATGACTGGGAATCGGTATTCAGTGAGTTTCATGACGCCGACGAGCAGAACTCACACAGCTACTGCTTCGAAGTTCTGGAACGCCGGTAAGACTGATAAGCGACGCGTTATCAGAGAATCAGGCGCAGAGTGCCGGATGACGACGCTGACGCGTCTTATCCGGCCTGTATTCCTGTTGCGCGATTACGACGCCACCGCTTCATGTCCGCCAGGATTTCGGTGGCGGTTTGATGGCTGCACAAAATATTTTTTATCTTCCCAACGCAGGCAGGTTAAGTCACCGCCCCAGCAGCATCCTGTATCCAGCCCGTAAATACCCTCTGGCGTGCCTCTTCCTTCCAGTGAGGCCCAGTGTCCGAAAGCAATGCTGTACGCTTCGCTAACCGGTCCCGGAATGGCAAACCAGGGCTTCAGCGGCGCCGGTGCGTTTTCCGGTGACTCTTTGCTGTACATATCCAGTTGACCGTTCGGAAAACAGTAGCGCATGCGGGTAAACGCGTTGGTGATAAAACGCAGCCGCGCCAGCCCTGTTAACTCCGGTGTCCAGTTGTTTGGCATATCGCCGTACATTGAGTCCAGAAAGAAAGGGTAAGAGTCGCTGGATAAGACCGCTTCGACATCGCGTGCGCACTCTTTGGCGGTGTGTAGATCCCACTGTGGTGTGATGCCCGCGTGGGCCATGACCAGTTTCTTCTCTTCATCAACCTGTAATAGCGGCTGACGACGCAACCAATTGAGCAGTTCGTCTGCATCTGGCGCTTCCAGCAGCGGGGTAAGTCTGTCTTTGGGTTTATTGCGACTGATGCCAGCAAAGACGGCCAGCAAATGAAGGTCGTGATTGCCCAGCACTAAGCGAACGCTGTCACCCAGTGATTTAACGTAGCGCAGCACATCCAGAGAACCGGGACCACGGGCGACCAGATCGCCCGTCAACCATAAGGTGTCATTCCCTGGGGTAAATTCTACTTGTTCTAACAATGCGATCAGTTCGTCGTAGCAACCGTGAACGTCGCCAATGAGGTATGTTGCCATCGCTCTAGTTTTAATGAATGAGTGTAGGAACAGCGAGTCGAAATACGGGGATATCGATCGTAAAGGCGACGCCATTTTCGTCGATCATTTCGTAATGACCCTGCATGGTGCCCAGCGGCGTTTCAATGACGGCACCGCTGGTATACTGATATTCTTCACCAGGCGCGATGTGTGGCTGTACGCCAACCACACCTTCACCCTGTACTTCAGTTTCACGGCCATGACCATTGGTAATCAGCCAGTAGCGACCTAACAGCTGTACTGGCGCTCGCCCCAAATTGCGGATGGTCACGGTATATGCAAAGACGTAACGTTCATCATCAGGTGCGGACTGCGCCTCAATATAGACGCTTTGTACCTGAATACACACTCGGGGCGAATTGATCATGCTTAACTCTCCTTCGACGGCGGGTTCTCTGACAGATAGTTCGCCATCTTGCAGTATTGCGCGACAGAAATATTCTCTGCCCGCATTGCCGGGTCAACGCCCAGTTCGATCAGCAGCTCAACGCTAAACAAATTACCGAGGCTGTTGCGAATCGTTTTGCGACGCTGGTTAAAGGCTTCGGTAGTAATACGGCTCAGTACGCGAACATCTTTGACCGGATGCGGCATCGTTGTATGCGGTACCAGACGTACGACGGCAGAATCCACTTTAGGCGGCGGTGTGAAGGCCGATGGCGGCACTTCAAGAACCGGGATCACCTGACAGTAATACTGCGCCATGACGGTTAATCGACCATACGCTTTACTGTTTGGTCCTGCAACCAGACGGTTCACAACCTCTTTTTGCAGCATAAAGTGCATGTCAGCAATGGCATCAGTATAGCTAAAGAGATGGAACATCAACGGTGTGGAGATGTTGTAGGGCAGGTTGCCAAACACACGCAGCGGCTGCCCCATTTTTTCGGAAAGCTCGCCAAAATTCATGGTCATGGCATCTTGCTGATAAATCGTCAGCTTCGGCCCCAGGAACGGGTGTGTTTGCAGACGTGCAGCCAGATCGCGGTCGAGTTCGATGACCGTGAGCTGATCCAGGCGTTCGCCTACCGGCTCCGTCAGTGCTGCCAGTCCAGGACCGATTTCGACCATGGCCTGACCTTTCTGCGGGTTGATAGCAGAAACGATACTGTCGATCACAAACTGATCGTTGAGAAAGTTTTGCCCGAAGCGTTTACGGGCTAAGTGGCCCTGATGGACTCTATTATTCATTGAGTATTAACAATCATTTTGATGGCGAGATTAAGCGCCGTAATAAAACTGCCGACATCGGCTTCTCCACGACCCGCGAGTTCAAGCGCGGTGCCGTGATCAACAGATGTGCGAATAAAGGGTAGGCCCAACGTGATATTCACGCCGCGCCCAAAGCCCTGGTATTTTAGCACGGGAAGACCCTGATCGTGGTACATTGCCAGAACAGCATCGGCACTATCGAGGTATTTAGGCTGAAATAGCGTATCGGCGGGCAGTGGGCCGCTTAAAAGCATACCCTGCGCACGTAGCGCATCCAGCACCGGAATGATCGTATCGATCTCTTCCGTTCCCATATGACCGCCTTCTCCGGCATGCGGATTCAAACCACATACCAGAATATGCGGATCGGTCAGGCCAAATTTCAGGCGCAGGTCGTGATGCAAAATACCGATCACCTCTTGCAGCAGGGCAGGCGTAATCGCATCGGCAACGGCTCTGAGCGGCAGATGCGTGGTGACCAGCGCAACGCGAAGTTCTTCGGTTGCCAGCATCATGACCACTTTCTTTGCCTGTGAGCGTTCTTCTAAAAACTCCGTGTGTCCGGTAAATGGCACGCCAGCATCATTAATGATGCCTTTGTGAACCGGGCCGGTCACCAGCGCCGCAAATTCGCCCTGCAGACAACCATCGCAGGCGCGAGCCAGCGTATCCACCACATACTGCCCATTTTCGACCGCCAACTGACCTGCTGAGACCGATGCACGCAGTGCGACAGGCAAGAGGGTCAGCGTGCCTGCTGACTGGGGCCTGGCTGGAGAGTGGGGCGAATAAGGGAGTAGTGTGAGCGGTAAACCGAGCATGGCTGCTCGGTCTGTTAATAGCGTGGCATCGGCACAGACGACGAGTTCTACCGGCCACTCACGCTGTGCAAGCTGGACAACCAGGTCCGGACCAATCCCGGCGGGTTCGCCGGGAGTGATGACAACACGTTGTGTTCTGCTCATTAATTGCTCAGAATTTTAACGTATGCGCTGGCGCGCTGTTCCTGCATCCAGGTCGCTGCTTCTTCCGAGAATTTACGGTTCATCAGCATGCGATAGGCTCTGTCTTTCTGGGCTGCGTCGGTTTTATCAACGTTACGTGTATCCAACAGTTCGATCAGATGCCAGCCAAAGGAAGAGTGCACTGGGGTGCTCATCTGGCCTTTGTTCAGTCGGGTCAGCGCATCACGGAAGGCAGGGTCGAAAATGTCAGCCGCAGCCCAGCCCAAATCGCCGCCCTGGTTGGCAGAACCCGGATCCTGAGAGAACTCTTTCGCAGCGGCGGCAAACGTGGTTTTACCACTCTTGATGTTCGCAGCGATCTCTTCCAGTTTCAGGCGCGCCTGTTGATCGGTCATGATCGGCGACGGTTTCAGAAGAATATGACGGGCGTGAACTTCAGTCACCGAAATGCTCTGGCTCTGGCCACGCATATCATTCACTTTCAGAATATGGAAACCGACACCTGAACGAATCGGACCGACGATATCGCCTTTTTTCGCTGTGCTCAGTGCCTGAGCGAAGATACCCGGCAGTTCCTGAATTCGACCCCAGCCCATCTGGCCGCCATTCAGCGCCTGTTGGTCAGCAGAATGGGCGATGGCCAGTTTGCCGAAATCAGCGCCGCTTTGCGCTTGCTCAACGACAGAACGCGCCTGGCTTTCGGCTTCGTTCACCTGGTCGGAGGTTGGGTTTTCCGGCAGCGGAATCAGAATATGGCTCAGGTTCAGCTCGGTGCTGGCATCGTTTTGTTTACCGACCTGCTGGGCGAGCGCATCAACTTCCTGCGGTAGAATCGTTACACGACGGCGTACTTCGTTGTTACGCACTTCAGTAATGATCATCTCTTTGCGGATCTGGCTACGGTAGGTCGAGTAGTTCAGACCGTCGTAAGCCAGACGGCTACGCATCTGATCCAGCGTCATGTTGTTCTGCTTGGCAATGTTGGCGATGGCTTGATCCAACTGCTCGTCAGAGATTTTGATGCCCATTTTCTGGCCCATCTGCAGCATAATCTGATCCATGATCAAACGTTCAAGGATCTGATGGCGCAGCGTAGCGTCATCCGGAAGCTGTTGACCCGCCTGACCCGCGTTGAGTTTTACTGACTGCATTAACCCATCGACGTCACTTTCGAGTACGACGCCGTTATTGACGACGGCTGCGACTTTATCGACTACCTGCGGGGCAGCGAAACTGGTATTCGCGATCATGGCGATACCGAGAAGCAGCGTTTTCCAGTTCTTCATACTTTTTCCATTTCAATTAACCGCAATGCGGATTACGTGGTAAATCAATCAGATCACAAAGAGTTCTGGTACGGCAGAATGTTCGAGCGCAGCATCTCTTGCGTGCCGAGGCCATAGTTGGAGCTCAGGCCACGCAGCTCGATGTTAAAGCCGATCACGTTGTCATAGACAGACTCTTGTTTGTCACTATCCCAACCGTTCAGCTTACGTTCGTACCCGAAGCGCAGCGCATAGCAGCAGGAGTTATACTGTAGAGCGAGCATCTGGTCGGCAGCTTTATTCACATTGGTGTCATAATAGTAGGCGCCAACAATGGACCACCGGTCAGCAATCGGCCAGCTCGCCACCATACCGACCTGATTAATCCCGTCTTTGTACTGTGGGGCATTCCAGTGAGTATCGTCACTATTTTTGGGCAATGTTGCCTGAATATATTCCGGGCTGGCATACCGGTAGTTCAGTTGCACCAGGCGATTTTCATCCCGACGGTATTCAATGCTGCTGCTGCTGGTCGCCACGCTGTCCAGACGCGTGTCATATTGCACCCCACTGCGTAAACCCCAACGATCGGAAATACGCCAGTAGGTGTCGCCCGCCCACACCAGTGAGCCCGTTTCGTCATCGTTCTCCCATTTAATGTTGTCATCGCCAGTGCGAGACTCCGTGAAATAGTAGATTTGACCCAGAGAAACGTTAAAACGTTCAACGGCAGCGTCATCATATACACGAGATGTGACGCCGGTCGTGACCTGGTTTGCAGAAGCGATGCGGTCCAGTCCGCCATAAGTCCGGTCGCGGAACAGGCCAGAATAGTCAGACTGCAGTAAAGACGAATCGTAGTTGTAGATACCACTCTGGTCACGGAACGGCACATACAGATACTGCGCGCGCGGCTCCAGCGTCTGGGTATAACCTGGGGCGAAGGTGGCCATGTCGCGTTCAAAAATCATCTTACCGTCGACTTTGAACTGCGGCATCACACGGTCTGCGGACTCATCCAGCTTATTCAAATTCTTGGGATTGTTATTGTACGAATCCAGATTGGTCTGTTGGTAGTGGGTTGCCATCAACTTGGCTTCCGTATTGATACTGCCCCACTGATTCGACAACGGCAAATTGATGGTCGGTTCGATGTGCAGACGAGTTGCTTCCGGCTGATCGTCTTTGGTGTTAACAAAATGCACTGCCTGACCGTAGACACGCATATCAAAAGGACCGACGTCATTCTGATAGAGGTTAACGTCTAACTGTGGTTCCGCCGAGTAACTGCTGGTGCTCTGATCGCTAAAGACCTGGAATTGTTTGGTCGACACGGTGGCGTCAAAGTTTTCCACCGCATAGCCAACGCTAAATTTCTGCGTCGCATAGCCGTCAGTACTGGAACCGTACTTGTTATCGAAGTCATTGAAATATTGTGAGTCGCTGACCTTGGTATAGTTGACGTTGAAACGCCATACCTGGTCCATGACACCTGAGTGTTGCCAGAAGAACAACCAGCGGCGCGAGTTGTCATCGTTAGGATTTTCGTCACTATAGACATCATCGGAGTTCAGGTAGTCAAACTCCATCAAACCGGCGCCCGCATGGGTGAGGTAGCGGAATTCGTTCTCCCACATAATGCCGCCACGGCGGTGCATATAATGTGGTGTGATCGTGGCGTCCATATTGGGCGCGATGTTCCAGTAATACGGCAGATAGAACTCAAAATAGTTATTACTGCTGTACTGCGCATTCGGGATCAGGAAGCCTGAGCGGCGTTTATCGCCAACCGGTAACTGCAAATACGGGCTATAGAAGACCGGAACAGGGCCGACTTTAAAACGGGCGTTCCAGATTTCCGCCACCTGTTCTTCGCGGTCGTGGATAACTTCACTGCCCACCACGCTCCAGGTGTCAGCGCCGGGTAAACAGGAGGTGAAGCTACCGTTTTCAAGGATGGTATAACGGTTTTCGCCACGCTGTTTCATCAGGTCCGCTTTACCACGCCCCTGACGACCGACCATCTGATAGTCGCCTTCCCACACGTTAGTGTCTTTGGTATTCAGGTTCGACCAACCTTTCGGTCCCTTCAGGATGACCTGGTTGTCATCATAATGGACGTTACCCAGCGCATCGACAGTACGAACGGGCTCGGGGAGGCCTTGCGCTTCTTTCTGATGGAGTTGTACCTCATCAGCCAGAAGGCGACTATTGCCCTGGGCGATATCCACATTACCGGTAAACACCGCGTCATCAGGGTAGTTCCCTTTGGCGTGATCGGCTGTAATGGTAACGGGTAGCTCGTTCGTCTCGCCCTGCACCAGTGGACGGTTATAGCTCGGCACACCCAGCAAACACTGTGAGGCGAGATCGGCTGCGGCGCCCTGCTGGCTATAAAGGGCGCTGGCAATCATGGTGGCCAGAAGAGTGGGAATACGTTTTTTCATACGTTGTATTTATTGTTCCATCATCGGTAGCGTTGCGCGTGACAAACGGTCAGAGACTAACGTACTCATCTTCACTGCGCTAGTGTTAATCCTGTCCGTTTTATACCCGCCATCTTCCTGGCTGCATCGTTTTTGGCGGTACGTTATCGCCGTGTTGCAACTCGAAATCCAATGGATATAGCGTCTGTGGTGTTAGGCACGGCATTGAATGACAGGTATGATAATGCAAATTATAGGCTATGTCCCACAATTGACCGTAGCGTTGATTACCGTAAAAGCACCTTATATTGTGGGACATAGCCTCACTGACCGCGTAAAGATTTGGGGAGTCTATGCAGTACTGGGGAAAAATAATTGGTGTCGCCGTGGCTCTAATGATGGGCGGAGGCTTCTGGGGCGTGGTTTTAGGCCTGCTGGTCGGGCATATGTTCGACAAAGCCCGCAGTCGCAAAATGGCGTGGTTTGCGAACCAACGTGAGCGTCAGGCGCTGTTTTTTGCCACGACTTTTGAAGTCATGGGACACTTAACCAAATCGAAGGGGCGCGTCACCGAAGCCGATATTCATATCGCCAGTCAGTTGATGGATCGGATGAATTTGCACGGTGAATCGCGTACAGCGGCGCAACATGCCTTCCGCGTCGGAAAATCAGACAATTACCCATTACGTGAAAAAATGCGCCAGTTTCGTAGCGTCTGTTTTGGGCGATTCGATCTGATCCGCATGTTTCTGGAGATTCAGATTCAGGCGGCGTTTGCCGATGGCACTTTGCATCCGAACGAGCGGGAAGTGCTGTATGTCATCGCCGAAGAGTTAGGGATTTCCCGCACGCAGTTTGACCAGTTTCTGCGCATGATGCAGGGCGGGGCACAGTTTGGCGGCGGATATCAGCAGCAATCTGGCGGCGGATGGCAACAGGCGCAGCGAGGACCGACGCTGGAAGATGCCTGTAATGTACTCGGCGTGAAAGCTGGCGACGATGCGACGACGATCAAACGCGCCTATCGTAAGCTGATGAGCGAGCATCATCCTGACAAACTGGTGGCGAAAGGTCTGCCGCCAGAGATGATGGAGATGGCGAAGCAAAAAGCGCAGGAAATTCAAAAGGCGTATGAACTGATTAAGGAACAAAAAGGGTTCAAGTAATCCGTGATGCCGGATAGCAATGCGTTGCACGCTATCCGGCAGTCAGACCGACATTAAAAATCTGCCGGGGCTTTGAAGGTCATGCTGTTACCGTAAGCGGGATGCGTAATGGTGAGCATTTCGGCATGCAGTAACAAGCGTGGCGCCATCGCCAGCGCTTCCGGGGGCGCATAAAACCGGTCGCCTAAAATAGGATGCCCGAGTGCCAGCATGTGTACGCGTAGTTGATGAGAACGCCCGGTAATCGGTTTGAGGACGACCCGGGCGGTATTATCCGCCGCGAAATCCACCACTTCATACCCAGTTTGGGCCGCTTTTCCCGTCTCATAACACACTTTTTGTTTTGGCCGGTTCGGCCAGTCACAAATCAGCGGTAAATCGACCACTCCCTCGCTGGGCGCGGGATGCCCCCACACACGCGCAACATACTGCTTTTTCGGTTCACGCTCGCGAAACTGGCGTTTGAGTTCACGCTCAGCCGCTTTCGTGAGCGCCACTACAATCACGCCGCTGGTCGCCATATCAAGACGATGCACCGACTCTGCCTGCGGGTAATCGCGTTGGATACGCGTCATCACGCTGTCTTTGTGCTCTTCCTGACGACCCGGCACAGACAACAAGCCGCTCGGCTTGTTGACCACCATAATGTGTTCATCCTGATACAGGATAACCAGCCAGGGATCCGTCGGCGGATTGTAGTTTTCCATTCCCATTTTCAGCTCCGTTATTGATGCGTGACGACAATAAGGCGCAACGCATCCAGACGCCAGTTCGCCTGATCAAGGCTTTCCAGAATCTGCTGACGATTTGTCTCGATAGCCGTCAGTTCGTCATCACGGATGTTAGGGTTGACGGCGCGCAGCGCTTCCAGACGTGACAACTCTGCGGAGAGTTTTTCATCGGCTTCGCTACGTGCGGCATCGATCAACGCACGGGCGGATTTTTCTACCTGCGCTTCACCCAATTGTAAAATCGCGTGGACATCCTGCTGAACCGCATTGACCAGCTTACTGCCGGTGTGACGGTTCACGGCGCTTAACTGGCGGTTGAAGGTTTCGAACTCAACCTGTGCCGCCAGATTGGTGCCGTTTTTGTCCAGCAACATACGGACCGGCGTTGGCGGCAGGAAGCGGTTAAGTTGCAGCTGTTTCGGTGCCTGGGCTTCCACCACATACACCAGTTCAACCAGCAACGTACCGACCGGCAATGCTTTGTTTTTCAACAGGGAAATCGTACTGCTGCCGGTATCGCCCGACAAAATCAGATCCAGACCGTTACGGATCAGCGGGTGTTCCCAGGTCACAAACTGCGCATCTTCGCGCGACAGCGCCACGTCGCGCTCGAAGGTAATGGTGCAGCCATCTTCAGGTAAACCCGGGAAGTCCGGCACCAGCATGTGATCGGAAGGGGTCAGAACAATCAGATTCTCACCGCGATCGTCCTGATTAATACCTACGATATCAAACAGGTTCATGGCAAACGCAATCAGGTTGGTATCGTCATCCTGCTCTTCAATACTTTCGGCCAACTGTTGCGCTTTTTCACCGCCGTTAGAGTGAATTTCGAGCAGACGGTCACGACCCTGCTCCAGTTGTGCTTTCAGTGCTTCATGCTGTTCGCGGCAGGATTTGATCAGTTCGTCAAAGCCATCGCTGTTTTCAGGCGCGGCCAGGAAGGTGATCAGATCGTTATAAACCGTGTCATAGATGGTGCGCCCGGTCGGGCAGGTGTGCTCAAACGCATCCAGACCTTCGTGATACCAGCGAACCAGTACCGACTGCGCGGTTTTTTCTAAGAAAGGAATGTGGATCTGAATATCATGCGCCTGACCAATACGATCCAGACGACCAATACGCTGTTCCAGCAGGTCCGGGTTGAATGGCAGGTCAAACATTACCAGGTTGCTGGCGAACTGGAAGTTACGGCCTTCGGAACCGATTTCAGAACAGAGCAGAACCTGAGCGCCGCTGTCTTCTTCCCCAAACCAGGCGGCAGCGCGGTCGCGCTCAATAATCGACATGCCTTCGTGGAATACGGCGGCGCGAATACCTTCGCGTTCGCGCAGAACCTGCTCCAGCTGTAATGCGGTGGTGGCTTTCGCACAAATCACCAGCACTTTCTGCGAGCGATGGCTGGTCAGGTAGCCCATCAGCCATTCAACGCGGGGATCGAAGTTCCACCAGGTTCCCGTATCGCCTTCGAATTCCTGATAAATCTGCTCCGGGTAGAGCATGTCGCGGGCTCTGTCTTCCGCGCTTTTACGTGCGCCCATAATCCCGGAGACTTTAATCGCCGTTTGATACTGCGTTGGCAGCGGGAGTTTAATGGTGTGCAGTTCGCGTTTCGGGAAGCCTTTAACACCGTTACGGGTGTTACGGAACAGCACGCGGCTGGTGCCATGGCGGTCCATCAGCATGGAGACCAGTTCCTGACGGGCACTCTGTGCGTCTTCACGATCGCTGTTGGCGGCTTGCAGCAGCGGTTCGATATCCTGCTCGCCAATCAACTCGCCGAGCATATTGAGTTCGTCATTGCTCAGCTTATTGCCTGCCAGCAGCATCGCAACGGCATCCGCAACCGGACGGTAATTTTTCTGTTCTTCGACAAATTGCCCGAAGTCGTGGAAACGGCTTGGGTCCAGCAGACGCAGACGCGCGAAGTGGCTTTCCATCCCCAGTTGTTCCGGCGTTGCGGTAAGCAGCAGGATCCCCGGAACGCGTTCCGCCAACTGTTCGATAGCGGCATATTCACGGCTGGGCGCATCTTCACTCCACACCAGGTGGTGCGCTTCATCGACAACCATCAGATCCCATTCGGCGTCGCACAGGTGTTCCAGGCGTTGCTTACTGCGACGGGCGAAGTCCAGCGAGCAGATAACCAGTTGTTCGGTTTCAAACGGGTTATAGGCGTCATGCTGGGCTTCTGCGTAACGTTCATCATCAAACAGCGCGAAACGCAGATTAAAACGACGCAGCATTTCAACCAGCCACTGATGTTGTAATGTTTCAGGCACGATAATCAATACGCGCTCTGCCGCACCGGCCAACAATTGCTGATGCAGGATCATCCCCGCTTCAATGGTTTTTCCCAGACCGACTTCGTCCGCTAACAGCACGCGCGGGGCGTGGCGACGGCCAACGTCATGAGCGATATTGAGCTGATGCGGGATCAGGCTGGTACGCTGACCGCGCAGACCGCTCCACGGCATACGATACTGTTCGCTCTGAAATTTACGGGCGCGATAGCGCAGCGCAAATCGGTCCATACGGTCGATTTGACCGGCAAACAGACGATCCTGCGGTTTACTGAAGACCAGTTTACTGTCGAGCAGCACTTCACGTAGCATGACGCCCGCTTCTTCGCTATCAAGACGAGTACCCACGTAGGCAAGCAGACCGTTTTCTTCTTTTACTTCATCGATTTGCAACTGCCAGCCTTCATGGCTCGTAATCGTATCACCGGGATTAAACATCACGCGGGTCACGGGGGAGTCACTACGCGCATACAGACGGTTTTCACCTGTAGCCGGGAAAAGTAAGGTGACGGTTCGCGCATCCATCGCAACAACAGTTCCAAGTCCCAGTTCGCTTTCTGTATCGCTGATCCAGCGTTGACCAAGTGTAAAAGGCATATGTGTTTGGCTCTATATCTTTAATTGCAGGCAATAATCACCCACTGCCAAGCTAAAGTGGCAGCAGTGTTATATGGGTCCAGGAGTGGAAAGGGCGCTATGGTACTGGATGGCGGCGCGTTCGTCACGCGTCAAAATAACCCCAGTTGCCCAGTCAGTAGTGTAGCAAAATTATCATCAATAAAGGGAAGAATTCCTTCTGCCACGGGCTGTAGCTGGCGCGTCAGGTAGTGCTCGTAATCCAGCGGCGAGTGTTGATAATCCACAGGTTCGGGGCCGTTTGTGGTCCACACATATTTTATGGTACCGCGATTCTGATACTGCGCAGGTCGCCCGCGCGCCAGGTTCTGCTCATCGGCGAGCCGGGCTGCGCGAACGTGTGGAGGGACATTTCGTTGATATTCACTTAATGGACGGCGCAGACGTTTACGATAGACCAGCCTTTCGTCCAGCTCTCCCGCCATCAGTTTATCTATGGTTTCCCGCACGTAATCCTGATACGGCTCGTTACGAAAAATACGCAGATACAGCTCCTGCTGGAACTGCTGCGCCAGCGGCGTCCAGTCGGTGCGTACCGTTTCCAGACCTTTGAACACCATTCTCTGCGCGTCGCCTTCCTGAATCATCCCGGCATAACGCTTTTTGCTGCCGGTATCCGCCCCGCGAATAGTGGGCATCAGAAAGCGGCAGAAGTGGGTTTCAAACTCCAGTTCCAGCGCACTGGTTAACTGCTGTTGTTGCAACGAGTGCGCCCACCACGCATTGACATGCTGTACCAACGAACGACCTATTTTCGCCGCCTCCTCTTCCGAGTGCGCCCCCTTCAGCCAGACGAATGTGGAGTCGGTATCGCCATAGATCACGTCATAGCCTTGTTCTTCAATGAGCGCTTTGGTCTGGCGCATGATCGCGTGGCCGCGCATGGTGATCGAGGAAGCGAGTCGGGGATCGAAAAAGCGGCAGGCGGTGGTGCCGAGCACGCCGTAAAACGCGTTCATGATGATCTTGAGCGCCTGCGAAAGCGGTTTATTGCCGTGGCGCTTTGCCTCGTCGCGCCCGAGCCAAATCTGGGTAACGATCTCCGGCAGACAGTGTTTTTCCCGCGAGAACCAGGCGTCGAGGAATCCTTCGGTACTGTGTGTGGGATCGGGCTGCGCCATGCCTTCCACCAGACCGACGGGATCAATGAGAAAAGTGCGGATGATTGAGGGGTACAGGCTTTTGTAATCCAGTACCAGCACCGAGTCATACAGGCCGGGGCGAGAGTCCATCACATAACCGCCGGGGCTGGCTAAGGGCGGTACTTCCCCCAGATTTGGCGCCACATAACCGGCGCGGTGCATACGCGGAAAATAGAGGTGCCCGAAGGCGGCGACCGAGCCGCCGTGACGATCGGCGGGCAGACCGTTGACCGTCGCGCGTTCCAGTAAAAATGGCATGATTTCCGTTTTGTGAAAAATCCGCGTGACCAGCTCGCAATCTTTCAGGTTATAGGTGGCCAGTGCGGGTTTATCTTCGGCGAAACGGCGGTCAATTTCGTCCATGCGATCCCAGGGATTGTCGATGGATTTCCCTTCGCCGAGCAACTCCTGAGAAACGGTCTCCAGAGAAAATGAGGAGAAATTCCAGAACGCGGATTTCAGCGCTTCAATGCCGTCGATAATGAGCCGTCCCTTTGCCTGGGCGAAGAACACCCCGTTTTTAAAGCCGTGCTCGCGCCATTCCAGCTCAGTCTTCTCGCGCCCCAGACACAGAGGAATGCGATAGCGTTCAGCATGTTTTTGCAGGACGCGTAAATCGAACTGCACCACATTCCAGCCAATGAGCACGTCAGGATCATGTTGGGCAAACCAGGCGTTGAGTTTCTCCAGCAACAGAGGGCGGCTTGCCACGTATTCGAGCTCAAAATCCAGCCCCCCGGCATCGCCATTCTCCGGGCCGAGCATATAAACGGTACGTTGGCCGCAGCCTTCCAGGCCAATGCAGTAAAGCTCGCCGTGGCGATTGGTTTCGATATCCAGCGACACCCACTTCAGCGGCGGTCGATAGTGCGGATTGGGTTTCAGGCGCGCATTTACGATGGCGCCATGATGGTGGTCGCCATCGACCCACACCGGAGAGGTGATAAACCGCTCCATCAGATAGCGTTCCGGCGGGCGTACATCGGCTTCATAGACCGTAATGCCGTTTTCTTTCAGCCGTTTTTCCAGACGCATAAGCTGTCGATGGGAGCGGCAATACAAACCGGAAACTGGCTGGCGGTGAAAATCACGCAGATTGAGCGGCGCGATACGATAGCCATTTTCAGTGTTTAACAGTGAAGTGGCGCGGGGAATTTGATCGACGGGGATAAACGCCACTGACTCCTGCGGCGCGAGCGTGACCTGCAGCGGGCCGTTGTCCGTCGCCAGCCAGAATGAGACTTCCGTTCCCTGCGGGGTATCCCGCCAGTGCCGGGTTAAAATAAAACCTGCCTGCGCCACGCTGTGTACCCATCAAAAAAACCAGGCGTTATTATAGCCTGGTTTAGGTGATTTTGCTGTGGTTTTATACAGGTGTCATTCCAGTGAAACGTGGCGACACCGGGCGGGTTTTTTACTGCCCGTAGTAGGCTTTTGCACCATGCTTGCGCAGGTAATGTTTGTCCAGCAGCGTCTGTTGCATATCCGGCAATTGCGGTGCGAGCTGGCGACAGAAAATGCCCATATAGGCCACTTCTTCCAGCACAATGGCGTTGTGTACGGCGTCTTCTGCTGTTTTTCCCCACGCAAACGGGCCGTGGGAGTGCACCAGCACACCAGGCATTTGTGCTGCATCAATCCCCTGTTTTTCAAAGGTTTCGACGATCACGTTGCCGGTTTCCCATTCGTATTCGCCGTTGATTTCCGCATCGGTCATTTTACGGGTACAGGGAATGGCGCCATAGAAATAATCGGCGTGGGTCGTTCCTGTGGCCGGGATCGATTGGCCCGCCTGCGCCCAGATAGTGGCGTGGCGTGAGTGGGTGTGAACGATTCCGCCGATTGTCGGAAACGCCTGATACAGCAGTCGGTGGGTCGGTGTATCGGAAGAGGGTTTCTTCGTACCTTCAACGACGTCTCCGGTGGCGATGCTCACGACCACCATATCATCAGCAGTCATCACACTGTAATCGACGCCAGAGGGTTTAATCACGAATACGCCGTGTTCCCGGTCGACCGCGCTGACGTTCCCCCAGGTGAGGGTCACCAGATTGTGTTTTGGTAACGCCAGATTGGCTTCTAACACCTGGCGTTTGAGGTAGTCTAACATGTTGGCTCCTGTGTGCCGGATGGCGCTGCGCTTATCCGGCCTACAAGAGCGTAGGCCCGGTAAACGCAGCGCCACCGGGCATTCCGATACGACGCTTAGCGTTTAAAGCCGTAATAAACCTCGTTCCAGCGCAGCGCATCCTTAAAGGCAGGCAAGCGGGTGTCGTTATCGATGACGCTGATTTCGATGTCGTGCATTTCAGCGAACTGGCGCATGTCGTTCAGATCCAGCGCATGGCTGAAGACGGTGTGGTGCGCGCCACCGGCGAGGATCCAGGCTTCGGACGCGGTCGGCAGATCGGGTTGCGCTTTCCACAGGGCGTTGGCCACCGGCAGTTTCGGGAGGTCGTGCGGCGTTTTTACCGTGTCGATGCAGTTGACCAACAGACGGTAGCGATCACCCAGATCAATCAGGCTGGCGACGACTGCCGGACCCGTTTGGGTATTGAAGATCAGACGGGCAGGGTCATCTTTACCGCCAATGCCGAGGTGCTGCACATCGAGGATCGGTTTTTCCTCCACGGCAATCGAAGGGCACACTTCCAGCATATGCGAGCCGAGCACCAGATCGTTGCCTTTCTCGAAGTGGTAAGTGTAATCCTCCATAAAGGAGGTGCCGCCCTGCAGACCGGTTGACATCACCTTCATGATGCGAAGCAGGGCGGCGGTTTTCCAGTCGCCTTCACCGGCAAAGCCGTAGCCTTGCTGCATCAGGCGTTGTACGGCGAGGCCAGGAAGCTGTTTCAGGCCGTGTAAATCTTCAAACGTGGTGGTGAAGGCATGGAATCCGCCTTGCTCCAGAAAACGCTTCATGCCCAGCTCAATGCGCGCCGCTTCACGCACGTTCTGACGTTTATCACCGTGGATCTGGGTGGCTGGAGTCAGGCTGTAGCTGCTTTCGTACTCGTCGATGAGCGCGTTAATGTCGCCGTCGCTGATGGCATTTACCACCTGCACCAGGTCGCCCACCGCCCAGGTATTAACGGAGAAGCCAAACTTGATCTGTGCGGCCACTTTATCGCCGTCCGTCACTGCCACTTCACGCATGTTATCGCCAAAACGGCACACTTTCAGATGACGGGTGTCCTGTTTGGAAACGGCGTGGCGCATCCACGAACCAATACGCTCGTGTGCCTGTTTGTCCTGCCAGTGACCGGTGACAACCGCGTGCTGCTGACGCATACGTGCGCCGATAAAACCGAACTCGCGGCCGCCGTGTGCGGTCTGGTTCAGGTTCATAAAGTCCATATCGATGCTGTCCCACGGCAGAGCGGCATTGAACTGGGTGTGGAATTGCAGCAGCGGTTTGTTGAGGATCGTCAGACCGTTGATCCACATTTTGGCCGGAGAGAATGTGTGCAACCACACCACCATACCGGCACATTTTTCGTCATAATTGGCGTCGCGGCAGATGGCGGTGATCTCGTCCGGACGCGTGCCCAGCGGTTTGAGGACCAGTTTGCACGGTAGTTTGGCTTCGGTATTCAGTGCTTTTACGACGTGCTCGGCATGCTGAGTCACCTGACGCAGGGTTTCAGGACCATACAGATGCTGGCTACCAATCACAAACCACACTTCGTAATTATCAAAAATCGTCATTGTCGTGTCCTTAATGAGTCAGGGTTGCCTGAGTTTCCGGGGCTTTTGGCGCCGGGGCGGCAGTCGGGAGATAGTGTTGTTCAGCGCTTATCGCCCACTGTTGGTAGCGACGATAAAGCTGTTCAAAACGTTGAGCCTGTTCCGGGCGAGGTTGCAGCGTGTGTTCGACGGCGCTCGCCATTTTGTCCTGCGCGGCAGGAATGTCGGCGTGTACCTTTGCGGCGACGGCGGCAAAAATCGCTGCGCCGAGTGCGCAACATTGATCGGAGGCAACAATTTGTAATGGGCGATTGAGCACGTCGCAGCACGCCTGCATAACGCTAACGTTTTTACGGGCGATACCGCCGAGCGCCATCACGTTATTGACCGCAATGCCTTGTTCGGTAAAGCATTCCATGATGGCGCGTGCGCCAAAGGCCGTGGAGGCGATCAGACCGCCAAACAGCGCTGGTGCGTCGGTAGCAAGGTTGAGATCGGTGATCACCCCTTTCAGGCGCTGGTTGGCGTTTGGCGTGCGGCGGCCGTTAAACCAGTCGAGCACCACAGGCAGGTGATCCAGCGACGGATTTTTTGCCCACGCTTCGGTCAGTGCGGGTAAGAGCTGTTTCTGGCTGGCTTTGATCTGATCTTTCAGCTCAGGATGCTGAGCGGCAAGCTGTTCCAGCGGCCAACTGAGAATGCGACCAAACCAGGCGTAGATATCGCCAAAGGCGGATTGACCGGCTTCCAGGCCGATAAAACCGGGCACCACGCTGCCGTCGACCTGCCCACAAATCCCTTTCACCGCACGCTCACCGACGCTCTCTTTGTCGGCAATCAGGATGTCGCAAGTGGACGTCCCGATCACTTTCACCAGCGCATTTGGCTGCGCGCCAGCGCCGACGGCGCCCATATGGCAGTCAAACGCGCCGCCGGAAATCACCACGCTTTCTGGCAAACCGAGGCGCTGCGCCCACTCTGCGCTGAGTGTTCCAACGGGAATGTCGGCAGTGAACGTTTCGGTAAACATTGGGTAAGACAAGTGGCGGTTAAGCAGCGGATCAAGTTCGTCGAAGAAACTGGCGGGGGGGAGTCCTCCCCAGCTTTCATGCCACAGTGATTTGTGTCCGGCGCTGCAGCGACCACGACGAATATCTTGCGGGCGGGTGGTGCCGGAGAGCAGGGCAGGCACCCAGTCGCACAGCTCAATCCATGAAACGGCGGCTTGCGCGACAGCGCTATCCTCGCGGGTAACATGCAGAATTTTGGCCCAGAACCATTCGCTGGAGTAAATGCCGCCAATGTAACGGGAGTAATCAACCTTGCCCGGCGTATGACACAGACGGGTAATCTCTTCCGCTTCTTCTACCGAGGTGTGGTCTTTCCACAGCACAAACATCGCGTTTGGGTTGTCGGCGAACTCCGGGCGCAGGGCGAGGACATGACCGTCGGCATCAATGGGAGCCGGTGTGGAGCCGGTGCTGTCAACGCCAATCCCGACCACCTCTGCGCGCTGTGATGCGCTGAGTTCAGCCAGGACGGTTTTCAGTGCGGATTCCATCGACTCAATATAGTCGCGCGGATGATGGCGGAACTGGTTATTCGGACCGTCGCAATAGCGCCCTTCCTGCCAGCGTGGATACCACTCTACGCTGGTGGCGATCTCTTCGCCGGTGGCGCATTCCACCGCCAAAGCTCGTACTGAATCACTGCCAAAATCGAGGCCAATTGCAATCGCCATCGTCTTACTCCATCCAAAAAACGGGTATGGAGAAACAGTAGATAGTGGGGATAAAAACCGTCAGGCAGGATCCGCTAATCTTATGGATTAAAATGCTGTGCCATCGCAAAGTGTGACGCTGTGCAAATAATCAATGTGGACATTTCTGCCGTATTTATAGACACTTTTGTTACCCGTTTTCGTCGCCTCTGATGTGTGCCTTTGTTACAGAATGCTTTTCACCCGCGGGATTGATGGTTTGTCACTGAAATTGCGGCGGCCGGAAGCGGTGAAATTGAAGGTGCCTCATGCAATATGGACAATTTGTTTCTTCACAGAACGCCCGGAGTAATGAATTTATGGCCGAAATACAAAATGATCCTCTGTTGCCGGGGTACTCGTTTAACGCGCATCTGGTGGCGGGGTTAACCCCTATCGAAGCCAACGGATACCTGGATTTTTTTATCGACAGGCCGTTGGGGATGAAAGGTTACATTCTTAATCTGACCGTTCGCGGCGAAGGGGTTATCAATAACCACGGGAAACAGTTTATCTGCCGTCCGGGGGATATTTTACTGTTTCCGCCAGGCGAAGTTCACCATTATGGACGCCACCCCGACGCCAGCGAGTGGTATCACCAGTGGGTCTACTTTCGCCCGCGAGCCTACTGGCAAGAATGGCTGGCCTGGCCGACAATTTTTGCTCAGACGGGATTTTATCGCCCGGATGAGGCCCATCAGCCCCATTTCAATGACATGTTCGGTCAGATTATTAACGCCGGGCAGGGGGAAGGGCGTTACTCTGAACTCCTGGCGATAAACCTGCTGGAGCAACTGCTGTTGCGCCGCATGGAAGCGATCAACGAATCGCTACACCCGCCGATGGATAACCGTGTGCGTGACGCCTGCCAGTACATCAGCGATCACCTGGCGGACAGCCATTTCGATATCGCCAGCGTAGCACAGCATGTTTGCCTGTCGCCTTCCCGTTTGTCACACCTGTTCCGTCAGCAACTTGGCATCAGCGTATTGAGCTGGCGTGAAGATCAGCGTATCAGTCAGGCGAAACTGTTGCTCAGTACAACACGAATGCCGATTGCCACCGTTGGGCGTAATGTGGGGTTTGACGATCAGCTCTATTTCTCCCGCGTCTTCAAGAAATGTACCGGGGCCAGCCCAAGCGAATTCCGTGCCGGATGTGAATAAAAAGTGAATGATGTGTCTGCAAAAGTGTCATAACCCGTAAACTATTCAGATAAATGATGGCTTGACGAAGTGAGAGAGGGTTTGCAGAATCCCAGCTTCGTAAAACTGACGGGCATACTATGCAAGCATTGCTGGAACACTTTATTCTCCAATCCACCCTCTATTCGTTAATTGCGGTCATGCTGGTGGCATTTCTGGAATCGCTGGCATTGGTCGGTCTGCTCTTACCTGGCACGGTACTGATGGCGGGGCTGGGGGCGCTCATTGGGAGCGGAGAAGTGAATTTCTGGCATGCCTGGCTGGCGGGCATTGTGGGATGTTTACTGGGCGACTGGATCTCTTTCTGGCTGGGGTGGCGCTTTAAAAAACCGTTGCACCGCTGGTCATTCATGAAAAAGAACAAAGCGCTACTGGATAAAACCGAGCATGCGCTGCATCAGCACAGCATGTTCACCATTCTGGTGGGGCGTTTTGTGGGACCCACCCGCCCGCTGGTGCCGATGGTAGCAGGAATGCTGGATCTGCCGATCGCGAAGTTCGTCATACCCAATATCATTGGCTGCGTGCTGTGGCCGCCTTTCTATTTTTTGCCGGGGATCCTGGCCGGTGCGGCGATCGATATTCCCGAGGGCATGCAGAGCGGCGGTTTTAAATGGCTGTTACTGGCCACGGCGCTGCTGCTGTGGGTCGCGGGCTGGCTGTGCTGGCGGTTGTGGCGTTTCGGTAAGGCTGCCCCCGATCGTCTGACCTCCTATTTGCCGCGTGGCCGCTTGTTGTGGCTGACCCCGGCGCTCCTCGCTATCGGCGTGATGGCGCTGGTGGCGTTGCTACGCCACCCGCTGATGCCGGTCTATCTTGATATTCTGCGAAAAGTCGTGGGTTACTGAGTTCGGTTTATGCCGGATGGCGGTTTCACCTTATCCGGCCTACACGCCGCCATCCGGCAATGCTATTTATGCTTTAATCCCCAATAGCGCCGACGCGCTGGAATGACCGCTTAACAGTTCATCCGTGGTTCCCTGCCACGCAATGCGCCCGTCAGCCACCACGACGGAACGTGTCGCAATACGCGCCGCGTCCTCTATGCTGTGAGACACCATCAGCAAGGTCAATTGCCGTTCGCGGCACACGTCGCTGACCAACGTCAGCATTTCCTGGCGCAGGGCGGGGTCGAGTGCGGAAAACGGTTCGTCGAGCAGCAGCACCGGCTGTTCGCGGACCAGGCAGCGCGCCAGCGCCGCACGTTGGCGCTGACCGCCGGAAAGCTCGCCCGGTAAACGCGCCATCAGGTTATCGATGCCCATCTGGCGGGCAATATGCTGAATTTTCTCCCGCTGGAGCGCATTGAGCTTCAGTCCCGGATCAAGCCCAAGACCGATGTTTTGTTGCACCGTCAGATGGCTGAACAGGTTGTTTTCCTGAAACAGCATCGAGACCGGGCGACGGGCCGGGGGCGTGGTGGTGTGATCCTCGCTTTCAATCAGCAGAGTACCGCTGGCGGGTGCGAGGAATCCCGCAACGAGATTCAACAAGGTGCTTTTCCCGGCACCGCTTGGCCCCAGCACCGCCACCTGTTCGCCGCGTTCCACAGAAAGCGTAAAACGCATCGGCAAATGGTGATAAAGCCAGGTGATATCAGTCAGAGTTAGCATGTCGCCCCGGTAGTTTTTCAATCACGGTAAAGAGCATAAAGCAGAGTATCAGCAGCAATAATGCCGTTACCGCACCGTCCTGACTGCGGTAAGAGCCAATCTGCTGGTACAGATAAAATGGCAGTGTGCGGAAATCATCGTTGCCAAACAGGGCGACGACGCCAAAATCGCCAATCGAAAGTACGCAGGCAAACGCCAGCGCCTGCGCCAGCGGCCGTTTCAGTGCGCGCAGTTCCACCACGTTCAGGCGTGACCATCCCTCGATCCCCAGCGACTGGCACAGCATACTGTAACGTGCCGTCACGTCTCGCATAGGGTTCTCCAGCACTTTCAGTGCGTAAGGAATCGCCATTAACGCATTGGTGAAAATCACAATTCCGTCTGCGGATTCCGGCAAACCGATACTGTTGTTCAGCAGCAGAAAAAAGCCTGTTGCCAGGACAATACCGGGCATGGCAAGAATCAACATGCCGCTCAATTCCAGCGTTTGACCTGCCAGCACCTGTTGCCGTGCCCGCAGTTCTCGGCTACTCCACAACAGCATCATGGTCAGAACCACGCACAGCAAACCGGCGGCCAGTGCGATCCGCAGTGATGTCCACAGGGCCTGCCAGAGCACAGGTTGTGCGAGGACATCCAGCAAATGGCGGTTGAAACCGTCAACAATGACCGCCAATAGCGGAGGCAGCAGTAGCAACAGTGCCAGAATAATCAGCGCTGCGTCGGTCAGGCGGCTATGCAGGCGATCGTCCGGATCGCGCCAGCCTTGCACCAGCGTCGTTCCCGGCGCAATGGCCTTGCTTAAACGCTGGCTGAGCAGCACCAGCGCCAGGCAGCATGTCATCTGGATCAACGCCAGTATTGCCGCCCGCGCAGGATCGAAGTCGTAACTGAGAGCCTGATAAATCGCCAGCTCGATGGTGGTGGCCTGAGGGCCGCCGCCGAGTGAAAGTACGGTCGCAAAACTGGCGAAGCAGAGCATAAAAATGAGCGCCGCCACCGGAGGGATCTGCCGACGTAACCACGGCCACTCCACAAAGCGGAAGAAATTCCAGCCGCGCATGCCTAACTGCGCCGCGAGCTGTCGCTGTTCGCCGGGGATGTTTTCCAGCGCCTGTAGCAGCAAGCGGCTGGCCATCGGCAGATTAAAAAAGACGTGCGCCAGCAAAATGCCCTGCAACCCGTAAGGCGAGAAACGCCACTCCAGCCCCAGCGCTTGCCAGAGTGTGGCGAGCCAACCCTGGCGACCGTAGACGCTGAGAATACCGAAAACGGCGACCAGTACCGGCAGAATCAGGGTCATGGCGCATAAGCGTAATAACGCCAGACGACCGGGGAAACGGCGTCGGTAAAGCGCCCTGGCAAGGAAAATCGCCGGGACCACCGACAACAGCGCCGAGAGAAACGCCTGCCAGAACGAAAAACGCACCACGTGCCACAGGTAGCTGTCCTGCCAAAGCGAGAGCCATTCTCCCTGCGGCGCGTTAAGCCAGAGCGCCAGAAATGCGGCCAGAGCAACCGCCACTATCAGCGTGGCGGCACAAAGTCCGGGTATCAGCCAGCCGGGAATTAACGGCTGACGGCGCGTTGCCATTCGCTGATCCATGCCTGACGTTGGGATGCCACTTCAGCAGGAGTGAACTCCAGCGTAGTGGCCGGTTTGGTCAACTGATCAAACCCGGCGGGCAGAGTGACGTTGGTGACAGGGTACATCCAGTTGCCGGTGGGGATGGCGTTCTGGAATGCCGGAGAAACCATAAATTTGAGGAATTTCTCTGCCAGTTCTGGCTGTTTGCTGGCGGCGGTACGGGCGGCGACTTCTACCTGCAGATAGTGGCCTTCGCTGAAGTTTGCCGCGGCGTAATGGTCTTTTTTCTCTTCGATAATGTGATACGCCGGAGAGGTGGTGTAGCTCAGCACCAGATCGCTTTCCCCTTTCAGGAACAGGCCATAAGCTTCGCTCCAGCCTTTGGTGACGGTGACCGTTTTGGCCGCCAGTTTTTGCCAGGCTTCGGGGGCTTTATCGCCATAGACTTTCTGCATCCACAACATCAGTCCAAGACCCGGCGTGCTGGTACGCGGATCCTGATAAATCACGCGCCATTTCTGGTCGCTTTCGACGAGCTCCTTCAGGCTTTTAGGCGGGTTTTTCAGCTTGTTTTTGTCATAAACAAACGCGAAGTAACCGTAATCGAAGGGGACAAAGGTCTCGTTCTGCCAACCGCCAGGTACGTTGACGGCATCAGGTGCAATGCCGCTTTTCGCAAACAGGTTGGTTTGCGTGGCGGCCTCGAGCAGGTTGTTGTCCAGCCCAAGCACCACATCCGCTTTGCTGTTCTTCCCTTCCATGCGCAGGCGATTAAGCAACGAAACGCCATCTTCCAGCGCCACCATTTTCAGTTCGCACTGGCAGTCGGCTTCGAAAGCTTTCTTGATGGTGGGACCGGGTCCCCAGTCGGCAGCGAAAGAGTCGTAGGTGTACACGGTCAGGATCGGTTTAGCGAAGACCGGTGCAGCACACAGCACCAGTAAGGGAAGACATTTTTTTAACACTTTGCACCTCAGTAAAAGAGTGGCAAAGGACTTGAGCATGAGCCTCAAATCCCTTCGCCGGCGTTATCCGGATCAGGTTCGACGGGTATTTTCTCAGCCCGCGCACATGGCGCAGCACCCCGTTGAGAACGGCACATTGTAATGATTACGTGAAGAGATCAAAAGGGTTAAGGATCCGGTGGGGCAAACCACGCCGATTTAAAGTCGAACCAGCCGAGCGTGTTCATCCGCAAGCCGCGCATACTGCGCTGTCCCTGAATGATCAGCCAGTGGTGAATAAGCGGCACAATCGCTTTGCTGGCGAGCAACTGTTGGCACCAGGCTGCCAGATTCATCTCGCCTGCGTGCCACTGCGCGGCATCTTCTTTCCAGTCTCGCGGGATACAGTTTTGTAGCAAAGGCACTTCGCATAAGTGAGCAAACAGTGAGAAGTCGAGCGGCAACGTAAAGTTGGCGCTGTTGAGCCAGATGTCGCTCTCGATCTCGCCTGCGTGCCACTGATCGTAGTCGATCTCCTGAATATTCAGGTGAACCTGGTGTTCTGCCAGCAGGGCGCTCATGATCTGGGCGATAACCCGATGTTCAATGTGTTCGCGATAGTACGTCAGCGTCAGGGTTTCCAGACCCGCAGGTTTTTCACCGCGCCCCGGCCGGGCATGGTGCCAGCGGGGCAGTAATCCATAGGCGGGGAACCACAGGCGCTGGTACTGCTCATCGGCGTGGTAAAGCAAATGGGTAGGGGAAAGCACGTGGCTTACCCACTCTCTGACGTGCTGATTGGCACCTCGATGGGTTCGTGCATCAAAGAGTAAATAGTAACAACCTTCCTCAAGACGACTCTCAATGGCCTTTTCACTTTCTACAGTGCCTTCGAGCATCAGGCCGCACGTCGGTTCTTCGCTAATGTCCGGCAACACCCAAACATTCACTTCATCAATGAGTGCCCGGTAGCCAAAGTAATCGTCAAAGGCGTGGATCTTCAGCTGATTACGCGTATTGCGCATCACGGCATAAGGGCCAGTACCTATTGGATGGCTGGAGAAATTGTTCAGGGTTTCCCATTCTCGCGGCAGGATCATCGCCGGAACCTGGCCTAACAACCACGGAAGCCAGCGATCGGGTTGTGAGAGATGGACATCCAGCGTCCAGGTTGTCGGAGAGACAATCTGCGTGATGTGCGAGTAGAGCGGAAGGGCGTTGATGCGCGTGAGAGACGCCACCACATCTTCCATTTCCAGCTCTCGCCCGTGGTGAAAGTGAATCCCCGGTCGCAGAAAGAATCGCCATTGCAAAGGAGAAATTTGCTGCCAGTGATGGGCAATATCGGCTTCCAGTTCCCCATTTTCCTCATTTACGCGGGTTAGCGCGCTGAAGATTTGCCGGGCGATGTGGGTTTCAGAACGGCGTAATGCGCTGCCCGGCAGCAGGTTGTGCATCGGTCGATAGTAAAGCACACGCAGGATATGTCGGCCCTGACGGAAGCTGCGCCCCAGATGTGAAACCAGCATTTGCCGTACGGCCGTTTTGTCACCGACTAATTGCACCAGCTGGTCTATGCGGTCCTGCTCCAGCAGGTCCTCCGCCCGCTGTTGCTGTAGCGCAAGTCCGGTGTAGAGGAAGGTCAGGCGTGAGCGTTTACCGCGTCCGACTTCGGCTTCCCAGGTCAGCCAGCCGCGCGCCTGCATGGTGTTCAGCAGCGTACGCATATGGCGGCGGGAGCAACTTAACAGTTCCGCCAGCTCATTCAGCGTGGTGTCTTGCGTTTTTCCATCACAGCATTGCCACAGACGGATGAACTGTTGTTGCAGACGACCTGAAGACATAAAAGAGGAACTCCTGCGAAAAACTCAGCAATTTTATAATCCCCATATTAGGCCAATAATGGATTCCGATGAAGCAATATGGAGAGGTCGACTATGCGTCCGTTTTTTCTGCACTACTTTACCGCGACAGAAGGGTTGTCCTGGTTGGCTTGCCTGAGCGCGCCGCAGCGCTTAAAGGTGCTCGAAGAACTGATGCAATGGGAGGTGACAGCCTGACCTCTGAGGTCCAAATTGCAGACATCATGTGTGACTGAGTATTGGTGTAGGCTCTGGCCTAAAATCACCCGCCAGCAGATAATACCTGCTGGCTTTTTTCGTTTCAGCAGCACAATTAAGAAACTGTATGCTCTGGATTATGACGATGGGGCGGCGTCTTAACGGCGTTTACGCGGCGTTCATGCTGGTGGCTTTTATGATGGGCGTGGCAGGCGCGCTTCAGGCACCGACGTTGAGCCTGTTTTTGAGCCGTGAAGTGGGGGCGCAACCGTTTTGGGTCGGGCTGTTTTATACGGTAAACGCCATTGCCGGGATCGCGGTGAGTCTGGGGCTGGCAAAACGTTCGGATAGCCGGGGCGACCGCCGTCGACTGATCATGTTTTGCTGTCTGATGGCCATCGGTAACGCGCTGTTGTTTGCGTTTAATCGCCATTACCTCACGTTGATTACCTGTGGCGTACTGCTGGCATCGCTGGCGAATAGCGCCATGCCGCAGCTGTTTGCGCTGGCGCGGGAGTATGCAGACAGTTCGGCGCGGGAAGTGGTGATGTTCAGCTCGGTGATGCGTGCCCAGCTCTCGCTGGCGTGGGTGATTGGCCCGCCGCTGGCGTTTATGCTGGCGCTGAATTATGGCTTCACCACGATGTTTGCTATTGCGGCCGGGATCTTTGCTATCAGCCTCGTGCTGATTGCGTTGATACTGCCTTCGGTGGCGCGCGTTGAGCAACCCGTTGATGCGCCTGAAACGCCGACCGGCGGCTGGCAGGATAAAAATGTGCGGATGTTGTTTATTGCCTCCACCTTAATGTGGACCTGCAACACCATGTACATCATTGATATGCCGCTCTGGATTAGCAGCGATCTTGGGCTGCCGGATAAACTGGCGGGGATCCTGATGGGGACGGCAGCAGGGCTGGAAATTCCGGCGATGATCCTCGCGGGCTATTATGTGAAGCGCTTCGGAAAGCGGCGCATGATGATCACGGCGGTCGCGGCAGGCGTCCTTTTCTATCTTGGACTTATCTTTTTTCACAGCCATGCGGCGTTGCTGGTGCTGCAACTGTTTAATGCGGTGTTTATTGGCATTATCGCGGGCATCGGGATGCTGTGGTTTCAGGATCTGATGCCGGGGCGGGCGGGGTCGGCAACAACGTTGTTCACCAACAGTATTTCAACGGGAGTGATCCTGGCCGGAGTTATCCAGGGCGCGGTAGCGCAAAGTTACGGGCATTTTGCCGTCTACTGGGTGATTGCGGCGATTTCTGTGGTGACGCTGGCGATGACCGGACGAGTAAAAGATGTTTAATTTTGCCGGGTGGCGGCTTCGCCTTACCCGGCCTACACGGACTTTGTAGGCCCGTGCAAACGAAGTGCCGCCGGGCAATTCTCCCAGGCGGCACCTGGGGTTAGCGCATAAACGCCGGTTGCTTCTCTTCATATGCCGTAATGGCATCTTCGTGTTGCAGTGTCAGCCCGATGCTGTCCAGACCGTTCATCATGCAGTGGCGGCGAAATGCGTCGAGCGCAAAGGGGTAGGATTTATCTCCCGCTTTTACCACCTGAGCTTCCAGGTCCACGTCGAATGTGATGCCCGGATTCGCCTGCACCAGGGTAAACAGTTCATCCACTTCTGCATCGCTTAACTTCACTGGCAGCAACTGATTGTTGAAGCTGTTGCCGTAGAAAATATCCGCGAAGCTGGGGGCGATGACCACTTTGAACCCGTAATCCGTCAGCGCCCATGGCGCGTGCTCGCGCGAAGAGCCGCAGCCAAAGTTTTCCCGCGCCAGAAGAATGGAGGCCCCTTTATATTGCGGGAAGTTCAGTACGAACTCCGGGTTGGGCTGCTGGCCCTGTTCATCCAGGAATCGCCAGTCGTTAAACAGGTGTGCGCCAAAGCCGGTACGGGTGACTTTCTGCAAAAACTGCTTAGGAATAATGGCGTCGGTGTCGACGTTGGCGGCATCCAGCGGGACAACCAGGCCTGTATGTTGGATAAATTTCTCTGCCATGGTGGTTTCCTTATTTGATGCTGCGAATGTCGGCAAAATAACCGGTAACGGCGGCGGCGGCGGCCATGGCCGGGCTGACTAAGTGTGTGCGTCCACCGCGTCCCTGACGACCTTCAAAGTTACGGTTGCTGGTGGAAGCGCAACGTTCACCCGGATTCAGGCGATCGTTGTTCATTGCCAGACACATGGAACAACCGGGTAAACGCCACTCAAAACCGGCTTCAATGAAGATCTTGTCCAGACCTTCCGCTTCCGCCTGGGCTTTCACCGGGCCAGAGCCTGGCACGACCAGCGCCTGTACACCCGGAGCCACTTTGCGGCCTTTGGCGATTTCTGCCGCCGCACGCAAATCTTCAATACGCGAGTTGGTGCAGGAGCCGATAAATACTTTATCAATAGCCACTTCCGTTAACGGAATACCGGGTTTCAGTCCCATATAGGCCAGCGCTTTTTCGGCGGAGGCGCGTTCGACCGGGTCGGCAAATGATGCGGGATCGGGAATATTCTCCGTCACGGAGATGACCTGGCCTGGGTTGGTGCCCCAGGTGACCTGCGGCGCGATCTCTTCCGCCTGCAGGGTAACGACGGTATCAAATTTGGCGCCATCGTCGGTCTTCAGGGTTTTCCAGTATGCTACGGCATCGGTAAAATCTTTCCCCTTCGGCGCGTGCAGACGACCCTGTACATAGTTGAAGGTGGTGTCATCCGGCGCGACCAGACCGGCTTTCGCGCCCATTTCGATGGCCATGTTGCACAGCGTCATACGGCCTTCCATGCTCAGGGCCTGGATCGCGTCACCGCAAAATTCAACCACATGTCCGGTACCGCCAGCGCTGCCGGTTTTCCCAATGATCGCCAGCACGATATCTTTTGCCGTAATCCCCGGCGCCGCAGTGCCATTAACTTCGATTTTCATGGTTTTAGCGCGGCCCTGTTTCAGGGTCTGCGTCGCCAGAACGTGCTCAACTTCAGAGGTTCCGATTCCGAACGCCAGTGCGCCAAATGCGCCGTGGGTCGCCGTGTGGGAGTCGCCGCAGACAATGGTCATGCCCGGTAAGGTGATACCCTGTTCAGGGCCCATCACGTGGACGATGCCCTGATACGGGTGATTCAGGTCGTACAGCTCGACGCCGAACGCGTTGCAGTTTTTAATCAACTCCTGCATCTGAATGCGGGCCATCTCGCCGGACGCGTTGATGTCTTTGGTTTGCGTGGAGACGTTGTGATCCATCGTCGCGAAGGTTTTACCCGGCTGGCGAACCGGACGGCCATGCGCGCGCAGACCATCAAATGCCTGCGGAGAGGTCACTTCATGCACCAGATGACGGTCGATATATAACAGCGGGGTTTCGTTCGGCGCCTCATAGACGACGTGCGCATCGAACAATTTTTCATACAATGTTTTAGCCATGATTACACCCCTTCTGCGACGTAGCGGGCGATGATATCGCCCATCTCATCGGTACTGACTGCGGCAGCGCCACGGGCTAAATCACCGGTGCGGATACCTTCTTCTAACGCGCGATTAATGGCGCTTTCTATCGCGGTTGCGGCGTCGTTTGCCTCCAGGCTGTAGCGCAACAGCAGCGCCAGAGAGAGGATTTGCGCAATCGGATTGGCAATATTTTTCCCGGCGATATCTGGCGCCGAGCCGCCCGCAGGTTCATACAGGCCGAAACCTTGTTCATTCAGGCTGGCGGAAGGCAACATGCCCATGGAACCGGTAATCATGGCGCATTCGTCAGACAGGATGTCGCCAAACAGGTTGGAGCACAGCAGCACGTCGAACTGAGACGGATCTTTGATCAACTGCATGGTGGCGTTGTCGATGTACATGTGCGCCAGTTCAACGTCCGGATACTCTTTCGCGATTTCATTGACGATCTCACGCCACAGAATGGACGTTTGCAGTACGTTCGCTTTATCAATTGACGTCACTTTATGGCGGCGTTTACGGGCTGACTCAAAAGCAATGCGTGCGATACGCTCGATTTCAAAACGGTGATAGACCTCGGTATCAAAGGCTTTTTCATACTGACCGTGACCTTCACGGCCTTTTGGCTGACCGAAATAGATCCCGCCGGTCAACTCGCGCAC
Source organism: Citrobacter sp. GW821-FHT02E08 (assembly GCF_059421685.1). Taxonomy (NCBI): domain Bacteria; kingdom Pseudomonadati; phylum Pseudomonadota; class Gammaproteobacteria; order Enterobacterales; family Enterobacteriaceae; genus Citrobacter; species Citrobacter sp. GW821-FHT02E08. Next base: position 140,730 of record NZ_JBWKVL010000005.1, on the reverse strand, counting down.
GCACAGGATATCGAAACCGTTGGCGGCAATATCCGCACGTAACGGGCAGAAGGCCTCCAGCCCCTGGTACAGTTTGGCTGGACGCAGGTTGCTGAACAATTTGAAATGCTTACGCAGCGGCAGTAAGGCGCCGCGCTCGGGCTGCTGGTCAGGCGGCAGTTTTTCCCATTTTGGACCGCCGACCGAGCCAAACAAAATGGCATCCGCTTGCTCACAGCCTTCAACCGTGGCCTGCGGCAGCGGTTGACCGTGATTGTCGATGGCAGCGCCGCCTACGTCGTAATGGCTGGTGGTAATACGCATGGCAAAGCGGTTGCGAACGGCATCCAGTACTTTCAGGGCTTGCGCCATGACTTCCGGGCCAATACCGTCGCCCGGCAACACAGCAATATGGTAATTCTTCGACATCACACGGTTTCCTTGTTGTTTTCGTTGTTCTGAGCTTTGCGTTGCAACTCTTTTTCGACTTCAGCCGCACGCCAGATGTTGTTCAGGACATGCACCATCGCTTTGGCGGAGGATTCGACGATATCCGTCGTCAGGCCGACGCCGTGGAAACGGCGACCGTTATAGTTGGCGACGATATCCACCTGGCCCAGCGCATCTTTGCCGTGGCCTTTTGCCGTTAAGCTGTATTTCACCAGCTCGACGTTGTAATCAGTGATACGGTTGATGGCCTGATAGATAGCATCGACGGGACCGTTGCCGTTGGCCGCTTCTGCCTTCACTTCGTTGCCGCAGGCCAGTTTGACGGACGCCGTGGCGATATCGTTCGAGCCGGACTGCACGTTGAAATAATCCAGACGGAAATGCTCTGGCTCTTCCTGCTGTTTGTTAATGAAGGCCAGCGCTTCCAGGTCGTAGTCGAATACCTGACCTTTTTTATCCGCCAGTTTCAGGAACGCGTCATACAGATTGTCCAGGCTGTATTCGTCCTCTTTATAACCCATCTCATCCATACGGTGTTTTACCGCCGCGCGGCCTGAGCGTGACGTCAGGTTCAACTGAACTTGATTCAGGCCGATCGATTCTGGTGTCATGATTTCGTAGTTTTCACGATTTTTCAGCACGCCATCCTGATGGATGCCGGAAGAGTGGGCAAAGGCGCCGCTGCCAACAATCGCTTTGTTCGCCGGAATCGGCATGTTACAGATTTGGCTGACTAACTGGCTGGTACGCCAGATTTCCTGGTGATGAATGCGGGTCTGTACGTTCAGGATATCTTTACGCACTTTAATCGCCATGATCACCTCTTCCAGCGAGCAGTTACCGGCACGTTCGCCGATACCGTTCATCGCGCCTTCTACCTGACGCGCGCCCGCATGCACTGCTGCCAGTGCGTTACCCACGCCCAAACCTAAGTCATCGTGGGTGTGAACAGAGATGATGGCTTTATCGATGTTCGGAACTCGCTCATACAGCCCGGAAATGATACCTGCAAACTCGAAAGGCATGGTGTAACCCACGGTATCAGGGATATTGATGGTTCTTGCCCCTGCGTTGATGGCGGCTTCTACTACGCGAGCCAGGTCGGCAATTGGGGTGCGGCCTGCATCTTCGCATGAGAATTCCACGTCATCCGTGTAATTGCGTGCACGTTTGACCATGTAAACCGCGCGTTCAATGACCTCGTCCAGCGTGCTGCGCAATTTGGTGGCGATATGCATCGGCGATGTAGCGATAAACGTATGGATACGGAATGCCTCAGCGACTTTCAGCGACTCAGCCGCCACATCGATATCTTTTTCTACACAGCGGGCCAGAGCACACACACGGCTATTTTTAACCTGGCGCGCAATGGTCTGTACGGACTCAAAATCGCCAGGGGAAGAGACAGGGAAACCGACTTCCATTACGTCAACGCCCATACGCTCAAGCGCCAGAGCAATCTGCAGTTTTTCTTTCACACTCAGGCTTGCCTGTAACGCCTGTTCACCGTCGCGTAAGGTCGTATCGAAAATAATGACTTGCTGGCTCATGGTTTAGGTCCTTGTCTCTGAGAGCGCCTTGCATCAGGCATAAAAAAACCCGCGCAACGGCGCGGGTTTTTTGTCTTACTGGAAGATGACTTAATGCTGAATGTCGCTCACCAGTCTACCGCGCAACGAGGATGCGTTTAGTAGTAGTAGGCTGAGGAAGCGAACGTTACGAATCATTAATCAAACTCCAGGCGAAAGCGATATGCTTTTAGTGGTACTGGATACGTTGTCTGAAGTCAACCCTCTCCCCTGTAAAATGCTGTTGTTGCGAGGGGGATTTTGTCTTTTACTTTAGCTAATTGTGCTGGGCAATCAGTCCAATAAAAGACAAATTAGTTGTTTGTCGTTCACACTTTTCATCATTTGAAATACTTAAGCATATTTTTTTTCATTTGCCTGTGAAGAAAGGTCTTTGGAAGGTCTTGTAAAGGCGTTGTTTATCTTTATGATTTACATTGTTTTTATATTTTCAGTGAATGAGTTTTTATCCTCGCCAGCACCTTATTGATAAATTAATGTTAAGAGTAAGGGTTCTGTTAATATAAATATTTAATTAAAACTTAAATAATCATTCACTAAACGTATGATTGTGTATTCGTCGCGCTTATGGTTATATTACTTCCGTAATTTGAACATTATGAATTATTGGGTGTGACATTTATCACGTTATGTTTGTCATATCTTTCACCGTTTTCTAAACGATGCCTTTATGTTTTCCTAATTTTTTTATTTTTCTTTTTCTTATTCTATATGCATGGTAAATCATATTTTCTGAGTTTATTTCTGCATTCCCCCCAAGGAAAAGGAAGTGTAGTGTGACAGTGGAGTTAAATATGCCAGAGGTAAAAACTAAACCGCATCTTTTAGAGATGGGGAAACCGCAACTTCGAATGGTTGATCTCAATTTATTAACCGTTTTTGATGCGGTAATGCAGGAACAGAATATCACGCGAGCGGCACATTCTCTGGGGATGTCACAACCTGCGGTAAGTAACGCAGTTGCGCGTTTGAAAGTCATGTTTAATGACGAGTTATTTGTGCGTTACGGGCGTGGTATTCAGCCGACAGCGCGTGCATTTCAGCTATTCGGTTCCGTTCGGCAGGCGCTGCAACTGGTGCAGAATGAGTTACCGGGTTCGGGCTTCGAACCGACCAGCAGCGAACGCGTGTTCAATCTTTGTGTCTGCAGTCCGTTGGATAATATTCTGACGTCTCTTATTTATAATCGTGTAGAACAAATTGCCCCGAATATACATGTTGTTTTTAAATCATCATTAAATCAGAACACAGAACATCAATTACGTTATCAGGAAACGGAATTTGTTATTAGTTATGAGGAATTTCGTCGTCCCGAGTTCACCAGCATTCCGCTGTTTAATGATGAAATGGTATTAGTTGCCAGTAAAAAACATCCGCATATCAATGGTCCATTGCTGGAAAGCGATGTGTATAATGAACAGCACGCTGTTGTTTCACTGGATCGTTTTGCTTCTTTTAGCCAACCCTGGTATGACTCAGCGGATAAACAAGCCTGTGTCGCCTATCAAGGTATGGCGATGATTAGCGTGCTTAATGTTGTTTCGCAAACGCACCTGGTTTCTATTGCCCCTCGCTGGCTGGCAGAAGAATTTGCGGGCTCATTAGAATTACAAATATTGCCTCTACCTTTAAAACTGAATAACCGGACGTGTTATCTCTCCTGGCATGAAGCAGCCGGTCGCGATAAAGGACATCAGTGGATGGAAGAGTTATTGGTTTCTGTCTGCAAGCGATAAAACGGGCAGAATAAATCAGGGTGCGGCTTCTGGTTTATTCTGCATTCTTTAATAAGTGTGAAATTTTATACTGAATTTACTGTTGAGCTTCATGTTGGGCATCCTGAAAAATAGAGGAATTGCTGTAACTCCTCATTTTTAAGCGATTAATTGTCACCACGAATACGTATCATGGTGTAATCCGCCATTAAATCCTTTCATTCCTCTCATTTATTCTATTCTCACTCTGTTTACCGGCGTCTACCCGAATTGCCTGCATCAGGACGAGCGGTTAATGTGTTTAGCAAATGTTAATCATCATACAGTGAGGCAAGCCATGGAGATGTTGTCTGGAGCCGAGATGGTCGTGCGATCGCTCATCGATCAGGGCGTGAAACAGGTTTTCGGATATCCCGGGGGCGCAGTTCTCGATATTTATGATGCACTGCATACGGTGGGGGGGATCGATCACGTCCTGGTACGTCATGAACAGGCTGCCGTGCATATGGCGGATGGGTTAGCGCGGGCGACCGGTGAGGTAGGCGTGGTGCTGGTGACTTCAGGTCCCGGAGCGACAAACGCCATTACGGGCATCGCTACGGCCTACATGGATTCTATTCCGCTGGTGATCCTTTCCGGCCAGGTGGCGACCTCGTTGATTGGCTACGATGCGTTTCAGGAATGTGACATGGTGGGGATCTCCCGCCCGGTGGTAAAACACAGTTTCCTGGTCAAGCAGACGGAAGATATCCCTCAGGTGCTCAAAAAGGCGTTTTGGCTGGCGGCGAGCGGGCGGCCCGGCCCTGTCGTGGTGGATTTACCCAAAGATATTCTAAGCCCGGCGAAAAAACTGCCTTATGTCTGGCCGGATGCCGTCAGTATGCGTTCGTATAATCCGACAACGACAGGGCATAAAGGGCAAATTAAGCGCGCGTGGCAAACCCTTGTGGCAGCGAAAAAACCGGTGGTCTACGTGGGCGGCGGGGCGATAAATTCAGCCTGCCATGAGGAACTACGTCAGACGGTTGAGACGCTCAATCTCCCGGTTGTCTCTTCATTAATGGGGCTTGGCGCATTCCCGGCAACGCATCAACAGTCCTTAGGGATGTTGGGCATGCATGGCACGTATGAAGCGAATATGACCATGCATAACGCGGATGTAATTTTTGCGGTGGGGGTACGGTTCGACGATCGCACAACTAATAACCTGGCAAAATATTGTCCGAATGCGACCGTTTTACATATTGATATTGATCCTACGTCTATCTCAAAAACCGTGACGGCAGATGTGCCGATTGTGGGCGACGCGCGTCTGGTGCTGGAGCAGATGCTGGAATTGCTACCGCAAGAGTCCGCCGCGCAACCGTTGGATGATATTCGCGACTGGTGGCAGCAGATTGAGCGCTGGCGTGCCCGCCAGTGTCTGAAATATGACACGCAAAGTGAGAGCATCAAACCGCAAGCGGTGATCGAGGCTATCTGGCGTCTTACCAAAGGCGAGGCGTACGTCACCTCCGACGTCGGCCAACACCAGATGTTTGCCGCGCTTTACTACCCGTTTGATAAACCGCGCCGCTGGATTAACTCCGGTGGTCTGGGCACCATGGGGTTCGGTCTGCCAGCGGCGCTGGGGGTGAAGATGGCGCTGCCCGAAGAAACGGTCGTTTGTGTGACCGGCGATGGCAGTATCCAGATGAACATCCAGGAGCTGTCGACTGCGCTGCAGTATGAATTGCCTGTTCTGGTGCTCAACCTGAATAACCGATATCTGGGGATGGTTAAGCAGTGGCAGGACATGATCTACTCGGGGCGGCATTCGCAATCTTACATGCAGTCGTTGCCTGATTTTGTACGTCTGGCGCAAGCCTATGGTCATGTTGGGATCCAGATTAACCATCCGGGCGAGCTGGAAAGCAAACTGAGCGAGGCCCTTGAGCACGTACATAATAATCGCCTGGTCTTCGTCGACGTGACGGTGGATGGCAGTGAGCATGTCTACCCTATGCAGATTCGCGGGGGCGGGATGGATGAAATGTGGTTAAGCAAAACGGAGAGGACCTGATTATGCGCCGGATATTATCTGTATTGCTGGAGAACGAGTCAGGGGCATTGTCGCGCGTTATCGGCCTCTTTTCGCAGCGTGGCTACAATATTGAAAGCCTGACCGTTGCGCCGACTGACGATCCGACATTATCGCGTATGACCATCCAGACCGTGGGTGATGAAAAAGTCCTCGAACAAATCGAAAAACAGTTGCACAAGCTGGTCGATGTGTTGCGGGTGAGCGAGCTTGGGCAAGGGGCGCACGTTGAACGTGAAATCATGCTGGTGAAGATCCAGGCCAGCGGCTACGGGCGTGAAGAGGTCAAGCGCAACACCGAGATCTTCCGTGGGCAGATTATCGACGTCACCCCGTCTATTTATACTGTCCAACTGGCGGGAACCAGTGAAAAACTGGATGCTTTCCTGGCAACGTTGCGCGAGGTGGCGAAGATTGTCGAAGTTGCGCGTTCAGGCGTGGTCGGCCTTTCGCGCGGTGATAAAATCATGCGCTAAGGAATACCTTACGCCGATTTCGCAGGCCCAACGTTACCGGTTGGGCCTTTTTTTGCGAAATCCGCAATAACCAGAGACAAAAGCGGTTGCCGCAGTGCGTATTCTGCGATTAGATGTTAATTAATTTTACCCATGCCGTCTCAGTGGTTATGGTTTGTACTTTTTACGCAAGGGGCAATTGTGAAACTGGATGAAATCGCTCGGCTAGCCGGTGTATCGCGAACGACTGCAAGCTACGTTATTAACGGAAAAGCAAAGCAATATCGCGTGAGCGACAAGACCGTTGAAAAAGTCATGGCGGTGGTGCGCGAGCATAATTATCACCCCAATGCTGTGGCTGCCGGGCTGCGTGCGGGACGCACTCGCTCCATTGGTCTGGTCATTCCTGACCTTGAGAACACAAGTTATACCCGCATTGCAAACTATCTGGAACGCCAGGCGCGCCAGCGGGGTTATCAACTGTTGATCGCCTGTTCTGAAGATCAGCCGGATAACGAAATGCGCTGTATTGAACACCTTTTGCAGCGCCAGGTTGATGCAATTATTGTGTCGACCTCTTTGCCGCCGGAGCATCCTTTCTATCAGCGCTGGGCGAATGACGCGTTCCCAATTGTTGCGCTGGATCGTGCCCTCGATCGCGAACATTTTACCAGCGTTGTTGGCGCTGACCAGGATGATGCGGAAATGCTGGCTGGAGAGCTTCGCAAATTCCCTGGGGAAACGGTGCTCTATTTGGGCGCGCTGCCAGAACTGTCGGTGAGTTTCCTGCGTGAGCAGGGATTCCGTACCGCGTGGAAGGATGATCCGCGTGAAGTGCATTTCTTGTATGCCAACAGTTACGAGCGGGCCGCCGCAGCGCAGCTGTTTGAAAAATGGCTGGAAACGCACCCGATGCCGCAGGCGCTGTTTACCACTTCTTTTGCACTGTTGCAGGGCGTGATGGATGTGACATTACGTCGTGACGGGAAATTACCTTCCGAACTGGCTATCGCCACTTTTGGTGATAATGAACTGCTTGATTTTCTGCAATGTCCGGTACTTGCCGTGGCGCAACGCCATCGTGATGTCGCCGAGCGTGTTCTTGAGATTGTTCTGGCGAGTCTGGATGAGCCCCGTAAGCCAAAACCGGGTTTAACACGGATCAAACGTAATTTGTATCGCCGTGGCGTCCTTAGCCGTAGCTGAGTTAATACCCCCGCGCCAGAAAATGCTTAGGTGCGGGGGAAATAAAAAAAGAAAATCAATAACCGTATCAGAATTAAGATTATTCCTTAAAATCTCGCTGAGATATCTTATAAATAATCCTGATTGCACTCTCACAACCCTTTTTCAGGTTATTGGGCGGTAACGGCAGGTTGCTCTTGTATTATTTTGTTACATGCTTGTGGGGAATTGCCGAATTAACAAACACTTTCCTTCCCTGATGCGGTAACGCATCGTACTCCCTGGCTGCAGGGGGCATAACGACCGATAAACAGGTACTGTTATCCCGCTGCAATATGTCCTAAAATGCCGCTCGCGTCGCAAACTGACACTTTATATTTTCTTCAGATGGTATTGAGTCGTTTTAAACGGTGATGAGTTTTTGTTTTTTTTTCTTACAAATATTCATGACGTTAATTTGCTTCGTTCGTTGGACGTAATTTAATCAACGCTGATATTAGCCGTAAACATTGGGTTTTTTGCTCCGGTAAGCGTTGCTACTGGCTTGACAAGCTTTTCCTCCGCTCCGTAAACTCCTTTAAGTGGGATTTTGTGGGATAAAGTGGTAATTGGGGGTGAGGCTGGCATGTTCCGGGGAGCAACGTTAGTCAATCTCGACAGTAAAGGGCGCTTATCTGTGCCCACCCGTTATAGGGATCAACTGCTCGAGAGCGCTACCGGTCAAATGGTGTGTACCATTGACATTCATCACCCGTGCCTGCTGCTGTACCCCCTGCCTGAATGGGAAGTTATCGAGCAAAAATTATCGCGTCTGTCGAGCATGAATCCGGTTGAGCGCCGCGTGCAGCGCTTACTATTGGGACATGCCAGCGAATGTCAGATGGACAGTGCCGGTCGTCTATTGATCGCGCCGATTCTGCGGCAACATGCCGCACTGACGAAAGAAGTGATGCTGGTTGGACAGTTCAACAAATTTGAACTGTGGGATGAAACGACCTGGTATCAACGGGTCAAGGAAGATATCGACGCTGAGCAGTCTGTTACCGAAACCTTGTCGGAGCGACTGCAGGACTTGTCTCTATAATGATGATGGAAAATTTTAAACATACAACGGTGCTGCTGGACGAGGCCGTAAACGGTCTGAACATTCGCCCTGACGGCATTTACATTGATGGGACATTTGGTCGCGGTGGTCACTCACGTCTGATCCTGTCGCAACTTGGCGACAACGGACGTTTACTGGCAATCGATCGCGATCCGCAGGCTATTGCCGTTGCCGAAACCATCAATGATCCTCGCTTCTCCATCATTCATGGACCTTTCTCTGCGCTGGCTGAGTACGTCGCCGAGCGTGAACTGACGGGTAAGATTGACGGAATCCTTCTCGATCTTGGCGTCTCTTCTCCGCAACTCGATGATGCCGAGCGCGGCTTTTCCTTCATGCGTGATGGTCCGTTGGATATGCGAATGGACCCAACGCGTGGCCAGTCTGCTGCCGAATGGCTGCAAACGGCTGAAGAAGCGGACATCGCCTGGGTGATCAAAACCTTTGGCGAGGAGCGTTTTGGTAAACGTATTGCCCGCGCCATTGTTGAACGTAACCGCATTGAGCCGATGACTCGTACCAAAGAGCTCGCAGAAGTGATTGCGGCTGCGACGCCGGTGAAGGACAAACACAAACATCCCGCGACCCGTACCTTCCAGGCGGTGCGCATTTGGGTGAACAGTGAACTGGAGGAGATAGAGCAGGCGCTAAAAAGCTCGCTCAGCGTGCTGGCCCCGGGAGGGCGACTTTCCATCATCAGTTTCCACTCGCTGGAAGACCGTATTGTGAAGCGCTTTATGCGTGAGCAAAGTCGCGGTCCGCAAGTACCAGCAGGATTGCCGATGACGGAAGATCAGCTCAAAAAACTGGGTGGCCGCGAGTTGCGAGCGTTAGGCAAGTTGATGCCGGGCGAAGAAGAGGTGGCAGAGAATCCACGTGCCCGTAGTTCAGTTCTGCGAATTGCAGAGAGGACGAACGCATGATCAGCAGAGTGACAGATGCCCTCAGCAAAGTTAAGGGATCAATAGGAAGCAACGAGCGCCATGCTTTGCCTGGCGTGATCGGTGACGATCTTTTGCGGTACGGGAAGCTGCCACTCTGCCTGTTCATTTGCATCATTTTGACGGCGGTGACTGTCGTCACCACGGCGCATCACACGCGACTATTGACCGCGCAGCGTGAGCAATTGGTTCTGGAGCGGGATGCGTTGGATATCGAATGGCGCAACCTGATCCTTGAAGAAAATGCGCTCGGCGATCATAGCCGGGTGGAACGGATTGCAACGGAAAAACTGCAGTTGCAGCATGTTGATCCCTCACAAGAAAATATCGTAGTGCAAAAATAAGGATAAACGCGACGCATGAAAGCAGCGGCAAAAACGCTCAAACCAAAACGCCAGGAAGAACAGCCCAACTTTATCAGTTGGCGTTTTGCGTTGCTGTGCGGCTGCATTTTACTGGCGCTGGTTTTTCTGTTGGGTCGCGCGGCCTGGCTGCAGATCATCGCGCCGGATATGCTGGTGCGCCAGGGGGACATGCGTTCTCTACGTGTGCAGGAAGTCGCAACATCACGCGGCATGATAACCGATCGGTCTGGTCGTCCGCTGGCTGTGAGTGTCCCGGTAAAAGCGATTTGGGCCGATCCGAAAGAGCTGCATGATGCCGGTGGCATTACACTGGATAATCGCTGGAAAGCGCTGGCTGACGCGCTGAAAATGCCGCTCGATCAGCTGGCGGCGCGTGTTAACGCGAATCCAAGAGGCCGCTTTATTTATCTGGCGCGTCAGGTAAACCCGGATCTTGGCGATTACATCAAAAAGCTGAAGCTTCCTGGTATTCATCTGCGTGAAGAATCCCGCCGTTACTATCCTTCCGGAGAAGTGACCGCTCACCTCATTGGTTTTACCAACGTCGACAGTCAGGGTATTGAAGGCGTTGAGAAGAGCTTTGATAAGTGGCTTACGGGTCAGCCGGGCGAACGTGTTGTGCGTAAAGATCGCTATGGTCGCGTCATTGAGGATATCTCTTCTACCGACAGTCAGGCGGCGCATAACCTGGCGTTGAGCATTGATGAACGCTTACAGGCGCTGGTGTATCGCGAGCTGAATAACGCTGTAGCCTTTAACAAGGCGGAGTCGGGTAGCGCCGTGCTGGTGGATGTGAGCACTGGCGAAGTGCTGGCAATGGCTAACAGCCCGTCTTATAACCCGAACAACCTGACCGGCACGCAGAAAGATGTCATGCGTAACCGTACCATTACCGACGTCTTCGAACCGGGGTCAACCGTCAAACCGATGGTGGTGATGACCGCGCTACAACGCGGCGTGGTGCGTGAAAATACCGTACTCAACACCATTCCCTACCGAATTAACGGTCACGAAATCAAAGACGTGGCGCGTTACAGCGAACTGACCCTTACCGGGGTTTTACAGAAGTCGAGTAACGTCGGTGTTTCTAAGCTGGCGTTAGCGATGCCGTCCTCAGCGTTAGTAGATACTTACTCACGTTTTGGGCTGGGAAAAGCGACCAATTTGGGGTTGGTCGGAGAACGCAGTGGCTTATATCCTCAAAAACAACGGTGGTCTGACATAGAGAGGGCCACCTTCTCTTTCGGCTATGGGCTAATGGTAACGCCGTTACAGTTAGCGCGAGTCTATGCAACGATTGGCAGCTACGGCGTCTATCGCCCGCTCTCAATTACCAAAGTTGACCCGCCCGTTCCGGGCGAGCGTATCTTCCCGGAATCTACCGTTCGTACCGTCGTGCACATGATGGAGAGCGTGGCATTACCGGGCGGCGGTGGCGTAAAAGCCGCGATCAAAGGGTATCGCATCGCCATTAAAACCGGTACGGCGAAAAAAGTGGGCCCGGACGGGCGCTACATCAATAAATACATTGCGTATACCGCAGGCGTTGCGCCTGCGAGTCAGCCGCGCTTTGCGCTGGTTGTTGTTATCAACGATCCGCAGGCGGGTAAATACTACGGCGGCGCCGTTTCCGCGCCGGTCTTTGGTGCCATCATGGGCGGCGTACTGCGCACCATGAACATCGAACCGGACGCACTGGCAACGGGCGAGAAAAGTGAATTCGTAATTAATCAAGGCGAGGGAACAGGTGGCAGATCGTAATTTGCGCGACCTTCTTGCTCCATGGGTGCCGGGCGCACCGGAGCGAGCACTGCGGGAGATGACACTCGACAGCCGTGTGGCTGCATCGGGCGATCTCTTTGTGGCAGTAAAAGGTCATCAGGCGGACGGGCGTCGATATATCCCGCAGGCGATAGCGCAAGGTGTGGCTGCCATTATTGCAGAGGCAAAAGATGAGGCGACCGACGGTGAGATCCGTGAAATGCACGGCGTTCCGGTCATCTATCTCAGCCAGCTCAACGAGCGTTTATCTGCACTGGCTGGTCGCTTCTATCATGAACCCTCAGAAAGAATGCGTCTGGTGGGCGTGACCGGCACAAACGGTAAAACCACAACCACCCAACTGCTGGCGCAATGGAGCCAATTGCTCGGCGAAACCAGCGCGGTGATGGGAACAGTAGGCAATGGTTTGCTGGGCAAAGTGATCCCGACGGAAAATACCACCGGTTCAGCGGTTGATGTCCAGCATGTGCTGGCGGGACTGGTTGAGCAGGGCGCGACACTCGGCGCGATGGAAGTTTCTTCTCACGGCCTGGTGCAACACCGCGTCGCTGCGCTGAAATTTGCGGCGTCAGTCTTTACGAATTTAAGTCGTGATCACCTCGACTATCACGGTGACATGGAGCATTACGAAGCGGCGAAATGGCTGCTGTACTCCACGCATCACTGCGGTCAGGCGATTGTTAATGCTGATGATGACGTGGGGCGTCGCTGGCTGGCGAAACTGCCGGACGCGGTTGCCGTTTCGATGGAAGACCGTATTAATCCCAACTGCCATGGCCGTTGGTTGAAAGCCGTTGAGGTGAATTACCACGACAGCGGAGCGACCATTCGTTTTGCTTCCAGTTGGGGCGAAGGCGAGATTGAAAGCCGTCTGATGGGCGCGTTTAACGTCAGCAACCTTCTGCTGGCGCTGGCTACGCTGCTGGCGTTGGGTTATCCGTTGGCAGAACTGCTGAAAACAGCCTCCCGCCTGCAGCCCGTTTGCGGGCGCATGGAAGTCTTCAGTGCGCCGGGTAAACCGACTGTCGTTGTTGACTACGCCCATACGCCGGACGCGCTGGAAAAAGCGCTCGAAGCGGCACGCCTGCATTGCGCAGGCAAACTGTGGTGCGTCTTCGGCTGCGGCGGCGATCGCGACAAAGGCAAACGTCCGCTAATGGGCGCGATTGCTGAACAATTTGCTGATGTGGCGGTGGTGACCGACGACAACCCGCGTACTGAAGAGCCGCGCGCCATTATCAACGATATCCTTGCCGGAATGCTGGACGCCGGGCATGCGAAGGTGATGGAAGGCCGTGCCGAAGCCGTCACCAACGCCATTATGCAAGCGAAAGAGGACGACGTCGTACTGATTGCGGGTAAGGGGCATGAAGATTATCAGATCGTCGGCTCCCAGCGTCTCGACTATTCCGATCGTGTGACCGCCGCGCGTCTGCTGGGGGTTATCGCATGATTAGCGTAACGCTCAGCCAGCTGGCTGAGATTCTGCACGGCGAGTTGCAAGGTGCCGATTTAACGCTGGACGCGGTAACGACCGATACGCGTCAACTGACGCCAGGCTGCCTGTTTGTGGCGCTGAAAGGCGAACGCTTCGACGCCCACGATTTTGCCGATAAAGCGAAAGCAGGCGGGGCAGGGGCGCTGCTGGTCAGCCGTCCGCTCGATATCGACCTCCCGCAACTGATTGTCAAAGACACGCGTCTGGCGTTTGGTGAACTGGCGGCGTGGGTACGCGCGCAGGTTCCGGCCCGCGTGGTGGCGTTAACCGGTTCATCCGGTAAAACATCGGTTAAAGAGATGACGGCGGCCATTCTGAGCCAGTGCGGAAACACTTTATATACCGCCGGCAATCTCAATAACGACATCGGCGTGCCGATGACGCTGCTACGTCTGAATCATGATTATGACTATGCGGTGATTGAATTAGGCGCTAACCACCAGGGTGAAATTGCCTGGACCGTCGGCCTGACGCGTCCGGAAGCGGCGCTGGTGAACAATCTCGCTGCGGCGCACCTGGAAGGGTTCGGCTCGCTGGCGGGCGTGGCGAAAGCCAAAGGCGAAATCTTTACCGGTCTGCAGGAAAACGGCATTGCCATCTTGAATGCCGATAACAACGACTGGTTGAACTGGCAGAGCATTATTGGCGATCGCACGGTCTGGCGCTTTTCACCCAATGCCGCCCACAGTGATTTCACGGCAACCCAAATCCACGTGACGCTGCATGGCACAACGTTTTCTCTGCAAACCCCGAAGGGCAGCATTGATGTGCTGCTGCCGTTACCTGGCCGCCACAATATCGCCAATGCACTCGCTGCGAGCGCGTTGTCGATGGCGGTTGGTGCGCCGCTCGAGGCTATCAAAGCGGGTCTGGCTAACTTAACGGCCGTACCTGGCCGTTTGTTCCCGATCTCACTGGCAGAAAACCAGCTGTTGCTTGATGACTCCTACAACGCCAATGTAGGGTCGATGACCGCAGCCGTACAGGTTCTTTCTGAAATGCCGGGCTTTCGTGTGTTGGTGGTTGGCGATATGGCGGAACTGGGGGCAGAAAGCGAAGCGTGCCATGTGCAGGTTGGCGAGGCGGCGAAAGCGGCAGATATCGATTGTGTATTGAGTACCGGGAAACTGAGCCAGGCCATCAGTGACGCCAGCGGCGTCGGCGAGCATTTTGCTGACAAATCTGCGTTGGTGACGCGTCTTAAGGCGCTGGTTGCAGAGCATCAGACAATGACTGTTTTAGTGAAAGGTTCACGTAGTGCCGCCATGGAAGAGGTAGTACACGCATTACAGGAGAATGGGACATGTTAGTTTGGCTGGCCGAACATTTGGTCAAATATTATTCCGGCTTTAACGTCTTTTCGTATCTGACGTTTCGCGCCATCGTCAGCCTGCTGACCGCGCTGTTCATCTCTTTGTGGATGGGCCCGCGCATGATTGCCCGTTTACAAAAATTGTCGTTTGGCCAGGTTGTGCGTAACGACGGTCCGGAGTCGCATTTCAGCAAGCGCGGGACGCCGACGATGGGCGGCATTATGATCCTGACCGCGATTGTCGTTTCTGTGCTGCTGTGGGCTTACCCGTCTAACCCGTATGTCTGGTGTGTATTGGTCGTGCTGGTTGGCTACGGCATTATTGGGTTCGTCGATGACTATCGCAAAGTGGTCCGCAAAGACACGAAAGGCCTGATTGCGCGCTGGAAGTATTTCTGGATGTCCGTCATTGCATTAGGCGTGGCGTTTGCCCTCTATCTGGCGGGCAAAGATACGCCAGCCACTCAACTGGTGGTGCCGTTCTTTAAAGACGTGATGCCTCAGTTGGGGCTGTTCTACGTTCTGCTGGCGTACTTCGTGATTGTGGGGACGGGGAACGCGGTCAATCTGACCGATGGCCTTGATGGCCTGGCGATTATGCCAACCGTGTTTGTCGCGGCTGGTTTTGCGCTGGTGGCGTGGGCGAGCGGTAACATGAACTTCGCCAGCTACCTGCACATTCCCTATTTACGCCATGCCGGTGAACTGGTGATTGTCTGTACGGCGATTGTCGGCGCGGGGTTAGGCTTTCTGTGGTTTAACACTTATCCGGCGCAGGTCTTTATGGGTGACGTCGGTTCACTGGCGCTGGGCGGTGCACTCGGGATTATCGCCGTGCTGCTGCGTCAGGAATTCCTGCTGGTAATTATGGGCGGGGTGTTCGTGGTGGAAACGTTGTCGGTCATCCTGCAGGTCGGTTCCTTTAAGCTGCGCGGGCAGCGTATTTTCCGCATGGCGCCGATTCACCATCACTATGAACTGAAAGGCTGGCCGGAGCCGCGCGTCATTGTGCGCTTCTGGATTATTTCGCTGATGCTGGTGCTGATTGGCCTGGCAACGCTGAAGGTACGCTAATCATGGCTGATTACCAGGGTAAAAACGTCGTTATCATTGGTCTGGGTCTCACCGGACTTTCTTGCGTGGACTTTTTCCTCGCGCGTGGCGTGACGCCCCGTGTGATGGATACCCGCGCGACGCCGCCGGGACTGGATAAATTACCTGAAGCGGTTGAACGCCACGTTGGCAGCCTGAACGACGAGTGGCTATTAGCCGCCGATTTGGTGGTTGCCAGCCCTGGTATTGCCCTTGCGCATCCTTCACTACGCGCTGCTGCTGATGCGGGTATTGAAATTGTGGGCGACATTGAGCTGTTCTGTCGCGAAGCGCAGGCACCCATTGTCGCTATCACCGGGTCGAACGGTAAAAGTACGGTAACGACGCTGGTTGGCGAAATGGCGAAAGCGGCGGGCGTTAACGTCGGTGTGGGCGGCAATATCGGTCTGCCAGCCCTGATGTTGCTGGATGACGATCGCGAACTCTATGTGCTTGAACTGTCCAGTTTCCAACTGGAAACCACCTCCAGTCTACAGGCCGCTGCCGCAACAATTCTGAACGTTACGGAAGATCATATGGACCGATATCCATTTGGTCTTCAACAGTATCGCGCGGCGAAACTGCGTGTGTACGAGAATGCGAAAGTGTGCGTGGTGAATGCCGATGATGCGCTAACCATGCCGGTACGCGGTGCGGATGAGCGCTGCGTGAGTTTTGGCGTCAATATGGGTGACTATCACCTTAACCGTCAGCAGGGCGAAACCTGGCTGCGGGTCAAAGGCGAAAAAATACTGAACGTGAAAGAGATGAAGCTTTCCGGTCAGCATAACTACACCAACGCGCTGGCGGCGCTGGCACTGGCGGACGCAGCAGGATTACCGCGCGCCAGCAGCCTGAAAGCGTTAACGACGTTTACCGGTCTTGCGCATCGCTTCCAGTTGGCGCTGGAGCATAACGGTGTTCGCTGGATCAACGATTCTAAAGCGACCAATGTAGGCAGTACCGAAGCGGCGTTGAAGGGGCTGCATGTCGATGGCACGCTGCATCTGCTGCTCGGCGGAGATGGTAAATCAGCGGATTTCTCTTCGCTGGGGCGTTATTTGAACGGCGATCGTGTTCGTCTGTACTGCTTTGGCCGTGACGGCGCACAACTGGCGGAACTGCGTCCGGACGTCGCTGAACAGACGGAAACGATGGAAGAGGCGATGCGCTTGATCGCGCCGCGCGTGAAGCCGGGAGATATGGTGCTGTTGTCGCCCGCCTGCGCCAGCCTCGATCAGTTCAAGAATTTTGAGCAGCGGGGGGATGAATTTACCCGCCTGGCGAAGGAGTTGGGTTGATGCGCTTCTCTCTGCCTCGCCTGAGAATGCCGCGCCTGCCGGGATTTGGACTCCTGGCATGGGGCTTTGCTGCGCTTAAGGGCTGGGTGATGGCTTCGCGTGAGAAAGACGCGGACAGCCTGATTATGTACGACCGCATGTTGTTGTGGTTAACCCTGGGACTTGCAGCGATTGGTTTCGTGATGGTGACCTCAGCGTCGATGCCCGTGGGGCAAAGGCTGGCGAACGACCCGTTCCTGTTTGCCAAGCGTGATGCGCTGTATATCTTCCTGGCATTTTGCCTGGGGATGATCACGCTGCGTTTGCCGATGGAGTTCTGGCAAAAGTACAGCACCACGATGCTGATTGCGTCGATCATCATGCTGTTAATAGTACTGGTGGTGGGGAGTTCCGTTAACGGGGCATCGCGTTGGATTGCGCTGGGGCCGCTGCGTATTCAGCCTGCGGAATTTACCAAGCTGTCGTTGTTCTGCTACCTCGCGAACTACCTGGTGCGTAAGGTCGACGAGGTACGTAATAACCTGCGCGGCTTCTTAAAACCGATGGGCGTGATCCTGGTGCTGGCAGTGCTTTTGCTGGCGCAGCCTGACCTCGGTACGGTGGTGGTGTTATTTGTGACCACGCTGGCGATGCTGTTTCTTGCCGGGGCGAAACTGTGGCAGTTCATCGCCATCATCGGGATGGGGATATCGGCGGTTGTTCTGCTGATCCTAGCCGAGCCTTATCGTATTCGCCGAGTGACCTCTTTCTGGAACCCCTGGGAAGATCCGTTTGGCAGCGGTTACCAGTTGACGCAATCGCTGATGGCATTTGGTCGCGGTGAAGTCTGGGGGCAAGGACTGGGGAATTCGGTTCAAAAACTGGAGTACCTGCCGGAGGCGCATACCGACTTTATCTTCGCCATTATTGGGGAAGAACTGGGTTATATCGGTGTGGTATTGGCACTTTTAATGGTATTCTTCGTCGCTTTTCGCGCGATGTCGATTGGACGTAAAGCGCTGGAAATTGACCACCGTTTCTCCGGTTTTCTCGCCTGTTCGATCGGTATCTGGTTTAGTTTCCAGGCACTTGTCAACGTTGGCGCGGCTGCCGGTATGCTGCCAACCAAAGGTCTGACGCTGCCGCTGATCAGCTACGGTGGTTCGAGTTTGTTGATTATGTCGACAGCCATCATGTTTTTGTTACGTATTGATTATGAAACGCGTCTGGAAAAAGCGCAGGCGTTTACACGAGGTTCACGATGAGTGGTCAACCGAAGCGGTTAATGGTGATGGCAGGCGGTACCGGCGGACATGTGTTCCCGGGATTGGCCGTTGCTCACCATTTAATGGCCCAGGGCTGGCAGGTTCGCTGGCTGGGCACCGCCGATCGTATGGAAGCGGATTTAGTGCCAAAACACGGCATTGAGATTGACTTCATTCGTATCTCCGGTTTGCGTGGCAAAGGGATCAAGGCATTGCTTGCCGCCCCGCTGCGTATTTTTAACGCCTGGCGTCAGGCGCGCGCCATCATGCAACAGTTCAAACCCGACGTGGTGCTGGGCATGGGTGGCTATGTTTCCGGTCCCGGCGGCCTTGCTGCCTGGTCTTTAGGGATCCCGGTGGTACTGCATGAGCAGAACGGTATTGCCGGTTTGACCAATAAATGGCTGGCGAAGATCGCAACCACGGTTATGCAGGCTTTTCCTGGCGCCTTCCCGAAAGCGGAAGTGGTGGGGAATCCGGTGCGTACGGACGTGCTGGCGCTGCCTCTGCCGCAGGAGCGTCTGGCGGGGCGTGAAGGCCCGGTTCGTCTGCTGGTGGTTGGCGGTTCCCAGGGCGCTCGCGTTCTGAACCAGACGCTACCGCAGGTTGCCGCAAAACTGGGTGATGCGGTCACTATCTGGCATCAGAGCGGTAAAGGCGCGCAGCAGACGGTTGAAGACGCTTATGCACAGGTGGGGCAACCGCAGCATAAGGTGACGGAGTTTATTGACGACATGGCTGGCGCTTATGCGTGGGCGGATGTTGTCGTTTGTCGTTCGGGTGCATTAACCGTGAGTGAAATTGCTGCCGCGGGACTCCCTGCGCTGTTTGTGCCCTTTCAGCATAAAGACAGACAGCAGTACTGGAATGCGCTGCCGCTGGAAAAAGCGGGCGCAGCCAAAATTCTCGAGCAGCCACAGTTTACCGTGGATGCCGTCGCCAGCACCCTTTCCGGGTGGTCGCGAGAAACGTTACTCACCATGGCAGAGCGTGCTCGCGCTGCATCGATACCTGATGCCACAGAACGAGTCGCAAATGAAGTGAGCCGGGCTGCCCGGGTGTAATTGTGGCGGTGCCTTTTGCATCGCATGAAATTTTGAAGTTAATGGCGTAAAGAATGAATACACAACAATTGGCGAAACTGCGTTCCATCGTGCCTGAAATGCGTCGCGTTCGGCATATTCACTTTGTCGGCATCGGTGGTGCTGGTATGGGCGGTATTGCCGAAGTTTTGGCCAATGAAGGGTATCAGATCAGTGGTTCCGATTTGGCGCCGAATCCGGTTACGCAACAGTTAACGAGTCTGGGTGCCACTATCTTTTTCAACCATCGCCCGGAGAACGTCCGTGATGCGAGCGTGGTGGTGGTATCCAGCGCTATTTCGGCGGATAACCCGGAGATTGTCGCCGCGCATGAAGCGCGCATTCCGGTGATTCGCCGTGCAGAGATGCTGGCGGAATTAATGCGTTTTCGTCACGGCATCGCCATTGCCGGGACGCATGGCAAAACCACAACCACCGCAATGGTTTCCAGTATTTATGCCGAAGCGGGTCTGGATCCGACCTTTGTGAACGGTGGTCTGGTAAAAGCGGCGGGCGTGCATGCGCGTCTTGGCCACAGTCGTTATCTGATTGCTGAAGCAGATGAGAGTGATGCGTCGTTCCTGCATCTGCAACCGATGGTGGCGATTGTCACCAACATCGAAGCGGACCATATGGATACCTACCAGGGCGACTTCGAAAATTTAAAGCAGACGTTCATTAATTTTCTGCACAATTTGCCGTTTTATGGTCGTGCAGTGATGTGCGTTGATGATCCGGTAATCCGTGAGCTGCTGCCGCGTGTGGGGCGTCAGACCACGACCTACGGTTTTAGCGATGATGCGGATGTGCGTATTGAAGACTATCAGCAGATTGGCCCGCAGGGGCATTTCACGCTCTTGCGCCTGGACAAACCTGCGCTGCGCGTGACCTTGAATGCGCCAGGTCGCCATAATGCCCTGAATGCGGCTGCTGCCGTGGCGGTAGCAACGGAAGAAGAGATTGAAGACGAGGCAATCCTGCGTGCGCTGGAGAGCTTCCAGGGGACAGGACGCCGTTTCGATGTTCTTGGTGAGTTCCCGCTTGAGCCGGTAAACGGAAAAGCCGGTACGGCGATGCTGGTCGATGATTACGGCCATCATCCAACGGAAGTTGACGCGACCATCAAAGCCGCGCGCGCGGGCTGGCCGGACAAAAATCTGGTTATGCTGTTCCAGCCGCACCGTTTCACGCGTACGCGCGATCTGTACGATGACTTCGCCAACGTATTGACCCAGGTTGATACGTTACTGATGCTGGACGTTTATGCGGCGGGAGAGACACCGATCCCTGGCGCGGATAGCCGCTCACTGTGCCGTACCATTCGTGGACGCGGCAAGATTGACCCGATTCTGGTGTCCGACCCTGCCCAAGTGGCGGAGATGCTGGCACCGGTATTAACCGGCAACGATTTGATTCTGGTGCAGGGTGCGGGAAATATCGGCAAAATCGCACGTTCCTTAGCTGAAATCAAACTGAAGCCGCAAACTCAGGAGGAAGAACAACATGGCTGATAAGATTGCGGTCCTGTTGGGGGGAACCTCCGCTGAGCGTGAAGTTTCGCTGAATTCCGGTGCCGCCGTGTTGGCTGGCTTACGCGAAGGCGGCGTGGATGCGTATCCGGTGGATCCGCAAGAGGTTGACATCACCCTTCTGAAATCGATGGGTTTTCAGAAGGTGTTCATCGCGCTGCACGGGCGCGGTGGTGAAGATGGCACTTTGCAGGGAATGCTGGATCTGATTGGCCTGCCGTACACCGGCAGTGGCGTGATGGCATCTGCCATTTCAATGGATAAACTGCGCAGCAAATTGCTGTGGCAAGGGGCTGGATTACCGGTCGCGCCGTGGGTGGCGTTAACGCGCGCTGAGTTCGAAAAAGGGCTTAGCGATGACGTCATGACGCAAATTTCCGCGTTGGGTTTACCGCTGATTGTGAAGCCGAGCCGTGAAGGCTCCAGCGTGGGAATGTCGAAAGTTGAAGAACAAAATGCTTTGCAAAACGCATTAGCATTGGCTTTTCATCATGATGAAGAAGTATTGATTGAAAAATGGCTCAGCGGTCCAGAATTTACGGTAGCGATGCTCGGTGAAGAAATTTTACCGTCAATTCGTATCCAACCCGCTGGAACCTTCTATGATTATGAGGCGAAGTATCTGTCTGATGAGACACAATATTTCTGTCCTGCTGGTCTGGAAGTGGATCAAGAGGCCGCGTTACAGGCATTAGTCCTGAAAGCGTGGACCGCGCTGGGCTGCAAAGGTTGGGGTCGTATCGATGTCATGAAGGACAGCGATGGCCAGTTTTATCTGCTGGAAGCCAATACCTCTCCGGGTATGACCAGCCACAGTCTGGTGCCTATGGCGGCACGTCAGGCGGGCATGAGCTTCTCGCAGTTGGTGGTACGAATTCTGGAGTTGGCGGACTGATATGTCGCAGGCTGCGCTGAACACGCGAAACAGTGAAGAAGAACTCTCATCTTCACGCCGCAGTAATGGAACGCGTCTTGCAGGAATCCTTTTCCTGCTGACAGTGTTGTGCACCGTGTTTGTCAGCGGCTGGGTGGTGTTGGGCTGGATGGAAGACGCGCAGCGTTTACCCTTGTCGAAACTGGTGCTGACCGGCGATCGGCATTACACGCGCAATGATGATATCCGACAGTCAATTCTGGCTCTCGGGGCGCCTGGAACCTTTATGACCCAGGACGTGAACATCATTCAGAGTCAGATTGAACGTTTGCCATGGATTAAACAGGCGAGTGTCAGAAAACAGTGGCCTGATGAATTGAAGATTCATCTGGTTGAATATGTGCCGATTGCGCGTTGGAATGATCAGCATATGGTGGATGCGGAAGGTAATGCCTTCAGTGTACCCACCGATCGGACCAGCAAACAGGTTTTACCCATGTTATACGGCCCGGAAGGCAGCGCGAGTGAAGTGTTGCAAGGGTACCGTGAAATGGGGCAGGTGCTGGCTAAGGATAGATTCACCCTGAAGGAAGCGGCAATGACCGCTCGTCGTTCCTGGCAGTTGACGCTGAATAACGATATTAAGCTCAATCTGGGTCGGGGCGACACCATGAAACGTTTGGCTCGCTTTGTAGAACTTTATCCGGTTTTACAGCAGCAGGCGCAAACCGATGGCAAACGGATTAGCTACGTTGATTTGCGTTATGACTCGGGGGCGGCAGTAGGGTGGGTTCCCTTACCTCCTGAGGAATCTAATCAGCAACAGAATCAGGCACAGGCAGAACAACAATGATCAAGGCGACGGACAGAAAACTGGTAGTTGGACTGGAGATTGGCACCGCGAAGGTTGCCGCTTTAGTAGGGGAAGTTCTGCCCGATGGTATAGTCAATATCATTGGGGTGGGCAGTTGCCCGTCGCGCGGTATGGATAAAGGCGGAGTGAACGACCTTGAGTCAGTGGTAAAGTGCGTACAGCGCGCCATTGACCAGGCTGAACTGATGGCGGATTGCCAGATCTCCTCGGTGTATCTGGCGCTTTCTGGGAAGCATATTAGCTGTCAGAATGAAATCGGCATGGTGCCGATCTCCGAAGAGGAAGTGACGCAGGAAGATGTGGAAAACGTGGTGCACACCGCAAAGTCGGTCCGTGTTCGTGATGAACATCGTGTTCTGCACGTTATTCCGCAAGAGTACGCGATCGACTACCAGGAAGGCATCAAAAATCCTGTCGGTCTTTCCGGCGTACGTATGCAGGCAAAAGTGCATTTGATTACGTGCCACAACGATATGGCGAAAAACATTGTCAAAGCCGTGGAACGTTGTGGCCTGAAAGTTGACCAATTGATATTTGCCGGACTGGCGGCCAGTTATTCCGTGTTGACGGAAGATGAACGTGAACTGGGCGTCTGCGTGGTGGATATTGGTGGTGGTACAATGGATATCGCCGTTTATACTGGCGGGGCATTGCGCCATACCAAAGTAATACCTTACGCAGGAAACGTAGTGACCAGTGATATCGCCTATGCCTTTGGTACGCCGCCGAGCGACGCCGAAGCCATTAAAGTGCGCCACGGGTGTGCGTTAGGCTCCATCGTTGGGAAAGACGAGAGCGTGGAAGTGCCCAGCGTAGGTGGGCGACCGCCGCGCAGTCTGCAGCGTCAGACGCTCGCAGAGGTCATTGAGCCGCGTTATACCGAACTGCTCAATCTGGTCAACGAAGAGATACTGCAATTACAAGAACAACTTCGCCAGCAGGGTGTGAAACATCATCTGGCGGCGGGGATTGTGTTAACCGGTGGCGCGGCGCAAATTGAAGGCCTTGCAGCCTGCGCCCAGCGTGTGTTCCATACGCAGGTGCGTATTGGTGCGCCGCTGAATATCACCGGACTGACGGATTATGCTCAGGAGCCGTATTACTCAACGGCGGTGGGGTTGCTTCACTACGGGAAAGAGTCCCATTTGAGTGGTGAAGCAGAAGTAGAAAAACGTGTTACGGCTTCAGTTGGCTCGTGGATCAAGCGACTTAATAGCTGGCTGCGAAAAGAGTTTTAATTTTTATGAGACCGGAGAAGATTAACGGTCTCAGGCGACAGGCACAAAACGGAGAGAAACTATGTTTGAACCTATGGAACTGACCAACGACGCGGTGATTAAAGTCATCGGCGTCGGTGGCGGCGGCGGTAATGCCGTTGAACACATGGTGCGCGAGCGCATTGAAGGTGTTGAATTCTTTGCAGTCAATACTGACGCCCAGGCGTTGCGTAAAACTGCTGTTGGCCAGACCATTCAGATCGGTAGCGGTATTACCAAAGGTCTGGGGGCGGGCGCAAACCCGGAAGTGGGTCGCAATGCGGCTGACGAAGATCGTGAAGCTCTGCGTGCAGCGCTTGACGGGGCAGACATGGTGTTTATCGCAGCAGGCATGGGTGGCGGTACCGGTACCGGTGCAGCGCCAGTGGTTGCTGAAGTCGCAAAAGATTTAGGTATTCTGACCGTTGCTGTCGTGACTAAGCCTTTCAACTTTGAAGGCAAGAAGCGTATGGCATTCGCGGAGCAGGGTATCACCGAGCTGTCCAAACATGTGGACTCTCTGATCACTATTCCGAACGACAAACTGCTGAAAGTGCTGGGACGCGGTATTTCCCTGCTGGACGCATTTGGCGCAGCAAACGACGTGCTGAAAGGCGCGGTACAGGGTATCGCAGAGCTGATAACCCGTCCTGGCCTGATGAACGTCGACTTTGCAGACGTACGCACCGTGATGTCCGAAATGGGCTATGCGATGATGGGCTCCGGCGTGGCGAGCGGTGAAGACCGTGCGGAAGAAGCGGCTGAAATGGCTATCTCTTCTCCGCTGCTGGAAGATATCGATCTGTCTGGCGCTCGCGGCGTACTGGTCAACATTACTGCGGGCTTCGATCTGCGTCTGGATGAGTTTGAAACCGTGGGTAACACCATCCGTGCATTTGCTTCGGATAATGCAACCGTGGTTATCGGTACGTCTCTTGACCCGGATATGAATGACGAACTGCGCGTTACCGTTGTTGCCACTGGAATTGGTATGGACAAACGTCCGGAAATCACCCTGGTCACCAATAAGCAGGTGCAGCAGCCAGTGATGGATCGCTACCAGCAGCACGGCATGGCGCCGTTGACGCAAGAGCAAAAACCGGTTGCTAAAGTGGTTAACGACAACACGCCGCAAACCACTAAAGAGCCGGATTATCTCGATATCCCTGCGTTCCTGCGCAAGCAAGCTGACTAAGAATTAGCTGGAATTTGGGTATCGTGGCTCTTTGTGCTAAACTGACCCGCCGAATGTATAGTACACTTCGGTTGGATAGGTAATTTGGCGAGATTATACGATGATCAAACAAAGGACACTTAAACGTATCGTTCAGGCGACTGGCGTCGGTTTACATACCGGCAAAAAAGTCACCCTGACATTACGACCTGCGCCGGCCAACACCGGGGTCATCTATCGTCGCACCGACTTGAATCCACCGGTAGATTTCCCGGCCGATGCCAAATCTGTGCGTGATACCATGCTCTGTACGTGTCTGGTTAATGAGCATGATGTACGGATTTCAACCGTTGAGCACCTTAACGCTGCTCTGGCGGGCCTGGGCATCGATAACATTGTTATCGAAGTCAATGCTCCGGAAATCCCGATCATGGATGGCAGTGCTGCTCCGTTCGTCTACCTGCTGCTTGATGCGGGTATTGAAGAACTGAAAAGCGCCAAGAAATTTGTACGCATCAAAGAGACTGTTCGTGTCGAAGATGGCGACAAGTGGGCTGAGTTCAAGCCGTACAATGGTTTTACGTTGGATTTCACCATCGACTTTAACCATCCGGCGATCGACTCCAGCACACAGCGCTATGCGATGAACTTCTCTGCTGACGCGTTCATGCGCCAGATCAGCCGTGCGCGTACTTTCGGCTTCATGCGTGATATCGAATATCTGCAGTCTCGTGGTTTGTGCCTGGGCGGCAGCTTCGATTGTGCCATCGTTGTTGACGATTATCGCGTATTGAACGAAGACGGCCTGCGTTTTGAAGATGAATTTGTTCGTCACAAAATGCTTGATGCTATCGGTGACTTGTTCATGTGTGGTCACAACATTATCGGTGCATTTACCGCGTATAAATCCGGTCATGCACTGAATAACAAACTGCTGCAGGCAGTCCTGGCTAAACAGGAAGCCTGGGAATTTGTGACCTTCCAGGACGACGCAGAACTGCCGTTGGCTTTCAAAGCGCCTTCGACTGTACTGGCATAACGACACACCCTGTCGCATAAATTCGACTGGTTAATCTGGCACTCTCTCCGGCCAGGTAAGCCAGTCGTTTTTTTTTGTAGCGCGCCCGTCATTTTTTCCGAAGCGATTTTTATGTGTTGCTGAATCGAAATGCAGCGCGTTCGCTGCTTTCTTAAGCATTTTTACCCTTAGCTTTTTGTCATTCCTGCTGTAGTACAGCGGTATTAGTGATAAGATTTGTGCGCAAAAATAACGTTTAGAAAGCATAAACCCGACGATCGGGCTTTTAAGGTGGCAATGACGTGAGTGGAATACTGACGCGCTGGCGACAGTTAGGCAGACGGTACTTCTGGCCGCATCTCTTATTGGGGATGGTCGCGGCGAGCTTTGGTCTGCCCGCTCTCAGTAACGCTGCCGAGCCGAATACGCCAGCAAAAGCGACAGCCAGCAACCACGATCAATCTGCGAAGGTAAACTTTAGCCAGCTTGCGTTGTTGGAAGCCACCAATCGTCGCCCGAATTTTACCGTCGATTACTGGCACCAACATGCAATTCGAACGGTTATTCGCCATCTTTCCTTCGCAATGGCGCCGCAAGCGCTGCCCGTTGCTGAAGAACCGTTACCGCTCCAGGCGCATCATCTTGCTTTACTGAATACGCTCAGCGCCATGCTGACTCAGGAAGGCCAGCCGCCTGCGATCGTGCGCCATCTGGCGTACGCCCATTTTACACCTCAGGCCGTATTTAACGTTTCCGTCTGGATTAGCCAGGCGCAGGGAATACGTGCCGGTCCTCAACGCCTCAGCTAACAACAAAAAAACCTTTAATTCATTTTTATGACTTCGCTTCGCGGGGCGTTTGAGATTTTATTATTATGCTAATCAAATTATTAACGAAAGTATTCGGTAGTCGTAACGATCGTACGTTGCGTCGCATGCGCAAAGTGGTCGGCGTGATTAATGCCATGGAACCGGAGATGGAAAAACTCTCCGATGACGAACTGAAAGCGAAAACAGCAGAGTTCCGTGCTCGTCTGGAAAAAGGTGAAAGCCTGGAAAGCCTGATTCCGGAAGCCTTTGCGGTTGTCCGCGAAGCCAGTAAACGTGTCTTCGGGATGCGCCACTTTGACGTTCAGTTGTTAGGCGGTATGGTCCTTAACGATCGCTGCATCGCGGAAATGCGTACCGGTGAAGGTAAAACGCTGACTGCAACGCTGCCTGCTTACCTGAACGCATTAAGCGGGAAAGGTGTGCATGTGGTGACCGTGAACGACTACCTGGCACAGCGTGACGCCGAAAATAACCGCCCACTGTTTGAATTCCTCGGCATGAGCGTCGGCATCAACATGTCTGGCCTGCCAGCTCCTGCAAAACGTGAAGCATACGCGGCGGACATCACTTACGGCACCAACAACGAATACGGCTTTGATTACCTGCGCGACAACATGGCGTTCAGCCCTGAAGAACGCGTTCAGCGTAAACTGCACTACGCGCTGGTGGATGAGGTGGACTCCATCCTGATCGATGAAGCACGTACGCCGCTTATCATTTCTGGTCCGGCTGAAGACAGCTCAGAAATGTATATGAAAGTGAACAAAATCATCCCGCGCCTGGTGCGCCAGGAGAAAGAAGACTCCGACACCTTCCAGGGTGAAGGCCATTTCTCCGTTGATGAAAAAGCCCGTCAGGTGAACCTAACTGAACGTGGTCTGGTACTGATTGAAGAACTGCTGGTGAATGAAGGCATCATGGACGAAGGTGAGTCGCTGTACTCTCCGGGCAACATTATGCTGATGCACCACGTCACCGCAGCGCTGCGCGCGCACGTGCTGTTCACCCGCGACGTCGACTACATCGTGAAAGACGGTGAAGTTATCATCGTTGACGAACACACCGGTCGTACCATGCAGGGGCGTCGCTGGTCTGACGGTTTGCACCAGGCCGTTGAAGCGAAAGAAGGCGTGGATATCCAGAACGAAAACCAGACGCTGGCCTCCATTACGTTCCAGAACTACTTCCGTCTGTACGAGAAACTGGCCGGTATGACCGGTACAGCAGATACCGAAGCATTTGAATTTAGCTCTATCTACAAGCTGGATACCGTTGTGGTTCCGACCAACCGTCCGATGATCCGTAAAGACATGCCGGACCTGGTCTACATGACGGAAGCGGAAAAAATTCAGGCGATTATTGAAGATATCAAAGAGCGTACTGCGAATGGTCAGCCGGTGCTGGTCGGTACGATCTCTATCGAGAAATCCGAAGTGGTTTCTAACGAGCTGGTGAAAGCCGGTATCAAACATAACGTTCTGAACGCCAAATTCCACGCCAACGAAGCGGCGATCGTTGCACAGGCGGGTTACCCGGCTGCAGTGACCATCGCGACTAACATGGCGGGTCGTGGTACCGATATCGTGCTGGGCGGTAGCTGGCAGGCGGAAGTGGCCGAGCTTGAAAATCCAACTCCGGAACAGATTGCGCAGATCAAAGCAGACTGGCAGGTGCGTCATGATGCGGTGCTGGCATCGGGCGGTTTGCACATCATTGGTACCGAGCGTCACGAATCTCGTCGTATCGATAACCAGCTTCGTGGCCGTTCTGGTCGTCAGGGTGACGCCGGTTCTTCCCGTTTCTACCTGTCGATGGAAGATGCGCTGATGCGTATCTTCGCCTCTGACCGTGTTTCAGGCATGATGCGCAAACTGGGCATGAAACCGGGCGAAGCCATTGAGCACCCGTGGGTAACTAAAGCGATTGCCAACGCACAGCGTAAAGTGGAAAGCCGTAACTTCGATATTCGTAAGCAACTGCTGGAATATGATGATGTGGCGAACGATCAGCGTCGCGCTATCTACAGCCAGCGTAATGAACTGCTGGATGTGAGTGACGTAAGCGAAACCATCAACAGCATCCGCGAAGATGTGTTCAAAGTCACCATCGATGCCTATATTCCGCCGCAGTCGCTGGAAGAGATGTGGGATGTTCCAGGGCTGCAGGAACGCCTGAAAAACGATTTTGATCTCGAGATGCCGATTTCAGAGTGGCTGGATAAAGAGCCTGAACTGCATGAAGAAACGCTGCGTGAACGTATTCTGGCGCATGCTATCGATGTGTACCAGCGCAAAGAAGAAGTGGTCGGTGCAGAAATGATGCGCCACTTCGAGAAGGGCGTTATGCTGCAAACACTCGATTCACTGTGGAAAGAGCACCTGGCGGCGATGGATTACTTGCGTCAGGGTATCCACCTGCGTGGCTATGCGCAGAAAGATCCGAAGCAGGAATATAAACGTGAATCTTTCGCCATGTTTGCCTCTATGCTGGAGTCACTGAAATACGAAGTGATCAGTACGCTGAGCAAAGTTCAGGTTCGCATGCCGGAAGAGGTTGAAGCCATGGAACAGCAGCGTCGTGAAGAAGCTGAACGTTTGGCGCAAATGCAACAACTGAGCCATAAAGGTGATGATTCCGCTGTGGCAGAAGAGCTGGCTGCGCAAACGGGCGATCGCAAAGTGGGTCGTAATGATCCATGCCCTTGCGGTTCCGGTAAAAAATACAAACAGTGCCATGGTCGTCTGAGCTAAGGTCTGAATAAAAACGATAAAGGCGCAGATATCTGCGCCTTTTTTATGGACGAGATAATATGAAAATACTGCAAATCGCGGTGGGCATTATTCGCAACGACGCGGGGGAGATCTTCATAACTCAACGCGCCGCAGATGCCCATATGGCGAATAAGCTGGAATTTCCTGGTGGGAAAATTGAATTGGGTGAAACGCCGGAACAGGCGCTGATTCGTGAGCTACAGGAAGAGGTAGGCATTACACCGCAAGGTGCGACGTTATTTGATACGCTGGAATATCAGTTCCCGGATCGGCATATCACCCTCTGGTTCTGGCTGGTCGAAAGCTGGGAAGGGGAGCCGTGGGGAAGGGAAGGACAACCCGGTCAGTGGATTGCACAGAGCGAGCTGGATGCGAAAGATTTTCCGCCGGCAAATGAACCCGTTATTACGAAGTTAAAGCAGAACATGTAGGCCACAGGCCGGATAAGGCGTAGCCTCCATCCGGCAAACAATGGCGGTACCCGCCCGACAGAACAGCAGCAGATTTACTGCTGTTCTTCGCTCCAGTCATCACTCTCTGACAGATCGCCAGAACTGGGAATGCGTTTTTCTTCGGCGGCCCATTCACCTAAATCGATCAACTGACAGCGTTTGGAACAGAACGGACGAAATGGACTGGCTTCGCTCCAGACAACATTTTTACCGCAGGTTGGGCAGTTTACGATGGTTTGTTCAGACATTTTCGCTCCTTAAACTCACTTCTTAACAACATGCCAGCTCAAAGTCCAGGCGTTCAGGAACCAGGCCATTTTCACTGTCCAGCGGCATAAAACGGATCGCAAAACGGCTCTTGTGCCCTGAAATTTGCGGATAAAGCTGTGAGTCCAGCGTCAGTTGCAGACGCAACAGATCCGCATCATCACCGTTATCCTGATAGAAACCATTCAGGCTGGTTTGCTTACGGAAAGGCGCGGAGTTACGGATCAGATCCAGGATCAACGTCAACGCCTGATTGAGTGGATTCAGGCTTGTAAGCCATGTTTCAACCTGGGCATCGCGTTGCGATTGCGGAAGATGCAGCCAGATGTGCAGCGTTGGCAGGTCAAAACTACAGCAGCCGCCTGGAATACTCAGGCGTTGGCGCACCAGAGCGACAAGGCGATCTTCACGCAGTTCCTGGCCAATTCGCGGCGCTGAAATCAAAATGCTGCCAGCCGTTTTTAATTGTTGGCGAAGGGCATCGATTCGACTTTGATCTACACCAGGCACTTCCATCCAGGCCTTAAGCTTACGCTGCTGGCGCTCAAGTTCTTTGAGAAGTTCTGTGCGCACTTCACCACGCTCAAACACGTCCAGCAAGTCGCCGATATTGCGGAAGAAATGCAGTGCCCCGGCATGATCTGCAATAGGGAGTTTGACGGAAAGTTGTTGAATCAGAAATTCAATGCGCAGCCATGTACGCATCTTCTCATTGAGAGGGTGTTCAAAAAGGACCTGGGTGTGCATTACGGTTTTTCCTGTGAGACAAACTGCGACGCAAGTTGCAAATAGCGCGCGTGCAGGCGTGCGACATCCGATGCAATGGCATCCGGTGCGCCGTTATTATCAATAACATCGTCCGCCACGGCAAGACGCGCTTCACGCGTCGCCTGGGCAGCCAGAATTTGTTCAACATGCTCACGCGTCACATCATCGCGTTGCATGGTTCTAAGGCGCTGTGTTTCCGGGGTGACATCAACCACCAGTACGCGATTGGCCTTTTTGTAGAGCGCGTTTTCAACCAGCAGCGGCACCACCCAAAGCACGTAAGGCGATGTGGTTTGCTGAAATTGCCGCTGAGTTTCCTGCTGGATGAGTGGGTGCAGCAAGCCATTTAGCCAGGACTTCTCTTCTGGGGCGGCAAATATGCGTTCGCGCAAAACTCGCCGCTGCAACGAACCGTCCGCAGCGATAACGTCTGAACCAAAATGTTCCGCAATCGCGTTAAGGGCGGGTTGGCCGGGTTCAACCACCTGGCGGGCAATAATATCTGCATCAATCACGTTTATTCCGAGGTCAGCAAATGCATTTGCAACGGTGCTTTTACCACTGCCGATGCCGCCCGTTAAGGCTACCGTATACCTCATATAATTTGATCCCGGGAAATTGATTTTGATAATCAAATGGTTAAAAGTTAAACATGCGAAGGCGAGGCTGTCGTGGGGGTTGCCCACTGTTCGCCAGGTAAATTTATGGGATTGTAGCGTAAAAAAAGAGAATTTCGCAGTCTTGCGAAGCCATGATTAGTGCGTATGATAGCGTCACTGGAGTTGTGCTCTCATTCTAATAGTCATTAACCCCAGGAATCCGCACATGCGTATCGAAGAAGATCTGAAGTTAGGTTTCAAAGACGTTCTTATCCGCCCTAAGCGTTCTACTCTCAAAAGTCGTTCCGATGTTGAACTGGAACGTGAATTTACCTTTAAACACTCAGGTCAGACCTGGTCTGGCGTCCCGGTTATTGCTGCGAATATGGACACCGTTGGTACATTTTCGATGGCTGCCGCTTTGGCTTCTTTCGGTATTCTGACCGCCGTTCACAAGCACTACTCCGTTGCAGACTGGAGCGCGTTTGTCAGTGAAGCATCTGCAGATGTCATTAAGCACGTGATGGTCTCTACCGGGACTTCTGATGCTGATTTTGAAAAAACGAATCAGATTCTGGCGCTGAATCCGGCACTGAACTTTATCTGTATTGATGTGGCAAACGGTTACTCTGAGCATTTCGTACAGTTTGTGGCAAAAGCGCGTGAAGCATGGCCAACAAAAACCATCTGTGCAGGTAATGTAGTCACCGGTGAAATGTGTGAAGAACTGGTTCTTTCCGGCGCGGATATCGTGAAGGTTGGGATTGGCCCTGGTTCTGTATGCACAACCCGAGTGAAAACTGGCGTGGGCTATCCGCAGCTTTCTGCTGTGATTGAATGTGCCGATGCAGCACACGGTCTGGGCGGCATGATTGTCAGCGATGGCGGTTGTACGATGCCAGGCGATGTTGCCAAAGCCTTTGGCGGTGGCGCAGACTTCGTGATGCTGGGCGGAATGCTGGCGGGTCACGAAGAAAGCGGCGGGAGAATTGTCGAAGAGAACGGCGAGAAGTTCATGCTGTTCTACGGTATGAGTTCAGAGTCTGCAATGACTCGCCACGTAGGTGGCGTTGCGCAGTACCGTGCTGCAGAGGGTAAAACCGTTAAGCTGCCGCTGCGTGGCCCGGTTGAAAACACCGCGCGTGATATCCTGGGCGGTTTGCGTTCTGCCTGTACTTATGTTGGGGCATCCCGTCTGAAAGAACTGACCAAGCGCACCACCTTTATTCGCGTTCAGGAACAAGAAAACCGCGTTTTCAATAGCCTGTAATCGCCTGTGCTGGCGCTGTATTCAGCGCCAGCCTCTCACTATCCTCCACTCATTGCATCCCCGAGATGGAAAATGGGCAAATACATTGCCACCACCAGCGTTCCTATAATTAACCCGGTTATCACCAACAGCGTGGGTTCCAGCAGTGCCGCCAGGTTATCTGCCAGGGAGAGCGTATTTTCACTGTGATGTCGGGCAAGGTTATGCAGCATCGTATCCAGCGAGCCAGAGGCTTCTCCTGTTCTCACCAGTTGCAGGCATAATGGACTAAATTCTCCGGCATTTTTGAACGCCAGCCAGATGGGGTGTCCTGCGGTAATGTCGTGCTGAATTTGCATCAGTCGTTGCGACCACCAGGGGCAAACGATCGTTTCTCTCACGCTCTCCAGCCCGTGTAAAAAAGTGATGCCCGCACTTTGCGTCAGCGCCAGAATGGTAAATATTTGAGTAAGCTTCTGTCCCCGCGCCAGACGACCAATCACCGGTGTTCGCAGTAGAAGACGCTGGCACACGATCTGCCAGGAAGGCTTTCGCCTTAGCAGCATATTTGCCACCGCTAACACGATGCAAAGCAATGCCAGTAGCCATCCCGAGGACGCTGTAAAATCAGCGAATGCCATCACCCCACGCGTCAGGGTGGGTAGCGGTGTATTGAACGTTTTATAGATGGCCGCAAATTCCGGCAGAACAAAGTGCAGTATAGCGATAACCACCAGTACCGCCATGGTTAAAATGATGATGGGATAGCGCAGCGCTTTTTTCACTTTTTCCGTAAGCTGTTGCTGCGCCTTTTGCTGGCGGGCCAGCTCAAAACAGCATTCATCAAGCTTACCCGTTAATTCCCCAGTACGAATCATCGCCTGATAGAGCGGGGGAAAGACATTAGACCATTGCGACAGCGCGCTGGAAAACGGTATTCCCTGTTCCAGGTCGTGCGCCAGAACGTGTAGTAATGCCCGCCATTGCCCACTGGGATGCTGCCCTGCAAGTAACGTCAGCCCTTCTGAAAGTGTCAATCCTGCTTTGAGGAGCGTTGCCAGTTGGTAGATAAGTTCTGCCGTTTTTTCTGCACGCCATTGGGCAGTTTTCACGCTTATGCGCCTGACTCGAAGCGGTGTAATTCGTTGTTGCGCCAGAGCCACAAGCAACAATACCCGGTTCTCAGCCCACAACGTGCCGTCGGCAGAGACGCCTTCGTTGTTAAGGCCCTGCCAACGCCAAAGTTGTTTAGCTGCCATGAGGCATACCCAGTATACGGATCAACTCTTCAAATGTCGTTAATCCTTGTTCAACGGCCTGGCAGCCATTGTCAAAAAGCGAACGCATACCGGCCTGCTGGGCATGGGATTCAAGCGTTTCAATGTCAGTTCCGGTAGCGATGAGTTGCCTGAGCGCTGGCGTGACGGGCAGGACTTCGAACAGTGCCGTTCGCCCGTAGAACCCATGGTGACAATGTTCGCAACCGGGCGCCTGCCAGCGCGGTAGCCACGTGGGCCATAGTGCAGCCGGGAGAGTTATGGAATCTCCGGTGGTATGCCGACAGTGCGGGCACAGTTTTCGCACCAGACGTTGGGCAACCACCAGCGTCAACGCTGAGGAAAGCATCCAACGCGCCACGCCCATTTGCTGCAAACGGACCAATGTTTCAATGGTTGAGTTGGTATGCAGCGTAGAGAGAACCAAATGGCCGGTTTGCGCTGCTTTAATGGCAATTTCTGCTGTTTCTCCGTCGCGGATTTCCCCAACCATGATGATATCGGGATCCTGGCGTAGCAACGCACGTAATACGCCCTGAAAGGTGAGACCCGCACGAGGGTGAATTTGTGTCTGGTTGAGACCTTCAATGGGGATCTCGACCGGATCTTCCACACTACAGAGGTTAAGGTCTGGCATGTTTCGTGTTTGCAGCGCGCTGTAGAGTGTGACTGTTTTTCCGCTCCCGGTCGGGCCTGTGACCAACACCAGTCCCTGCGGTTGCTGTAGCGCTTGCATGAATTCGGTTAACTGGGATTCCTGCATCCCCAGCATTTTTATGTCCAGCGCCTGATTGACCTGGTGTAGCAGGCGGAGCACCACTTTCTCTCCTCCCCGACAGGGAAGCGTGGCGATACGAAATGAGACTGTGCTACCGGTTAATTCGATGGTGAACTGCCCGTCCTGTGGGAGACGGTGTTCCGCGATGTCCAGATGACCCAGCACTTTGAGTCTTGCCGTCAGCGCCGTGCCCGTGTCTGACGAAATGTTCGGCAAGGCGTGTAACACGCCGTCCACGCGCAGTCTGATTCGGTAATGGTTTTCAGACGGTTCAATGTGAATATCAGAGGCGCGTTTTGCCAGTGCCGTCTGTAAGGTCTGATGCAGCAATCCAGCGGCAGTGGGGCTGTTTTCCGGGATAGCTGTCGACGGCGCTTGTTGGGGTTTGTGCAGATGACTTTCCATCTGTTGTTGGGTCCAGCACACGAGATCGATCCGTTTTTGCGTAGCGAACCGCAGCGCATCCAACAATCCCTGAGAGGGCGAGTCGATCACGGCGATATGGACAGTATCGCTATCCACATTGATGAGTACAGCCTGATGGCGCTGGCACAAGGCCTGGAGTTGTGCGTCTTTCATTATTTAACCTCAGTTGGCGTCAAAGCGAAAAACGTCTTCGCAGGCTTGCTGCAACGCACTGTCATTCTGAATCGCGCAAACGCGTGTCCAGCCAGTAATACCGTTAGCGTTATCCCAGCCAGGCGTCATGGTGACGCTCAGACCATTGAGGCTTTCTTGTCCGGTAAGGATGACGACGCCTTTCGCTACGCTCATTTCTGAGACATAGCGGGTGGTCGTGGGGGATGGAATACCATTGGTAGCGGCATTGCACGTATCCGTCCCGCCATGGTCCAGTGCGCACAGTTCCACCGCTGTGCGATAGGGGACGAAGGTTTGCAGCATGTCGGTCAGTGCCGCTTTACGCAGGTAGTTCTGATAAGCCGGGATACCAATTGCACTTAAAATGGCGATGATGCCAATGACGACCATCAATTCGATAAGCGTGAAGCCACGTTGCTTGTCCATTGTCTGCTCCTTGAGTTAGCTGGCGCTACTGTGGCAAACACAGGGCTCTGCATACGAGTGGCAAAAAGCAAAACGGGAAGGCGAGTTCAGGCGTATTTATGTTGGTTTCAAAGTCAGACAGAGCCTTTGCGAAGAGGCTCGAAGAAAATGCCGGATGGCGGCGTGAGCGCCTTATCCGGCATACAAAAGAAGCGAGGATGCCAGGCCCGATAAGCGAAGCGCCATCGAGCAATGCAATCAGCGATTAGCGAAAACGCATGGAGAGATCCAGTGCGCGTACGTGCTTGGTGAGTGCGCCTACGGAGATGAAATCGACACCCGTTTCGGCAAATTCACGCAGGGTTTCATGGGTCACATTACCCGAAACTTCCAGTCGCGCCTGACCGTTAGTGCGTTTAACTGCCTCGCGCATTTGTTCTGTTTCGAAATTGTCCAGCATGATGATATCCGCGCCCGCTTTCAGCGCGTCGTCCAACTCATCCAGATTTTCAACTTCGACCTCTACCGGAACATCCGGGTGCAGCCAGAACGCTTTTTCAACGGCCTGGCGTACGGAGCCGGAGGCAATAATGTGGTTCTCTTTGATCAAGAATGCGTCAGAAAGACCTAGCCGATGGTTCGCGCCGCCACCGCAGAGTACCGCGTATTTTAGCGCAGTACGCAGACCTGGCAGCGTTTTGCGTGTATCCAGCAATTGGGTGTTTGTGCCAGCAAGCAGATCGACATATTCGCGTACCACGCTGGCAACGCCAGAGAGCGTTTGAACAAAATTGAGCGCGGTGCGTTCACCCGTCAGCAAGATACGAGACGGGCCATCAAGTTCAAATAGCGGCTGGTTGGCTTTGATGCTGTCGCCATCTGCGACATGCCAGGTGAGGCTTACATCGTCGCCTGCCAGTTGAATAAAGACCTCTTCAACCCAGCGTTTGCCGCAAAATACGCCGTCTTCGCGTGTAATAACGATGGCGTGAGAACGTGTGTTCTCCGGCAAAAGTTGCGCGGTAATATCGTTACTGGCGTCAACTTCTCCGCCTAAATCTTCGCGCAGCGCCTGGGCAACAGCGGCAGGGATATCCAGATTTATGCGTTCCAACAGCGCGTCACGTCGGTAGTCAGGGTTATAGCGGCGAGGCGGCATGATAAAACTCCAATTGCTAACGAATCATAAGGTAGAAACATGCTACTCTGAACCGGATATCAGCACCACATTTAAGGAGATCTTGCATGTTGTTAGACAAGGGATGGCTGGCAGAGGCGCGACGTGTCCCCTCTCCGCATTTTGATTGCCGCCCGGACGACGAAATTCCTTCATTATTGGTGGTGCACAATATCAGCTTACCGCCCGGTGAGTTTGGTGGCCCCTGGATTGATGCATTATTCACAGGAACTCTGGATCCCGATGCCCACCCATTTTTTGCCGGGATTGCTCACCTGCGTGTTTCTGCCCATTGTCTGATTCGCCGCGATGGCGAAATCGTCCAGTATGTTCCTTTCGATAAGCGAGCATGGCATGC
Organism: Citrobacter sp. GW821-FHT02E08; assembly: GCF_059421685.1. Lineage (NCBI taxonomy): Bacteria > Pseudomonadati > Pseudomonadota > Gammaproteobacteria > Enterobacterales > Enterobacteriaceae > Citrobacter > Citrobacter sp. GW821-FHT02E08. The sequence goes on along the minus strand of NZ_JBWKVL010000005.1, from coordinate 103,299 downwards.
AGGCGTGTCGAACTATCACGGGCGTGAGCGCTGTAATGATTTTTCCATCGGTATTGAGCTGGAAGGTACAGACACGTTGGCCTATAGCGATGAGCAGTATCAGCAACTGGCCGCAGTGACGCGTACGCTAATCGCGCTTTACCCGGCAATAACCAACAACATGACCGGACATTGCGATATCGCGCCTGAGCGTAAAACCGATCCTGGCCCGTCGTTTGACTGGGCGAAGTTTCGCGCTCTGGTCACCCCCTCGTCGCACAAGGAGATGACATGACGCTGTTTACAACATTATTGGTGCTGATCGTTGAGCGCCTGTTTAAGCTGGGTGAACACTGGCACCTCGATCACCGGCTGGAGGCGTTTTTCCGCCGCATTAAGAATTTTTCGATGCTGCGAACGCTGGGAATGACGGCGATTGCGATGGGCATCACCTTTTTGCTGCTGCGCGCGCTGGAAGGTTTGCTGTTCAATGCCCCAACGCTTGCGGTCTGGATCCTGATCGGCCTGCTCTGTGTCGGCGCAGGTAAAGTGCGCCTGCATTATCACGCCTATCTGAATGCGGCTTCTCGCGATGACGCGCATGCGCGTGAGGCGATGGCCAACGAGTTGACGCTGATCCATGGCGTTCCACCGGAGTGCAATGAGCGCGAGTTTCTGCGTGAACTGCAAAATGCGCTGTTATGGATTAACTTTCGTTTCTATCTGGCGCCGCTGTTCTGGTTTATTGTCGGTGGTTCGTGGGGGCCTGTGACGCTCATTGGTTACGCCTTTTTACGCGCATGGCAATCCTGGCTGGCGCGTTATCAAAACCCGCATCAGCGTCTGCAATCGGGGGTTGATGCCATTCTGCATGTGGTGGACTGGATCCCTGTGCGTCTTGCCGGTGTGGTTTATGCCTTGTTGGGACACGGAGAGAAGGCGTTGCCAGCCTGGTTTGCTTCGCTGGCGGATCTGCGCACCTCGCAGTATCAGGTGCTGACGCGTCTGGCGCAGTTCTCACTGGCGCGGGAGTCACATACGGGCAAAGTAGAAACGCCGAAAGCCGCTGTTTCGATGGCGAAGAAAGCGTCGTTTGTGGTGGTGGTAGTGATAGCACTGCTGACGATTTATGGAACGCTGATTTAACGTTGTATCGCCGGATGAGGCTGCGCAATCCGGCCTACGGAAGAGTAGGTCCGGCAAGCGCAGCGCCACCGGGCGATGAGTTAAGGTGTATCCACAGGCGGGATGCCAAAATCAGGCATCCCGTTTTCCTTCCAGTGAACTAACTTCAGACGTGTGTGACGATTAGGATCGTAGAGCGGATCGCCTTCGATTTCGGTGTAGTTACGTGCGTGATAAACCAGCACATCTTCTCCATCCGGTGTTTTCGTAAAGCTGTTATGCCCTGGGCCGTACTGGCGGTTCTCATTGCTGGTGGTAAAGACCGGATGCGGTGATTTTTGCCAGTTTTCCGGGTTCAGCGGATCGGCATCTGCCGCAATCCACAGCAACCCCATACAGTAGTTTTCATCCGTGGCGCTGGCCGAATAGCTGATAAACAGCGTATCGTCGTGTCGCAAAACGGCGGGGCCTTCGTTAACCAGGAAGCCACGACATTCCCAGTCATACTCGGGTTTGCTGAGCATGACCGGCTCACCTTTGAGCGTCCACGGATTGGACAGTTCCGCGAGATAGATGTTCGAGTTCCCGGCGATGTCAGGCGATTTTTGCGCCCACAGATACCACTGTTTCCCCTGATGGTTAAACGTGGTGGCATCCAGCGCGAAGGTGTCAAACGGTGTTTTGATCTGGCCTTTTTCAACCCAAACGCCAGTGAGTGGGTCGTCATTTGTGCACTCGAGGGCAAACATGCGGTGCTGAAACATGCCCAAACTGTCGAGCGCCTGGGTGTGCGCGGCGGCAAAATAGATGTACCACTTATTTTCAATGTGGTGCAGTTCTGGCGCCCAGATCAGTTCGCTCATTGGGCCGCTTTCTGGCTTGCGCCAAACCACAACGGGCGTGGCATCGCGCAATCCTTCCAGTGAATCAGCCCGACGGATCTCCAGGCGATCGTATTCCGGGACGGAAGCAATGAAGTAGTAATGGCTGCCGTCCTGGAGGATAAACGGATCGGCGCGTTGCTCAATAAACGGATTTGGCCAGGTGTGCATTAGGCTTTCCTTACTGTTTCTGCAGAGTGAATGTCCTGATACTCGTTGAGCTCGCGGTAGTTGATACGGCGTTTCTCCAGATCGGCCTGAATCTGCTGCATAAATTCGCGATCGACTTTCAGCAGGCGGACGACACCCGCCGTGATCAGATAGCCAATGCCAGGAATGATGGTGAACAGCAGCATAATGCCATTGATGGCATTTTCACTTTGCGCTTTCGCTCCAGCGTCGTAGCCGTACCAGGAGAGCAGAAAACCCACCATCGCCCCGGCAATCGCCAGACCCAATTTCAGGAAGAACAGGTTGCCGGAAAAACTGATCCCGGTGATACGTTTACCTGTTTTCCATTCGCCGTAGTCATCGACGTCCGCCATCAGCGACCAGTGCAGAGGGGAAGGGATCTGATGGAGAATATTGAGCAATACGTACAGTACGATAATCAGTGTTGTCGCATGCGGGTCGAGGAAGTAAAAGGCGCAGGAGAAAATCGCCAGAACGATGTTGGTCCAGAAAAACACCTTCAGTTTGCACCAGCGGTCCGTCAGCACTTTCGCCAGCATGCTGCCCCCCATCATACCGACCACGCCCAGGCTGATAAACAGCGTCGCGAAATGGGTACTCTGTTGCATAACCCAGGTGACGTAATACATGGTTGCCGCCATGCGAATAAACCCCGGGCATACATTGCACAGGGTTAACAGCAGGATTTTAACCCACTGATCGTTCTTCCAGACGTCTTTGAGGTCCGCTTTTAAATCGTCGTTGGTCGGAACCGCCGGACGTATACGCTCGCGCACGGTGGCGAAGCAAAACAAGAACATGCACATGCCGATAAAGGCCAGTACGGTCATCGCCATCTGATAGCCTTTGGCTTTGTTCTCGCCGCCGAACCAGTCAGCCATCGGCAAGAGCGTGAGCGACAGCAGCAGGGTGGCGATACCCACCATCACAAAGCGATAAGACTGACAGGCGACGCGCTCCTTCGGGTCGTTGGTGATCACGCTGCCTAACGAGCAATAAGGAATGTTGATGGCCGTGTAAGTGATGGATAACAGGAAATAGGTGACAAACGCATAGATAACCTTGCTGTTGTAGCTCCACTCAGGTGTGGTAAACATCAGTACGCTAAACAGGGCATAGGGGAAGGCAATCCACAGTAGCCAGGGGCGAAAACGCCCGTATTTGCTGCGCGTGCGGTCTGCCAGAGCCCCCATAATCGGGTCAGTGACGGCGTCAATGACGCGCACAGAAAGCAGCAACACGCCGACCAGTGCCGGAGCCAGACCAAAAATATCCGTATAAAAATAGTTAACAAACAGCATAATAGCGCCAAAGATGATGTTACATCCGGCGTCACCCATGCCATAACCGATCTTTTCTCTTACAGACAGCTTACGCGTTTCCATTGAGAATTCTCCCCCATCAGGTGTAAAGAGGATTATTCGCTCCGGTATGGGTAATTGCGTTGCAGTAAAAGGTCAGTGATATGGACAAAATAGCTATGCGTGGGAAAGTGTGAGGCAGGTAACAACCCTCACCCGGGCGGGTGAGGGTGGAGAAGATTAATGCGCTTTTACGGCTTTAGCGGTTTTCTGTTTGCACAGATAGCCGACGCCAAGGATCACCAGCCAGACCGGGATCAGCCAAACGGAGATCGCCATACCCGGTGTCATCAGCATAATCACCAGCACTGCCGCCATGAAAATCAGGCAGATCCAGTTACCTAACGGATAAAACAGCGCCGGGAAGCGGGTGGTTGCACCCTGTTGCTCTTTAGCGCGACGGAACTTGATATGCGCGAGGCTGATCATGGCCCAGTTGATGACCAGCGCAGAAACCACCAGCGCCATCAGCAGGCCGAACGCAGATTCTGGCGCCAGGTAGTTGATCAGTACGCACAGGGCGGTGACCAGCGCAGAAACCAGAATGGTGTTCACCGGCACGCCGCGTTTATCGACACTCATCAACGCTTTCGGCGCGTTACCCTGCTGAGCCAGACCAAACAGCATACGGCTGTTACAGTACACGCAGCTGTTATAGACAGAAAGAGCGGCGGTCAGTACCACAACGTTCAGCGCGTTCGCTACAAAGGTATCGCCCAGTTCGTGGAAGATCAGGACGAACGGGCTGACGTCAGCGGTAACACGCGTCCATGGCATCAGAGAGAGCAGGACGGCCAGCGAACCCACATAGAAAATCAGGATACGGTAGATAACCTGGTTAGTGGCTTTCGGGATGCTTTGCTCCGGGTTATCCGCTTCTGCGGCGGTGATCCCCACTAATTCAAGGCCGCCAAACGAGAACATGATAATGGCCATCATCATGACCAGACCGGTGAAGCCATGTGGCAGGAAGCCACCTTGATCCCACAAGTTGCTGACGCTGGCCTGCGGACCACCGTTACCGCTAAACAGCAGCCAACCGCCAAACAGGATCATCGCTACAACAGCAATAACCTTAATAATGGCGAACCAAAACTCCATTTCACCGAACACTTTGACGTTGGTCAGGTTAATGGCGTTGATGGCAACAAAGAAGACGGCAGCTGAGACCCAGGTCGGGATTTCCGGCCACCAGAACTGGACATACTTGCCAACGGCGGTCAGTTCCGCCATTGCGACCAGAACGTACAGCACCCAGTAGTTCCATCCGGAGGCAAAACCGGCGAATCCGCCCCAATATTTGTAGGCGAAATGGCTGAAGGAGCCCGCAACCGGCTCTTCAACGACCATTTCACCTAACTGACGCATGATTAAAAAAGCGATAAAACCGGCGATCGCATAACCCAGAATAATGCCGGGTCCTGCAGACTGAATAACGGAAGCGCTACCCAGGAACAGCCCGGTGCCTATCGCGCCACCCAAAGCGATGAGCTGGATATGGCGGTTTTTAAGGCCGCGCTTTAGCTGCTCGCCATGCTGTTGACCATCCATCATGAAACCTCGTGTGTGGTTTTACTCTTCATATTCCAGGCGGCTTTGGCGCTGCCCGCACTATTTTGAGTCATTATTTTTGAACTACGCAGTGATGCGTGTGTAAGTTTGCAATTCCGTTTGTTGTATTAATTTGTTTACGGCAATGAATTCTAAAATGTTACACAAAGACTTTTGTCTTATTCAGAATAATGGTATGCGGTCGCGAATGCACCTGCTTTATGAAGGGCGGGTGACGACTTGAATAAAAAGAAACCATTTGTAAATGCCATTTCACCGGAAACGCTGTTTGCAATATGAATGTTTATTCAATAATTAGGCAGTGAAAATCGATAATTAAGCAGGTGAATCGGTTCAGATGGGATATTTTTTCGTTTCAATTACGTTAAATCTGCTTGCCTGGGGGTAAATTTAACATTTGTGCATGGTTACATGTTTGAAACGTTATTTCTGTAATCTTGTTAAAATGTGCTTGGTTTACTGATTTCAATCAAAACCTGTATGGACAGAAGGTGAATACTTTGTTACTTTAGCGTCACGAACGTGAAATTGGTAAGACCAATTGACTCCGGGCAAATGGCTTAAGACAGGGAATCATGGCCTACAGCAAAATTCGCCAACCTAAATTATCCGATGTGATTGAGCAGCAGCTGGAGTTTTTAATTCTTGAGGGGACCTTGCGCCCCGGCGAAAAACTCCCACCGGAACGCGAACTGGCAAAACAGTTCGATGTTTCCCGACCCTCCTTGCGCGAGGCGATCCAACGTCTCGAAGCGAAGGGTCTGCTGCTTCGTCGCCAGGGCGGCGGAACTTTTGTTCAGAGCAGCCTGTGGCAGAGTTTTAGCGACCCACTGGTAGAACTGCTCTCCGATCACCCTGAATCCCAGTTTGACCTGCTCGAGACGCGCCATGCGCTGGAAGGCATTGCTGCATACTACGCGGCACTGCGCAGCACGGATGAAGACAAGACTCGTATTCGTGAACTCCACCATGCCATTGAACTGGCGCAACAGTCAGGCGACCTGGACGCAGAGTCCGACGCCGTTCTCCAGTATCAAATTGCGGTCACTGAAGCAGCACACAATGTGGTGTTGCTCCATTTACTGAGATGCATGGAGCCGATGCTGGCGCAAAACGTTCGTCAAAACTTTGAATTACTGTATGCGCGTCGGGAGATGCTGCCGCTGGTAAGCAGTCACCGTACCCGTATTTTTGAAGCGATTATCGCCGGGAATCCGGAAGAGGCGCGTGAAGCGTCGCACCGTCACCTGGCGTTTATCGAAGAGATTCTCCTGGACCGAAGCCGTGAGGAAAGCCGTCGTGAACGCGCCTTACGCCGCCTGGAGCAACGAAAGAATTAGTGATTTTTCTGGTAGAAAGTTAACCAGAAGATGTTGTAAATCAAGCGCTATTTAAGGCGCGGCAACTAAACGCAGAACCTGTCTTATTGTGTTTTCCAGCGAAAATGCAATGGGACAGGTTCCAGATAACTCAACGTATTAGATAGATAAGGAATACCCCCATGTCAGAACGTTTCCCAAATGACGTGGATCCGATCGAAACTCGCGACTGGCTACAGGCGATCGAATCGGTCATCCGTGAAGAAGGTGTTGAGCGCGCTCAGTATCTGATTGACCAGCTTCTTTCTGAAGCCCGCAAAGGCGGCGTGAAAGTAGCGGCAGGTGCAGGGGCCAGCAATTATGTAAACACTATTGCCGTTGAAGATGAGCCGGAATACCCGGGCAATCTGGAGCTGGAACGTCGTATTCGTTCTGCTATCCGCTGGAACGCCATCATGACGGTGCTGCGTGCATCTAAAAAAGACCTTGAGCTGGGTGGCCACATGGCATCCTTCCAGTCTTCCGCAACCGTTTATGATGTGTGTTTCAACCATTTCTTCCGTGCGCGCAACGAGCAGGATGGCGGCGACCTGGTGTACTTTCAGGGTCACATCTCCCCGGGCGTCTACGCACGTGCATTCCTCGAAGGCCGTCTGACTGAAGAGCAGATGGACAACTTCCGTCAGGAAGTGAATGGCAAAGGCCTGTCTTCCTACCCGCACCCGAAACTGATGCCGGAATTCTGGCAGTTCCCGACCGTCTCTATGGGTCTGGGTCCAATCGGTGCGATCTACCAGGCTAAATTCCTGAAATATTTGGAACACCGTGGCCTGAAAGATACCTCTAAACAAACCGTTTACGCCTTCCTGGGTGACGGTGAGATGGATGAGCCGGAATCCAAAGGTGCGATCACCATCGCTACCCGTGAAAAACTGGACAACCTGGTCTTTGTTATCAACTGTAACCTGCAGCGTCTTGACGGCCCGGTCACCGGTAACGGCAAGATTGTCAACGAACTGGAAGGCATCTTCGCGGGTGCTGGCTGGAACGTGATTAAAGTGATGTGGGGCGGTCGTTGGGATGAGCTGCTGCGTAAAGATACCAGCGGTAAACTGATCCAGCTGATGAACGAAACCCTTGACGGTGACTACCAGACCTTCAAATCCAAAGATGGCGCTTACGTTCGCGAGCACTTCTTCGGTAAATACCCGGAAACCGCAGCGCTGGTCGCTGACTGGACTGATGAGCAGATCTGGGCACTGAACCGTGGTGGTCACGATCCGAAGAAAGTTTACGCTGCACTGAAAAAAGCGCAGGACACCAAAGGCAAAGCAACTGTCATCCTCGCCCATACCATTAAAGGTTACGGCATGGGCGACACCGCCGAAGGTAAAAACATCGCGCACCAGGTGAAGAAAATGAACATGGACGGCGTGCGTCATATCCGCGACCGTTTCAACGTTCCAGTCACCGATGAGCAGGTTGAAAAACTGTCTTACATTACCTTCCCGGAAGGTTCTGAAGAGCACACCTATCTGCACGCTCAGCGTCAGAAACTGCACGGCTACCTGCCGAGCCGCCAGCCGAACTTCACTGAGAAGCTGGAACTGCCGACCCTGGAAGACTTCGGTGCGCTGCTGGAAGAGCAGAACAAAGAGATCTCCACCACTATCGCTTTCGTTCGTGCCCTGAACGTGATGCTGAAGAACAAGTCGATCAAAGATCGTCTGGTGCCGATCATCGCTGACGAAGCGCGTACTTTCGGTATGGAAGGTCTGTTCCGTCAGATCGGTATTTACAGCCCGAACGGCCAGCAGTACACCCCGCAGGACCGTGAGCAGGTTGCTTACTACAAAGAAGACGAGAAAGGTCAGATCCTGCAGGAAGGTATCAACGAGCTGGGCGCAGGTTCTTCTTGGCTGGCCGCTGCAACTTCTTACAGCACCAACGATCTGCCGATGATCCCGTTCTACATCTACTACTCCATGTTCGGGTTCCAGCGTATCGGCGACCTGTGCTGGGCAGCAGGTGACCAGCAGGCTCGCGGCTTCCTGATCGGTGGTACTTCCGGTCGTACGACGCTGAACGGCGAAGGTCTGCAGCACGAAGATGGTCACAGCCATATTCAGTCTCTGACTATCCCGAACTGTATCTCTTACGATCCGTCTTACGCGTACGAAGTTGCGGTCATCATGCACGATGGTCTGGAGCGCATGTACGGTGAGAAACAAGAGAACGTTTACTACTACATCACCACGCTGAACGAAAACTACCACATGCCGGCAATGCCAGCAGGTGCCGAGGAAGGTATCCGTAAAGGTATCTACAAACTCGAAACCCTCGAAGGTAGCAAAGGTAAAGTTCAGCTGCTGGGCTCCGGTTCTATCCTGCGTCACGTCCGTGAAGCAGCGCAGATCCTGGCGAACGACTACGGCGTAGGTTCTGACGTGTATAGCGTCACTTCCTTCACTGAACTGGCACGTGATGGCCAGGATTGTGAGCGCTGGAACATGCTGCACCCGCTGGAAACTCCGCGCGTTCCGTACATCGCTCAGGTGATGAACGACGCTCCGGCTGTGGCATCTACTGACTATATGAAACTGTTTGCCGAACAAGTTCGTACTTATGTACCGGCTGATGATTACCGCGTACTGGGTACCGATGGTTTCGGTCGCTCTGACAGCCGTGAAAACCTGCGTCACCACTTCGAAGTTGATGCTTCATACGTGGTTGTAGCGGCACTGGGCGAACTGGCTAAACGCGGCGAAATCGATAAGAAAGTGGTTGCGGACGCAATCGCCAAATTCAACATCGATGCAGAAAAAGTTAACCCGCGTCTGGCGTAAGAGGTAAAAGAAGAATGGCTATCGAAATCAAAGTACCGGACATCGGCGCAGATGAAGTTGAAATCACCGAGATCCTGGTCAAAGTGGGCGACAAAGTTGAAGCTGAACAGTCGCTGATCACCGTAGAAGGCGACAAAGCCTCTATGGAAGTTCCGTCTCCGCAGGCTGGCGTTGTTAAAGAGATCAAAGTCTCTGTCGGCGACAAAACCGAGACCGGTAAACTGATCATGATTTTCGATTCCGCCGACGGTGCAGCAGCTGCTGCACCTGCTCCGGCAGAAGCGAAAAAAGAAGCGGCTCCGGCAGCAGCACCTGCTGCTGCAGCGGCGAAAGATGTTCATGTACCGGACATCGGCGGTGACGAAGTTGAAGTGACTGAGATCATGGTGAAAGTGGGCGACACCGTTGCCGCTGAACAATCCCTGATCACCGTTGAAGGCGACAAAGCCTCTATGGAAGTCCCGGCTCCGTTCGCGGGCGTGGTCAAAGAGATCAAAATCAACACCGGCGACAAAGTGTCTACCGGCTCTCTGATCATGATCTTCGAAGTGGCTGGCGCTGCAGCTCCGGCTCAGGCGGCTGCACCAGCAGCTGCGGCGGCTCCTGCGGCTTCAGGTTCTAAAGAAGTGAACGTTCCAGACATCGGCGGTGACGAAGTTGAAGTTACCGAAGTGATGGTCAAAGTGGGCGACAAAATTGCCGCTGAGCAGTCTCTGATCACCGTAGAAGGCGACAAAGCCTCTATGGAAGTTCCGGCACCGTTCGCGGGCACCGTGAAAGAAATCAAAATCAGCACTGGCGATAAAGTGAAAACTGGTTCTCTGATTATGGTCTTCGAAGTGGAAGGCGCTGCGCCTGCCGCGGCTCCGGCTGCTGCACCTGCTGCTGCCGCTCCTGCGCCTGCTGCTAAAGCAGCGGCACCGGCCGTGAAAGCCGAAGGCAAATCTGAGTTTGCTGAGAACGACGCTTACATTCATGCGACCCCGCTGATTCGCCGTCTGGCGCGCGAGTTCGGTGTGAATCTGGCGAAAGTGAAGGGCACTGGCCGTAAAGGTCGTATCCTGCGCGAAGACGTTCAGACTTACGTGAAAGACGCTATCAAGCGCGCTGAAGCGGCTCCGGCTGCTGCAGCGGGTGGCGGTATTCCGGGCATGCTGCCGTGGCCGAAGGTTGACTTCAGCAAGTTCGGCGAAATCGAAGAAGTGGAACTGGGTCGTATCCAGAAAATCTCTGGTGCTAACCTGAGCCGTAACTGGGTGATGATCCCGCACGTTACGCACTTCGACAAAACCGATATCACCGATCTGGAAGCGTTCCGTAAACAGCAGAACGCCGAAGCTGAGAAGCGCAAACTGGACGTGAAATTCACCCCGGTTGTCTTCATCATGAAAGCCGTTGCGGCGGCGCTTGAGCAGATGCCTCGCTTCAACAGCTCTCTGTCCGAAGATGGTCAGCGTCTGACGCTGAAGAAATACATCAACATCGGTGTTGCGGTTGATACGCCAAATGGTCTGGTTGTTCCGGTCTTCAAAGACGTGAACAAGAAGAGCATTACTGAGCTGTCTCGCGAACTGACCGCCATCTCCAAAAAAGCGCGTGATGGTAAGCTGACGGCTGGCGAAATGCAGGGCGGTTGCTTCACTATCTCCAGTATCGGCGGCCTGGGTACCACCCACTTCGCGCCGATTGTGAACGCGCCGGAAGTGGCTATCCTCGGTGTTTCCAAATCGGCGATGGAGCCGGTATGGAACGGGAAAGAGTTTGTACCGCGTCTGATGATGCCAATCTCTCTCTCCTTCGACCACCGTGTGATCGACGGTGCTGATGGTGCGCGCTTTATTACCATCATCAACAACACGCTGTCTGATATTCGCCGCCTGGTGATGTAATCGAAAAGCCGGCCTGACGGCCGGCTTTTTTCTGGTAATCTCATGTATGTTGTGAGGTTATTGGGTGACAAAGACAATTCGTTTGCCGTTTGTTGTTTCAAAATTGTTAACATTTTTGTACACTACGGACGGATAGAACGACCCGGTGGATGATGGGCGACAAGACCAGGGATCGCCGGAAATAAATTAAGAGGTCATGATGAGTACTGAAATCAAAACTCAGGTCGTGGTACTTGGGGCAGGCCCGGCAGGTTATTCTGCGGCCTTCCGTTGCGCTGATTTAGGTCTGGAAACCGTAATCGTAGAACGTTACAGCACCCTCGGTGGTGTTTGTCTGAACGTTGGCTGTATCCCTTCTAAAGCGCTGCTGCACGTTGCAAAAGTTATCGAAGAAGCCAAAGCGCTGGCTGACCACGGTATCGTCTTCGGCGAACCGAAAACCGATATCGACAAGATTCGTACCTGGAAAGAGAAAGTGATCACTCAGCTGACTGGCGGTCTGGCTGGTATGGCGAAAGGCCGTAAAGTGAAAGTGGTCAACGGTCTGGGTAAATTTACCGGGGCGAACACCCTGGAAGTGGAAGGCGAGAACGGCAAAACCGTTATCAACTTCGACAACGCTATCATCGCGGCGGGTTCCCGTCCGATCGAACTGCCATTTATTCCGCATGAAGATCCGCGCGTATGGGATTCCACCGACGCACTGGAGCTGAAATCCGTACCGAAACGTCTGCTGGTTATGGGCGGCGGTATCATCGGTCTGGAAATGGGTACTGTGTACCATGCGCTGGGTTCAGAGATTGACGTGGTTGAAATGTTCGACCAGGTTATCCCGGCTGCCGATAAAGATGTAGTGAAAGTCTTCACCAAGCGCATCAGCAAGAAATTCAACCTGATGCTGGAAACCAAAGTAACTGCCGTTGAAGCGAAAGAAGACGGTATCTACGTTTCCATGGAAGGCAAAAAAGCGCCTGCTGAAGCACAGCGTTATGATGCCGTGCTGGTGGCTATCGGTCGTGTGCCGAACGGTAAAAACCTCGACGCCGGTAAAGCGGGCGTGGAAGTGGACGACCGTGGCTTCATCCGCGTAGACAAGCAACTGCGTACCAACGTACCGCACATCTTTGCTATTGGCGATATCGTCGGTCAGCCGATGCTGGCGCATAAAGGTGTTCACGAAGGTCACGTTGCCGCTGAAGTTATCGCCGGTAAGAAACACTACTTCGATCCGAAAGTTATCCCTTCCATTGCATACACTGAACCAGAAGTTGCATGGGTAGGTCTGACTGAGAAAGAAGCGAAAGAGAAAGGCATTAGCTACGAAACCGCCACCTTCCCGTGGGCTGCTTCTGGCCGTGCTATCGCTTCCGACTGCGCAGACGGTATGACCAAGCTGATTTTCGACAAAGAGTCTCACCGTGTGATCGGTGGTGCGATTGTCGGCACCAACGGCGGCGAGCTGCTGGGCGAAATCGGTCTGGCGATCGAAATGGGTTGTGACGCTGAAGACATCGCGCTGACCATCCACGCGCACCCGACGCTGCACGAATCTGTTGGCCTGGCCGCAGAAATATTCGAAGGTAGCATCACCGACCTGCCAAACCCGAAAGCGAAGAAGAAGTAATCTTCTGACTTTTGTGAAAGCGCCTCTTCGGAGGCGTTTTTTTTGCCTGAAAGCTACCTGTTCTGGTAGTCATCTTATTGATTTATTCCCTAAAAAAAACCGCTCTTCTGCCGATAACCCTTTCACCTTTGTGTGGCTTCTGGCTGCGCGCTTACTGGGATCTGGACTCTCATTACACGAAGAAAGGAATAAACATGTCTTTAAAAAAAATCGCGGTTGTTGGTATGGTCGTCGCGGCAATGACGCTGACCGGCTGCGGCGCAATGACTACTGCAGTGAAAAAACGTAACCTTGAAGTGAAAACGCAGATGAGTGAAACCATCTGGCTGGAGCCTTCCAGCGAGAAGACCGTCTACATTCAGGTAAAAAACACTTCTGATAAAGACATGAGCAACCTGCAAACTATGCTGGCAAATGATCTGTCAGCGAAGGGTTATAAAGTGACCAGCTCACCGGACAGCGCGTACTACTGGGTACAGGCCAATGTGCTGAAAGCGGACAAAATGGATCTGCGCGAGGCTCAGGGATTCCTGAAAACCGGTTATGAAGGCGCTGCAATGGGGGCGGCTTTGGGCGCGGGTATCACCGCCTACAACAGTAACTCTTCAGGCGCTGCGCTGGGTGTGGGGCTGGCGGCGGGTCTGATCGGGATGGCCGCTGATGCGATGGTAGAAGACGTGAACTACACCATGGTAACCGACCTGCAAATTTCCGAGCGTAGCAAAGCGAAAGTCACTACGGATAATGTTGCTGCGCTGCGTCAGGGCACCTCCGGCATCAAGCTGCAAACCAGCAGTGAGAAGGGCGATCGCGCAAAATACCAGACTCGCGTCGTCTCTAACGCCAACAAAGTTAACCTGAAGTTTGAAGAGGCGAAACCGGTGCTGGAAGCGCAACTGGCAAAATCCGTTGCCAACATTCTGTAATCTGACGCTGCACCCGTAAAATGGCGAATCACTTGAGCCATACCGGGGTTCTGTAGACAAAAAATCCCCGTGTTATTACACGGGGATTATGAGCAGTCAGCAGCAGCGTATCGCTGCTTTTTTTATGCCGGTTATTCGACCGGTGTCCAGGGGGCATCCTGGGTATATTGGGTGATAGCCGTCACTTTCTCTACGGTATCGTTGCCTAAATCAGCCTGATAAACCCGATCGTCCTGATTCACGATAAAGCTCATCACGCCCGTTTCTCCCCACTCGACCGGCCAGGCCAGCAGCGCGAATCCTTTCTCATCATTGCTTTTGACGATGCGGAAGTGGTAGCCATGATAACCTGTGCCTGGCACAACCGGGCTGAATGCCGGCCCCAACGGGCTTGGGTCTTCTCCGGGTTTCATCGGCCAGTACAGGCCATCCTGCTTGCCTTCACTGCTGATCAATTTGGTGGCGAAAACCTGTTTGCGCTGCCAATAGTCGTACTGGGCGTCAACATAGGCACGCATTGCTTGTATAGCCGACAGTTCATTACGACCGATGGCGCGGGTGAGGATCTCATCCTCTGCGGCAGCCATATCGAAATGCCAGCCTTTGCTGGTTTTGACGATAGGGACGGGCAGTTGCCAGTCTTCCTGGCCGACATTCAGATGCGCTATGTTCTCTTGTTTTACTATGCGATGGCTGACCTTCCAGTCACGGTTAAAGCGAGCGACCGCTTCCGGGTCGGCCCCTTCCGGCGGGAGATACTGTTGCCAGTTGTCGCCTAACACGGCATTAAGGTGCGTTTCATTTTGCTGAGCAACAGCATCAGCAAAGGCCTTTGCCGCCTCTTCGGGGGAAGAGAACAACTGCTGCGCGTGGCTCATCAGAGGCAATGACAACAGCAGGGCACTTAACATGATTTTTTTCATCATTTGCTCCGATTAACGACGGCGTTCGTGACGCTCAGACACATTTCCACGCGCCTCGGCACGCTGTTGGGTATTCGCACGGCTCACACGGCGGCTTTCCTGACCTCGCGATTGCTGAGATTGCCAGGAGGGTGAACGGCTGTCGTTCCCACTGAATGCGTTAGAACGGTTACTCTGTACGCGTGCCTGACGTTGATCTGGCGAGACAGTGCTTCGCCGTTGCGTTGTGGATGACTCTACGCGCTGGCGAGCGTTATCGCGTTGCTGCTGAGAAACCTGCTGTTGGGCTTTCGCTCTCTGCTCATTGCGATTCTGCTGTTGCTTTGGCGTTGTCGATTTTTGTAGCGTTTTTTGTGCGGCTTCCCGACGCGTGCTGTTTTGCGGGGTATCGTAACCGCGATAGTTGTTACGCTGGGCAACTTGATTCAGTTGCTGTGAAGCCGCTTTGCGTTGCATATCGCGGGAAGAGACCGACTGCTGGGCCGTTTTGGTTGACGTGTTGTTGCGCTGCTGGAGCTGCGTCATTGCCGCCTGGCGCTGGCTGTCGCGGGATGCTGTTGTGGCAGCTGATTGCTGCGTTGTACGTAATCCACCGTTGGCATTGGTCTGATTAAACCGTTGTGAGACCGCGTTGCTCTGATAAGGCACGCCGCCGCGATAAGCAGGGTTATGCTGCCAGTTCATGTTCCTGTCTTTAAGATTTTGACCGGAGATACGGTTGAGGTTTTCCACATCAATATTGATGTTGTTGTCCCCGTTACGTTCATAATGGCCGCCACCACCGTTGTAGTCATCATGATCGTGGTGATAATCGTCGTCGTCATCATCCCAGTCAATGTCACTAAACAAAGCGTAAGTGGTGGCAACGCCCAGACTAAACCCAAAACCGTTAACAAAACTGCTGGCAAACTGTTGCCCCGGAGGCGGTGGCATATATACCGGCGGGTAGGCCGTATTTGGCCAGGTGCCGTAGACCGTTGACGGGTTATAGCTCGGGACATAGACGACCTGCGGGTCGGTGGGCTCAATTTTGATGACGGTCGGCGCCGGGGCTTGCGTCGTCGTATTTGTGGTGTTGTTGGTGGTTGTTGTGGTGGTGGTCTGTGTCGCGGCAACCGTTTTCTTCGGTTCGCTGGTCACCGTTTGTTGCGGTGAAGATTTCAGCGCACCGGTTTGTTGCGCCAGTAATCGCAGTCGCTGAACGGAATCCATCACATCCTGCGGCTGTCCCAGGAAGGCGTCACCCAGGTTTTGTACCCACGGTGGATTCTCGCCCATCATCGCCATCAGCTGTGGAAATGCGACCAGAGATTTGACGCTCGGATCCCACGGTTGACCTGCTACCGCCTGAATTGCGGCATCTCCCTGCAAATTCGGATTATCACGCGACCATTGTACAGCCTGAACCACGTTCGCCGGGTAGGTAGAGGCCATCAGTACCTGAGAAAGCAGCGGATCAGGGAAAAGCGCGATAGGGGCAACCCACTGATCAATTTGGGCATTGGTGAACGTCGGTTTTGCGTCAGGCGCGGCGGCGGCAGTGGGGGCTTGAGGCGGCGTCGCTACAGGGGCTGGGGCGGTCTGAACCGGGACAGGCGCTGGAACGGGCGCTTCAGGGCTACGGCTTTTGACATACAAAACACCCGAAGCGGCGAGTAATCCAGTGCAACACACCAGAGCAATCACATGGGGCTTAAAGGGCAACTTCATCTTCTCTCTCCCGATTCCTGCGGAATCGCCAGGGTCATAATACCTGCCGCATGACGTTGCGGTGTGGCATGAGTATAGAGAGACAATAGTTTAATTTTTAACTTATCTTGGGATCGATACCGCAAGATGACTATCATCAGACGAAATTATGTGACTAAACGTAACGGGGGAAAATAATTTCTTGTCCTCATGATGAAGGGCATTAGACCATACGTATCGATTCAGCCACTTTTTTATGTTGCTTTTTTGTAAACGCATTAACACCCCACTAAAATCCTGCTATTCTGCCGATTGCGGTATCGGGCATTTACCCTACTAACTGCTGTCTCACAGGAGCGTGAAGAGAATCGCCCATATACAAAAGCGCCGCACTATGACAATGAGAGCGAGGAGAACCGTCGTGCTAGAAGAATACCGTAAGCACGTAGCTGAGCGTGCCGCTGAGGGGATTGTACCCAAGCCCCTGGATGCTACCCAAATGGCTGCGCTTGTCGAGCTGCTGAAGAACCCGCCTGCTGGCGAAGAAGAATTCCTGTTAGACCTGTTAATTAACCGTGTACCGCCGGGCGTTGACGAAGCTGCTTACGTCAAAGCCGGATTCCTTGCTGCTGTCGCCAAAGGCGAAGCAACTTCCCCGCTGGTTACCCCTGAAAAAGCCATTGAACTGCTGGGCACCATGCAGGGTGGTTACAACATTCATCCGCTGATCGACGCGCTCGACGATGCGAAACTGGCGCCGATTGCCGCGAAAGCACTCTCCCACACCCTGCTGATGTTCGATAACTTCTACGACGTCGAAGAGAAAGCGAAAGCGGGCAATGCCTTTGCTAAGCAGGTGATCCAGTCCTGGGCCGATGCCGAGTGGTTCCTGAACCGCCCTGCGCTTGCCGAAAAAATTACCGTTACCGTCTTCAAAGTGACCGGTGAAACCAACACCGATGATCTCTCCCCGGCACCGGATGCGTGGTCGCGTCCTGATATTCCGCTGCACGCGTTGGCGATGCTGAAAAACGCCCGTGAAGGGATCGAGCCGGATCAACCGGGCGTTGTTGGTCCGATCAAACAGATCGAAGAACTGAACAAGAAAGGGTTCCCGCTGGCCTACGTCGGCGACGTTGTGGGAACCGGTTCTTCACGTAAATCCGCAACCAACTCCGTACTGTGGTTCATGGGCGATGACATCCCCCATGTGCCGAACAAACGCGGCGGCGGTCTGTGCCTCGGCGGCAAAATTGCACCGATCTTCTTTAACACCATGGAAGATGCGGGCGCACTGCCGATTGAAGTGGACGTGAACAACCTGAACATGGGCGACGTGATTGACGTTTACCCGTTCAAAGGCGAAGTGCGTAACCACGAAACCGGCGAGCTGCTGGCAAGCTTTGAACTGAAAACCGACGTGCTGATTGACGAAGTGCGTGCCGGTGGTCGTATCCCGCTGATTATCGGTCGTGGCCTGACCACCAAGGCGCGTGAAGCGCTGGGCCTGCCGCACAGCGATGTGTTCCGTCAGGCAAAAGACGTAGCGGAAAGCAACCGTGGCTTCTCGCTGGCGCAGAAAATGGTTGGCCGCGCCTGTGGCGTGAAAGGCATTCGTCCGGGTGCGTACTGCGAACCGAAGATGACCTCCGTCGGTTCCCAGGATACCACTGGCCCAATGACCCGTGATGAGCTGAAAGACCTGGCGTGCCTGGGCTTCTCTGCTGACCTGGTGATGCAGTCCTTCTGTCATACTGCGGCCTATCCGAAGCCGGTTGACGTCACCACGCACCATACGCTGCCAGACTTCATTATGAACCGTGGTGGTGTTTCCCTGCGTCCGGGCGACGGCGTTATCCACTCCTGGCTGAACCGTATGCTGCTGCCGGATACCGTCGGTACCGGTGGTGACTCCCATACCCGTTTCCCGATTGGTATCTCCTTCCCGGCGGGCTCTGGTCTGGTGGCGTTTGCTGCTGCGACCGGCGTGATGCCGCTGGATATGCCGGAATCCGTGCTGGTGCGCTTCAAAGGCAAAATGCAGCCGGGCATCACCCTGCGCGATCTGGTTCATGCCATCCCGCTGTACGCCATCAAACAGGGTCTGCTGACCGTTGAGAAGAAAGGGAAGAAAAACATCTTCTCTGGTCGTATCCTGGAAATTGAAGGCCTGCCGGATCTGAAAGTCGAGCAGGCGTTTGAGCTGACCGATGCCTCCGCTGAGCGTTCCGCTGCGGGCTGTACCATCAAGCTGAACAAAGAGCCGATCGTTGAATACCTCAGCTCTAACATCGTTCTGCTGAAGTGGATGATCGCAGAAGGTTACGGCGATCGCCGCACCCTGGAACGTCGCGTTCAGGGTATGGAAAAATGGCTGGCGAACCCTGAGCTGCTGGAAGGCGACGCAGATGCAGAGTACGCAGCGGTGATCGACATCGATCTGACCGATATCAAAGAGCCGATTCTGTGCGCGCCGAACGATCCGGACGACGCGCGTCTGCTCTCTGACGTACAGGGCGAGAAGATCGACGAAGTGTTTATCGGTTCCTGCATGACCAACATCGGTCACTTCCGTGCGGCAGGTAAACTGCTGGATGCGCACAAAGGCCAACTGCCGACGCGCCTGTGGGTGGCTCCGCCAACCCGTATGGACGCCGCGCAGCTGACCGAAGAGGGCTACTACAGCGTCTTCGGTAAGAGCGGTGCACGCATCGAGATCCCTGGCTGTTCACTGTGCATGGGTAACCAGGCACGTGTGGCGGACGGTGCGACGGTGGTTTCTACCTCCACCCGTAACTTCCCGAACCGTCTGGGTACCGGCGCGAACGTCTTCCTGGCCTCTGCGGAGCTGGCTGCGGTTGCTGCGCTGATTGGCAAACTGCCGACGCCGG
The DNA here is from genome assembly GCF_059421685.1 of Citrobacter sp. GW821-FHT02E08. Classification (NCBI taxonomy): domain Bacteria; kingdom Pseudomonadati; phylum Pseudomonadota; class Gammaproteobacteria; order Enterobacterales; family Enterobacteriaceae; genus Citrobacter; species Citrobacter sp. GW821-FHT02E08. The sequence goes on along the minus strand of NZ_JBWKVL010000005.1, from coordinate 84,082 downwards.
AAGAGTATCAGACTTACGTAGCGCAGGTAGATAAAACCGCTGTCGACACATACCGTTATCTGAACTTCGATAAGCTCTCTCAGTACACCGAGAAAGCGGACGGCGTGATTTTCCAGACCGCGGTATAAGGCGTTACATGCTGTTAAAGGCCGGGTGAATTCGTTACCACCCGGCAATATGGCTGGAAGCGCTCCGCTTACCGGCCTATAAAACCCCACTTCCTTCGAAGCGGGGTTTTTTATTTTCATTCCTTCCACTCGTGGCGCTTTTTTTCTGCGACCAGGCTGCGATAATTACAGCATGGCGCAGTGCGGGAATTACGCATTGCCGGGAGCAGAGGAACACATTATGGATTACGAATTTCTGCGTGATATTACCGGAGTCGTAAAGGTGCGGATGTCCATGGGCCACGAAGTGGTGGGGCACTGGTTTAATGAAGAAGTGAAAGAAAACCTGGCCTTGCTTGATGAAGTGGAACAGGCAGCGCAGGCGGTGAAAGGCAGCGAACGTTCCTGGCAACGGGTAGGGCATGAATACACGCTCTGGATGGATGGCGAAGAGGTGATGGTTCGCGCTAATCAGCTTGAGTTTTCTGGCGACGAAATGGAAGAAGGGATGAACTACTACGACGAAGAGAGCCTGTCACTCTGCGGCGTGGAGGATTTTCTTCAGGTGGTGAACGCCTACCGGGAGTTTATGCAGCAGCGCTAATTCAGACTGCTGATAAAGTCGCCCGGACGAACGGAGTGACGCCGGGTATACTTTCCCGGAGTCGGTGCTAACGCACTTCATCCGGGCTACTCCGGGGTGCAGTATTAGTCAGCGAACGTAAGGTGGAATAACCTTGCTGTCATCTTATCTGGCAGAGAAACGCTGATGTCTTGTGGCTGAAGAACAGGCTGGCAGCGCCGTTGCTCGGTCTGTGGATAAATGCAGGTCATCGTCTCAACGAAGGGAATGGGCAGCGTGATGGCCTCCTGTTCGCTCTCCATACGCCACACCGCCAACCATGCTTCCTGTTCATTACGCAGCCCAAATGCCAGCCAGGGAGAAGCGAAGGAAGGCATCTCCAGAGGCCAGAAAGGTTCCAGATGAGGGATTTTTTGGCGATAGGTTTTATACAAAGCTATCCCTTCGCGAACCAACGCAAAACGTTCCTTGCTGAGTTCTGCCAGGTGACCACTCTGATGAACCCGCAGTAGCAGACTATTGATCATATTCATGACGACCTCTTCCCGATCGCCCTCGCGCAGCGGATAGGACCAGATTGCCGCCTGTTCTGGGGTAACTGCGGAAGCGGAGGCTGCGGCGATGCAGGCCATCAGCCGATAGTCAGTTTGATCCGATACCGATTGAATGCTGTGCTGCTGCAACAAGGCATAATCCATCCGCAGCCCTCCGCTACCGCAGTTCTCAATGACAAGATGCGGATAGCGATCCAGCGTTTTTTTTAGCCACGCCAGCCACGCGCGGTTATGTTGCAATAGTCCGTCGCCGGGACTATCTGCGGCAAGTTCAGTACCGCTCCCTGCGTTAATGTTGTAATCCATTTTGATATAACTAATGCCATAGTCTTCCACCAGTCGCGTGATGACCTGGTCGGCGTGCGCCTGCACCAGAGGGTGGCGAAAATCAAGCTGATAGCGTTGATGGTCAATGACTCTTTTGCCGTGGCGGATAAAAAAGCAAGCATCGGGTAGGGTGTTCGCTAACTGACAGGCGGTGCCCATAACTTCAAGCTCCAGCCACAAACCCGATTTCATCCCTTTGGCGGCGATATACTCCAGCGGCTCGCGGATCCCGCCGGGAAAACGGGCTGCTGAAGGTTGCCATTCGCCGACGCCGTCCCACCATTCACCATCCGAGTACCAGCCGCAGTCGATACAGAAATATTCACAGCCAGCCTCTGCTGCCGCGTCGATTAACGGGATGAGTTTTTCGGTGGTCGGATCGCCGGAAAGGCAGTTCATATAGTCGTTGAAGATAACCGGCAGCTCGATATTGTCGGCCGAGGGACGCAGGATCCGTCTTCGGTAGCGGGTTATCTCGCGCAGAGCCGCATCAAGCCCTCCGGTGACCAGCGTGATGGCGACGGGGACGGAGGTAAAGCTTTCTCCTGGCGCCAGCTGCTTCCACCAGTGACTCTCATTTTCGGTCGGACCGCTAACCTGCAAATAGAGTTGGTCACGATAATCGCCAATCTCCCACTGCCAGGAGCCGTTATGCTCGATTTGCCAGAGTAGCGTGGTCCCCGCGATGGTATCTTCAAAGGCGGCGCAGGGCAGATAACCAATACTTGACCAGGTGCCGGTATTTTCGATGGAGATACGGTCGAGTGAGAAGTGGTTAACCTTTTCCAGACCTAGCTCGGGAAGCGAGCTGTTTTTCCATTGTGCTTCGCCATACCAGTTATTGTGCGCCAGATGCAGGCGACCGCTTTTTTCCCACGGCAGGCTACCGATAGCATAGAGCGACAGGGAACTGACGTACTCAAGTCCGATAGGCTCATCGCTATGGTTGATTATTTCACACCAGATGCGGGCGGCCGCCAGCCCGCGAAAATGTTGCAGATGCCAGCGGGCATGGAGCTCATCACCCTGTAGGTCGATCTCCAGCTTTCTTCCCATCGCGTTTTCGGTTTCGCGATGAGTCTGATAGCGAAGCGAGGAGCCGGGTTCGCTACCAGTATGTTTACGCGCATGGTGATCATTCTGGTTGTAACCGCTGGCGTGTACCTGCAGCAAAGGGAATTCGCCGTGCGTTTCAGCATGCTGATGTGTTGAAAATCTGTTGATATATATATTTCTGTTATGGTTAAGTTCGAAAGAAATATAAAAATCATCTTGGTTAAATTCCAGAAAACTCATGTCCGGGACTCCATCTTTCATCGGCCAATATCACGAAGCGGCTTACCCGCCATCAGGTTTTGTTCAATCTGCTCCAGAGAAATATTTTTCGTCTCGGGGACAAAACGGAAGATAATAGCCAGTGCGACGATGTTTAACAGGGAATACAAATAAAAGGTATGCGCACTTCCTAATGAATTTAATAACGATAAGAACGTGGCGCTTACGATCATACCGGCAATGTGACAGGTAAACGTGGAACAGGTGATGCCGAACTCCCGACCCTTCAGCGGCTGAATTTCTGAACACAGTAGCCAGATAAGCGGACCGGCTGACATTGAGAATCCGACAATAAACAGCAGCAACATGGTCACGGTGATCCCTTTTTCCACGCCCGAGAGCGACTCGCCTCCTAACAGCGTTCCAACGACGGCCATGGCGATCCCCATCGTGATGAAGCCGGTATACAGCATGGGTTTACGCCCCCAGCGGTCAACGAAACCCACGGCGATAAAGGTAGCGATGGTCATGACAAAACCGACGATCACGGTTCCCCACATCTGATCTGCCGTTGAAGCAAAGCCGATTTCATGGAAGATACGCGGCGCGTAGTACATCATGACGTTAACGCCGGAAAACTGCTGCATAACTTGCAGGACGATACCCAGACCAACGCTCCGGCGGAAGTTGCGGTTCTCTTTGAATAAATGCCAACCCTGCTGTTTGACCTTGAGCTGCTCTTTAATATCCTGCAACTCCGTTTCCACCTCTTCACGACTATTGCGCAGGCGCAGCAGTACGTTGCGGGCATCTTCCTCCCGATTGTGGATCATAAGCCAGCGGGGGCTGCGAGGAAGAAACAGTGCGCCAAACAGAAAGATTAACGAAGGAACCGCCACTACAAGCAGCATTCCGCGCCAGTTCCCGCTGTAGCTGAAGGCGGTATTCGTAAGAAAGACGATGAGGATACCGAGGGCGATCATCAACTGGTAGGCGGAAATCATGGCGCCGCGAATGTTTTTCGGTGTTATTTCAGAAAGATAAAGCGGCGTAGCGTAGGAGGCGACACCGAGGCCAACCCCCAGTACCAGGCGGCCGATAATCAGCATATTGGCACTGACTGCGCAGGTGCAGATAATAGCGCCGATGCAGAAGGAAGCGGCGGCAATCAGCAGCGCATATTTGCGGCCGAAGCGATAAGCTAAAAATCCGCTACATAGCGTAGCCGCCGCCGCGCCGACCATCATTGAGCTGACAATCCACTCCTGCTGCCGATCGAGTAAATGGTACTCTTTGGCGATAAGCGGCAGGGCACCGGAAATGACGCCGATATCCAGACCAAACAGCAGGCCAGCCAGCGCGGCAAGCAGACATATCCAGATAACTTGCGGTCGGGTTTTATTACGTGGTGCTGAGACTGAAAGGGTGTTATCTAATTGCATTGGAGACGACCTTTGTCAGCGGTTAAGTTATAAGTGGCGCTTTTTAAAAAAATACTTAATCGATTTCGTATTGTTTCATGCTAGATCTGAAAAATATTGTTATCAATGGCCTTTTCAGCATAATTGTGATCGTCGTTGCACAATTAATTGACCTGTTGAGGTTTTTTTATTGTCATAAAAATATTAATGGTTTAGATTGGCAGGAATATCCTTGTTGGAAGCTATTTAGTCCATAATGAACGATGAATATTAAAGAACTGGCAGCGTCCCTCGGTCTTTCAACGGCAACGGTGTCGAAGGCGTTAAATAATAAAAGCGATATCAGCAGTCATACCCGGAAAAAGGTCCTCGCTGCAGCTGAAAAGTTTGGCTATCGACCGAACGCTTCCGCGCGGCATCTACGCAGCGGTAAGGTCGGGGTCGTTGCCCTGCTGCTACCCGCATCCGACGGCGGCAATATCCATACCGCCTCCTTTTTTATGCGCATTGCCAGAGGATTACAGGCGAGCCTGAAAGAGAGCGGGCTCGATCCGGTTATCCATATTACGACGGACCGTGAGGGTGAGCGGCAGTTACTGCGCAAGATAATCGAGCAAAATCGTGCTGATGCCATCATTCTGACCGATACCCGCATTAATGATGAACGCATTGAGTTACTGAATGAATTGCAGTTTCCCTTTGTCACTATGGGCCAGAGCCTTGCATTGAATGGCCATTTTAACTGGGTCGATTTTCACCACGAGGAGATGGGACGGCGCTGCGTTCGCTATGCGTTGGGTAAAGGGGCGCAGCGCCTGGCGGTTGCCACATTAGGTGCAGATAGCATGCACGGCCAGCAGTTCCTGGACGGTTGCCTTGAGGAAATGCGCAGAAATAATCTCGACGTCGATGAGGCGTTGATTTTCTATGGCTCAGTGACGGAGTTTTCGGGCGAAATGGCCGCTCGCCAGTTTATGCAGCAGAAGAAGCGTCCTGATTTTATTATTTTTATAAACGATTTTTTGTTAATGGGCGCCAGTCATTACCTGTCGACGTTAACGGACTGCGAGCTAAATGAACAATCGATGCTGTGCGCCGCCGCCAGCAGCGACTTTTCCTCAAGGGTCATCTCATCGCCTTGTCTTTTTACGGTTGATCATGAGGTTATCGGTCGCCGATTGGGGGACGCGGCGCTGCGGGTTATTGCAGAAGAAGAGTCAGTTGCATCCGTACTGCTGAGCTTCCCGGCGAACCCATGTTAGAAAGGGGCGTCCTTGCCCTATTCAGTCACACTGTAGGGATATTGCGCGCGTAGTAAATCTCGCGCATTTCCTTCCACAGCGCAGCGGTAATCTCTTTGCGCTCGGTTTCTGTCAGGTCTTCCGGTTTGGTGTGGAACATGTAGTGCTTAAGGTCGAACTCTTTAAGCAACATTTTGGTATGGAAGATATTTTCCTGATAGACGTTCACATCCACCATGTCATACAGCGACTTCATATCCTCGGACATAAAGTTCTGGATTGAATTAATCTCATGATCGATAAAGTGCTTCATGCCGTTGATATCACGAGTAAAACCCCGCACGCGATAATCAATCGTCACAATATCTGACTCGAGCTGGTGGATCAGGTAATTCAGCGCATTCAGCGGTGAAATCACGCCGCAGGTGGAAACTTCAATGTCGGCGCGAAAGGTACACAATCCGCCCTCAGGGTGACTCTCCGGATAGGTGTGTACGCAGATATGGCTCTTATCAAGGTGCGCGACGACCACTTCCGGCAAAGGACCTGGATGTTCGGTTTTATCGATAAGTTTGGGGTCCATCGGCTCTTCGCTCACCAGAATGGTGACGCTGGCGCCCTGCGGTTCGTAGTCCTGACGGGCAATATTCAGGATGTTTGCGCCGATGATGGAACAGGTTTCCGAGAGGATCTCGGTCAGACGGTTGGCGTTGTAGAGTTCATCGATATAGGCGATGTAGCCGTCACGCTCTTCGGCGGTTTTGGCATAGCAGATATCGTAAATACAAAAACTCAGGCTTTTGGTCAGGTTATTAAAGCCATGCAGTTTCAGCTTTTTCAATTTTTATCACATCCTTAGATTCACTGCGCGGACAGTGCATCTTGCAAGTATTGAGGTAAGGCAAAGGCAGCCGTGTGAATTGCCGGATTGTAGTAACGGCATTTCAGACCGGAAGTGTGGAATCGGGCCTGAATAATCTCGGTCGAAAGATGGCGCAGGGCTTCGTTGTCGGTCGCCCAGGCAAAGGTCATGATCCCGCCGTAATAGGTTGGAATGGCGGCCTGATAGAAACCAACGTCATCAAAGTAGTGGCTGAGTTTTCGATGGCTGTCGAGGGCTTCATCTTGCTGCAGGAAGCAGACGCCATTTTGGGCGACAAAAATCCCGCCAGGGTTCAGGCAGCGTTTGCAGCCTTCATAGAATGCCGAGGTGAACAGGCTTTCGCCGGGACCAATTGGATCTGTGCAGTCGGAAATGATCACATCGAAGGTCTGGTGAGTCTGATTCACGAAGTTGACACCGTCGTCGATCACCAGTTTAAACCGCGGATCGTCGTAGCTGCCTGCGTTGTGGTTCGGCAAATACTGTCGGCAAAATGAGACCACACCTGCATCGATCTCCACCATCGTAATGGTTTCGATGTTTTTATGGCGTGTCACTTCGCGCAGCATTGCGCCGTCGCCGCCGCCGATGATCAGCACATGTTTAGCGTGACCGTGCGCCAGCAAGGGCACATGGGTCATCATTTCGTGATAGATAAATTCATCGCGCTCGGTGGTTTGCACCACGCCGTCCAGCGCCATCACGCGACCAAACGCGGCGTTCTCGAAAATGATCAAATCCTGATGGTCGGTTTTCTCATGATACAGCACGTTATCCACGGCAAAGTACTGACCAAACTGGTCGTGTAGCGTTTCATGCCACGGGGTATTTTCGGCCATTGGTTGATACCTCCATTGTTGACGCCCGTGAAAAAGGGCGCAACATCATAGCTAACAATGACCGGTGTTGCACGGTCATTACTTCAGCAATCTGGTATCGGGGAATTTATTTGACGTAGGCCAGCAGACTGAGGGAATCTCGTGCCAGTGCTTTGCATTTTTTTGCGACGGGGATACCAATTCCGCTGAGATCCCGGTAGCTGTCTTCACCGAGGGATTTCATGTCGAAGGTGTCGTAATTACTGAGATCCCACTGGTTTTGCTGGGCAAAAAAGACCAGTGCGCGACGAATCTGCCCATTGGGTAAATTCTGGTATCCGCAGTCATTTTTCAGAAACACAAAAACTGCCGTTAAATCGGCCATATCTTCGGCTTCGGACTCACTGAGCGCATAGCTGTTTGCGCATACGGCCATCAGGCTGCCGAACAACACGGTTCTGAAAAACGTCTTCATTGCTTCTACCACTGCATCACGGAAATTAAACGTTAGCATACTGCGAGCGAGGCGACGACTTTTATTATTACATTCGATGCAGTCCCTGACTTGACCTTCCTGTAGGGGGAGGGTCTATGCTCAAGTTTTAGGCTGTGTCCCGCCTGCTGAGAATAAGGAAGTGAAAATGCAACGTCGTGATTTCTTAAAATATTCTGTCGCACTTGGGGTCGCATCTGCATTGCCACTGTGGAGCCGGAGTGTCTTTGCCGCCGCGCGCCCCGCGTTACCGATTCCCGATCTGTTAACCGCCGATGCACGCAATAAAATACAGTTGATCGTCAAAACCGGGCAATCGGCATTCGCGGGCAAGACGGCCACGACATGGGGTTACAACGGTAATCTGCTGGGACCGGCGTTAAAACTGCACAGGGGGAAAGCCGTCACCGTCGACATTCATAATCAGCTCGCTGAAGAGACCACATTACACTGGCATGGCCTGGAAATTCCTGGTGAAGTGGATGGAGGCCCGCAAGGCGTTATTCCTGCCGGTGGTTCGCGCACTGTTACGTTCACACCTGAGCAGCGGGCCGCCACCTGCTGGTTCCACCCACATCAGCATGGAAAAACAGGACGTCAGGTCGCGATGGGGCTGGCGGGACTGGTGCTCATCGAAGATGAAGAGATTCGTAAGCTGCTGCTCCCTACGCAGTGGGGCATCGACGATGTACCGGTGATAATCCAGGACAAACAGTTTTCCGCTGACGGACAGATTAATTACCAACTGGATGTAATGACCGCCGCAGTAGGGTGGTTTGGTGACACATTGCTGACCAACGGGGCGATTTACCCTCAACACGCCGCGCCAAGAGGCTGGCTACGACTGCGTTTGCTCAATGGCTGTAACGCCCGTTCGCTCAACATCGCTGCCAGCGATGGCCGCCCTCTGTATGTGATCGCCAGTGACGGTGGATTGCTGGCTGAGCCTGTCAAAGTGAATGAACTGCCCATGTTGATGGGGGAACGGTTCGAAGTGCTGGTGGATATCAGCGATGGCAAAACGTTTGATTTGGTGACTCTGCCGGTCAGCCAGATGGGAATGGCGGTTGCGCCTTTTGATCAACCGCACCCGGTCATGCACATCCAGCCGCTGGTGGTGACCGCTTCTGGTACGTTGCCGGATACGTTAACCCGCATGCCGACATTACCGTCCCTTGATGGCCTGACGGTACGCAAGCTGCAACTCGCCATGGACCCTATGCTCGACATGATGGGCATGCAAATGCTGATGCAAAAATACGGCGATCAAGCGATGGCGGGGATGAAGAGTGGGCAGATGATGGGGCATATGGGCAATGGAAAAATGAATCACGGCAATATGAATCATGGCAACATGGGGCATATGAATCACGGTGGGCAGTTTGATTTCCATAACGCCAACAAGATCAATGGTCAGGCTTTTGATATGAACAAGCCGATGTTTGCGGCGGCGAAAGGGCAGTATGAGCGCTGGGTCATCTCCGGTGAGGGCGACATGATGCTACATCCATTCCACATCCACGGTACCCAGTTCCGTATTCTGTCGGAAAACGGCAAAACGCCAGCAGCACATCGTACGGGCTGGAAAGATACAGTACGCGTCGAAGGCGGTGTTAGCGAGGTGTTGGTCAAGTTTGATCATGAGGCCCCGAAAGAGCATGCCTATATGGCGCACTGCCATCTGTTAGAGCATGAAGATACGGGAATGATGCTTGGATTTACCACTCAGTAATACTTCGCGCCCGCGGCTTGCCGGCGTGCGCGACTCCGAAAATGGCTCAACCTGATGCCTGAGATATTTTATCTCTGTGGCGCTGTACAGGGGAAAGGTCTGGTCTGTCATTATCCAGGTAGTAAAAGTAGCAGGCATTATCCATACTCGCTTTACTACCTGGCGCTACAATCATCGATTTTTTTGAATAATTTCGTTTTTTATCTTCATAAACAGAATTGAACCTGCCAGTACGAAAGTAATCAAATTGGGGATGATGACGGGGAGTGCGCCCGACAAAATTCCGTATAGCAGCCATAAAGAAATGCCGAAAACAAAAACGGAGTACATCATCAACGAGATATCTTTCGTTGACTTTGTTTTTAGCACTAAAACAACCTGCGGAATAAAAGAAATGGTAGTGCAACCGCCGCCAATAAAACCAATGATATTAATGTAATCCATCTATAACTTCCGCGAATGTATATGTGTTGTTAATTTCCTGAAACCATTTCATATGTAAAACGTATAGTTCTACAAAGCGTAGCCAGGTTTTACTGCATTATAGTTATCACACCAATTTTATTTGAAATATATACCTTTTGTGCTGTCGTTAAAGGGGCTGTTGAGATTGTGTGATCTCCAGCACTCCATCTTGATGTCATACCAATTATTCTTTACAGCGAAAATGTGTCGTACCAAAAATGGTTAGCGATAGTACATCTTTCTATTACCCAGACTATCAGAATGTATACATAATTTTTGTGAATAATACGTGTAAGGAGTTGGTATGACGGTTCGAGATGAACATATCATCGAAAGTAATAAAAGTATTAATATCAGGCCCTTCGGGTTTAGAGATAAATTTGGTTATATGTGCGGTGACCTGGGTAACTGTTTTATCCTTGGGTTAGTGAACAGTTTTTTAATGATTTATTACACCAATGTTCTGGGTATTTCTGGCGTTATCGTCGGGTCACTCTATTTTGTGACAAAACTCTTTGATGCGTTTGTCGATGTGGCCGTGGGGCGTTTATGCGATACCTCTAAGCTAACCGCCAAAGGGCGTTTTAACCCCTGGGTTAGTCGCATGAAGTATCCTTTTTGCGCCGTTGCGGTATTGCTGTTCCTGCCATTTGTGAGTGAATTTTCATATACCGCGAAAATCATTTACATCTGCGGCTCCTATTTTGTCTACGGTGCGCTGTTATCGACCGTTAACATTCCTTATGGCGCAATGTCGGCGGCTATCAGTTCCAATCCGGACGACCGTGTTTCGCTCTCTACGTATCGCAGCATTGGTTCCGCTATCGGTGGTGGGGCGACCGGCTTCTTTATTCCTATCCTGATGTATACCACCCTTGTTGACGGTAGCCAGGTTATTTCTGGTGAGCGCTTCTTCTGGATTTCGATCGGATGTTCAGTGCTGGCTTTCATCTTCTTGACACTGACGTGCCAGTTAACGACGGAACGTGTGCGCGTGGAGACAAAAGAGAACGTGCCGGTATCTGTTTTACTGAAAGGATTGTTGCGTAATAAGGCTTTGATTGTTTTGGTTATTGTGGATTTGCTCATCGTTATCAACCAGGGGCTCTCTGGTACCAACATGACCTATCTGTTTAATGACTACTTCCACAACAAAGAGGCGATGTCTGTCGCATTACTGTTTACCTTCGGTTCTCTGGTCCTGCTTGCGCCATCGGCGTCCTGGCTCACGAAGCGGTTTGGTAAAAAAGAGGCAAGCGTAGGCGCACTGCTCTTTTCGGTGGTTATGTATCTGGTTATGTACTTCTGCCATATCACGGATGCGAAAACCTATCTGGTCTTCCTGTTCCTTGCGACCCTGGGTGCTGGACTCTTCAACCTGATGATTTGGGCATTCATGACGGATGTTTGTGATTATCACCAATATGTCACCGGCGACCGCGAGGATGGCACCGTTTATGGTGTGAACTTCTTTGCCCGCAAAGTGGGTCAGGCGTGTGCGGGTGCAATTGGCGGCTTCATGCTGGCCATTATCGGTTATCAATCCTCTTCAAAGGGGGGAATCGTCCAGAGCAGTGCCGTGCAGGAAAATATTTACGCGATGGCGAATCTTTTGCCTGCGTTATGCCTGTTTTTGGCTGCGATAACGCTGATTTATTTCTATCCATTGAACCGTAAACAAACGCTCGAAATGGAAAAAACGCTGAATAAATTAAATGGTATTAGCAAATAACCCCGAGAATGAGAGAAGGACTGAATTAATGCCTGTACAAATTGAAGTGAAAGATTTTGGTGCGATGGGTGATGGTGTTGTGAAAGACACTCTGGCAATTCAACGGGCTATTGATGCTGGTGCTGAACAGGGACTTCCCGTCGTGATTTCACCGGGGAACTACCTGGTAGGTTCGCTCTTTCTGAAAGAAGGGAGCAAATTGCAATTCGCGCAAGGCGCGACCCTGCTGGGTTCTACCGATCTTTCTGACTATCCGGAGATCCCAACGCGGGTCGCGGGCGTTGAGATGATGTGGCCCGCTGCAGTACTCAATGCTATTGAGGTTAACAACATTGAGATCTCAGGTCCTGGCAAGATTGACGGTCAGGGTACGCACTGGTGGGATCTCTATTGTGGTCCGGATAAAGAGAGTGGACTGCGCGTCGATTACGACAAAAAAGGGCTGCGCTGGATTGCGGACTACCTCGTTAAACGCCCACGCGCCTGCCTGATTTACAAGGCAGAAAACGTCACGATCTCTGATCTGACCTTTGAACGTGCCGGGTTCTGGAATTTACAGATAACCTATGCGAACCAGGTTCTGGTGAGTGGTTTAACCATCCGTGATAACCATGGGCCAAGCACCGACGGCATTGACATTGATTCATCCAGCCATGTACGCGTCACCCGGTGTGATGTGTCGTGCGGCGATGACTGTATTGTCGTCAAATCGGGTCGTGATGGCGATGGTTACCGGGTCGGTAAGATTGCGGAACATATCGAAATCGACAACTGTCTTATTCGCTCAGGCTACGGCGTGACGCTGGGCAGTGAAGTCAGCGGCGGCATTCGGAATGTCTATGTGCATGACATTACCTTTGAGAACTCTGATTGCGGGTTGCGCATGAAGTCGTCGAAAGAACGTGGCGGTTTCATGGAAGATGTGGTTGTGGAAAATTTGCAGATGCACAACGTGCAATTCCCATTTTCCTGGATTATGGATTGGCACAATTCCTACAACCGCAAACTCTTTGACAACATTGATGAACTGCCAGAAGACTGGCAGGCAGTAGCAAGGCAGATCCCGGAGCATTTACAGATGACCAAAGTGCGTAATATCCGCATTAGTCACGTTAATGCCACTCTGGATGCCGACTATGCTTTACCGGCACGCGCGTTCGATCTGGTCGCCTTCCCAGAAAAACCGATGGAGAACATTAGTTTTAGCAACTGTCGGATTGAAGCCAGGGAGTTTGGACGCATTGTTGCGGTGAATGATTTGCGCTTTGATGACGTTGTTGTGTCTGTTGCCGCAGAAAATGACGGCTCCAACGATACGTTTGATAACCGTTAAAACAGAAAAGCAGCGTGGGGTCACCACGCTGCTTTTGTAAAAAACAGGCAGCTACTTTTCATCATCCGGCTGTGCATAGGCGACAATGAGTCGCCTATTTTTTTGCCAAACGAACCGCGATCATCGTGTGTTATTTCCTGCTATAACAATACGTTATCTCAATTTTCTGATTTTTATGGTAGTCGGTTTTTGGATTTAAGAGGCGCGATCCTAATTGTAAAATTAGACTTATTAACGGATGCCGCGAACAATTACTTTTGCTGGTATACTGCGTGCCTTGCGCTTCGATGCTGTGCAATTCCGAGAAGGCATTGAGTGATTTGTTTTTAAATCATATGGTTAGAGATATGAAACATACTGTAGAAGTCATGATCCCCGAAGCGGAGATCAAAGCACGTATTGCTGAACTGGGTCGTCAGATTACTGAGCATTATAAAGACAGCGGCAGTGATATGGTGCTGGTGGGTCTGCTGCGCGGTTCATTTATGTTTATGGCGGACCTGTGCCGTGAAGTTCAGGTATCTCATGAAGTCGATTTTATGACCGCCTCCAGCTACGGTAGCGGCATGTCCACGACCCGCGATGTTAAAATCCTCAAAGACCTGGATGAAGATATTCGTGGCAAAGATGTGCTGATCGTCGAAGACATCATCGACTCCGGTAACACATTGTCAAAAGTGCGTGAAATCCTGAGCCTGCGTGGGCCTAAATCACTGGCGATTTGTACCCTCCTGGATAAACCGACGCGTCGTGAAGTGGACGTACCGGTCGAATACGTGGGCTTTGCTATTCCGGACGAATTTGTGGTGGGTTATGGCATTGATTACGCACAGCGTTATCGCCATCTGCCGTATGTTGGGAAAGTGGTACTGCTGGACGAGTAATCAAAAAAAGAAGCGCCTGATGGCGCTTCTCTTATCAGGCTTACGCGAAGCCAGGTCCAGATGCCGGGTAAGGCGACACCGCCGCCCGGCATTTTATTGTGAACTTACTTGTGGTTGATGTGTTTCTGTTTGAGATTGGAAATTCCCTGACGGTAACGCTGTTCAAGGGATTCGCGGCTGGTGGCTGTCACGTCGAGATCGCGCAGCAGGCCATCATGAATACCATACGCCCAACCGTGGATCGTCACTTTCTGACCGCGTTTCCAGGCGGACTGCATAATGGTGGAGTGACCCAGGTTATATATCTGTTCCATGACGTTCAGCTCGCACAGGGTGTCCATACGACGCTCCTGAGGCATTTCACCCAGCAGGGAGCTATGCTTAAACCAAATATCACGGATGTGTAGCAGCCAGTTGTCGATCAACCCCAGTTCCGGGTTTTCAACAGCGGCCTGAACACCACCGCAACCGTAGTGACCACAAATAATAATATGTTCAACTTCTAACACATCAACGGCATACTGAACGACAGAGAGGCAGTTGAGGTCGGTGTGGATGACCAGGTTGGCCACATTACGGTGCACAAATAATTCGCCCGGTTCAAGCCCGGTTAAACGTTCTGCGGGAACGCGACTGTCGGAACATCCAATCCATAGAAAGCGCGGCTTCTGTGCTTGCGCCAGTTTCTCAAAAAATCCGGAATCCTCTTCCACCAGCATTTTTGACCATAGTGCATTGTTACTGATGAGTGTATCTATGTCTTTCATGGAGGTTAACGACCTGTAACCAAATAAACGCGTTGGGCTAATATAGGTCAACTCCGGGATTATTTAAACCACATATAAAGTGTAGGAACGTAAGGTAAGTAAAAATTTATGACCATTGCACTGGAACTTCAACAACTTAAAAAAACCTATCCTGGCGGCGTTCAGGCGTTGCGTGGGATAGATTTACAAGTCGAAGCGGGTGATTTTTATGCGCTTCTGGGGCCGAATGGGGCAGGAAAATCCACCACGATCGGCATTATCAGCTCGCTGGTAAACAAAACGTCTGGCCGCGTCAGCGTCTTTGGCTACGATCTGGCGAAAGATGTGGTCAATGCCAAACGTCAGCTGGGTTTAGTGCCGCAGGAATTTAACTTCAACCCGTTTGAAACCGTCCAGCAGATCGTGGTGAATCAGGCGGGTTACTATGGCGTCGAACGAAATGAAGCCATCATACGCAGCGAAAAGTACCTAAAGCAGCTCGATTTGTGGGAAAAACGTAACGAACGCGCGCGCATGTTGTCGGGGGGGATGAAGCGGCGCCTGATGATCGCACGTGCGCTTATGCATGAACCGAAACTGTTAATCCTTGATGAACCGACAGCGGGCGTCGATATCGAACTTCGCCGCTCAATGTGGGGTTTTTTGAAGGATTTAAACGACAAAGGCACCACGATCATTCTAACTACCCACTACCTGGAAGAAGCGGAAATGCTGTGCCGCAATATCGGGATTATTCAGCACGGAGAGCTGGTGGAAAACACCTCAATGAAAAACCTGCTCTCGAAGCTGAAATCAGAAACGTTCATTCTCGATCTGGCGGCAAAAAGCCCGCTACCGAAGCTCGAAGGTTATCAGTATCGCCTGGTGGATACCGCCACGCTGGAAGTAGAAGTGCTGCGCGAGCAGGGGATCAACAGCGTATTCAGCCAGCTCAGCGAGCAGGGGGTTCAGGTGTTGAGTATGCGCAATAAAGCGAACCGTCTGGAAGAGCTGTTTGTTTCACTGGTTCATGAAAAACAAGGAGATCGCGCATGATGCAGCTTTACTGGGTCGCGCTGAAAAGCATCTGGGCCAAAGAGATCCATCGCTTTATGCGCATCTGGGTACAAACGCTGGTTCCGCCCGTCATCACCATGACGCTCTACTTCATTATTTTTGGCAACTTGATCGGTTCGCGGATAGGTGAAATGCATGGTTTTAGCTACATGCAGTTTATCGTGCCGGGTCTTATCATGATGGCGGTGATTACCAACTCTTACGCCAACGTGGCGTCGTCGTTTTTTAGCGCCAAATTTCAGCGCAACATTGAAGAGTTGTTGGTTGCCCCGGTACCGACACATGTCATCATTGCCGGATTTGTCGGCGGCGGTGTGGCGCGCGGGCTGTGCGTCGGTGTGCTGGTGACGGCAATTTCGCTGTTCTTTGTGCCGTTTCAGGTTCATTCGTGGCTGTTTGTTGCGTTAACGCTGGCATTGACGTCGGTGCTGTTTTCGCTGGCCGGATTGTTGAATGCTGTGTTCGCAAAAACCTTTGATGATATCAGCCTGATCCCCACGTTTGTGCTGACGCCGCTGACCTATCTCGGCGGGGTATTTTACTCGTTGACGCTGCTGCCGCCGTTCTGGCAGGGGCTGTCGCATCTGAACCCGATCGTCTACATGATCAGTGGTTTCCGCTATGGTTTCCTCGGTATTCATGATGTTCCGTTAATCACTACGTTTGGCGTACTGGTGATTTTCACCGTCGCTTTCTACATGCTTTGCTGGTATTTGATCCAGCGTGGACGTGGGCTACGTAGCTGATTTCACATTCCTCTCCCGTTTTGGGAGGGGAATCCTTTGACGGTTGTCACCATTACCTATTGATTCCCCTGATAAACTACTTGCTTGCTAAGGAGGTAGGCAATGTTAGGTTGGGTCATTACCTGTCATGACGATCGTGCAGAGGAACTGCTGTATCGTCTGGAAAAGAAACACGGCCCGCAGGCGCAATGCCGCGCGGTGAATTTCTGGTGCGGATTAAGTGCAAATATGTTGAGCCGCATGCTGTGTGACGCGTTGCATCAAACGGACTCCGGCGAAGGCGTGATCTTTTTAACCGACGCGTCGGGTGCTGCGCCTTATCGCGTTGCGTCATTGTTGAGCCATAAACATTCTCAGTGCGAGGTTATTTCCGGCATCACTCTGCCATTGCTGGAAAAAATGCTGTCGTCGCGAGAGACATTGAGCAGCGTTGAGTTTCGCAATCACATCGTCGCGCGAGGCACATCAGAGGTGACGAGCCTCTGGCATCAGCAGCAAAAAAATCCTCCTTTTGTGTTGCTGCATGATTTGTATGAGCATTAGCCGTTGGTATTGAGAAGGGTTTTGTTACAATAGGCAGGGTGTTCACGTCCCGGCTATTTCTCATGATCAAACACGGTCTTTTTCTTCTGTTGCTGCTGGTTTCAGTGGGAGCTGACGCTGCGTTGCCTGCGCGTTATATGCAAACAACGGAAGATGCCGCTATCTGGGCGCAGATTGGCAACAACATGAAGAACGTGGGAACGCTTCGTGCCGGACAGATAATCTCTGTTGAACCCATTGCCGCAGAGTATTACGAATTCAAATTTGGCTTCGGCACCGGATTTATCGATAAAGGCCACCTGGAGCCAGTGCAGGGTCATCAGAAAGTGGAAGATGGTCTGGGCGATCTTAATAAACCCCTCAGCAACCAGAACTTAGTCACCTGGAAGGATACGCCCGTCTATAATGCGCCGGATGCAGGAAGCGCGCCTTTCGGCATACTCGCAGAAAACCTACGTTATCCCATTATCAGTAAGTTAAAAGGTCGACTCAACCAAACCTGGTACCAGGTACGGGTAGGTAACCGGCTTGCCTATGTCAGCGCGCTGGACGCGCAGGAAGATCACGGTATCCCCGTGCTCACCTACCACCATATTTTACGCGATGAAGAGAACACCCGTTTTCGCCATACCTCGACGACGACATCCGTGCGTGCTTTTAGTAACCAGATGACCTGGCTGCGGGACATGGGATATACCACGCTGACGATGTACCAACTGGAAGGGTATGTGCGCAATAAGATGAATCTGCCGGCGCGCGCGGTAGTCATTACCTTTGATGATGGACTGAAATCGGTCAGTCGCTATGCGTATCCGGTATTGAAGCAGTATGGCTTTAAGGCGATAGCCTTTATCATTTCATCCCGTATTAAGGGGCATCCGCAGAAATGGGACCCCAAATCACTGCAATTTATGAGTGTTTCTGAACTGCAGGAGATCAGAGATACCTTTGATTTCCAGTCGCATACGCACTTTTTGCACCGGGTAGACGGTAATCATCGGCCGATTCTGCTCAGCCGCAGCTATCACAACATTTTTATGGATTTTTCACGTTCACGCCGCGCGCTGGCGCAGTTTAACCCACACGTACTTTATCTCTCTTATCCGTTCGGCGGCTATAACGCCACGGCGGTAAAAGCGGCTAATGATGCGGGATTCCATATGGCGGTCACGACGGTGAAAGGGAAGGTAAAGCCGGGGGATAATCCGTTCTTACTGAAACGCCTGTATATCTTAAGAACGGATTCGCTGGAAACCATGTCACGGCTGATCAGCAATCAGCCGCAGGGGTAACTCTGCTCAGGCAACTTGTACCGGGATCGCCTTCGCCGTGCGTTTCATTTCGTTGTCGCCCTCAAAGTAGGCCACTTTTGGCTGCCAGCGACGCGCTTCTTCGTCGGACATGCTCACGAAACTGGCGATAATCACAATATCGCCCACGCTGGCGCAGTGTGCCGCCGCACCGTTTACAGAGATAATTTTAGAGCCGCGTTCAGCCGCAATAGCATAGGTTGAGAAACGTTTACCGTTGGTGACGTTCCAGATATCAATGGCTTCGTTCTCAAGAATGCCCGCCGCGTCGAGAAAATCCTGGTCAATAGCGCAAGAGCCTTCGTAATGCAGGTCCGCCTGAGTCACTTTCACGCGATGGAGTTTGCCCTGCAACATAGTGCGAATCATAACGTCTACCTTTCTACCATAACGATAACAAAGCTGATATTTCTAACAGCTTCAGGAAATTCCAGGCAGTATTGCCCGATTTTTAACCCCTGTCTACTGGGTTAATGCAACGCTCTGATTGTCGATCAGACGCGCCTGACCTAACCATGCAGCAACGAGGATGACCGCACGTTTGCTGGTATCTGTGAGTTCCAGCAGGGTGTCGGCATCACGGATCTGAATATCATCAGCGCGGAAGCCTTTTTCGTTCAACTCTTGCTCGGCAATGGCGATCATCTCTTCACAATCCCGATCTCCGGCCAGTAATTTCCCGGCAATGCCATTCATGACTTTGTGTAAGCCCGGCGCAATTTTACGTTGTTCAGCCGTCAGGTAGCCGTTACGGGAGCTCAGAGCCAGACCGTCTTTGGCGCGGATGATGGGAACGCCCACGATTTCAATGTCGTAACCCATATCGGCAACCATTTTGCGGATCAGCGCCAGTTGCTGAAAATCTTTCTCGCCAAAGCAGGCAACGTCTGGCTGCACCAGGTTGAACAGCTTGCTGACGATAGTAGAAACGCCGCGGAAATGGCCTGGGCGACTGGCGCCTTCCAGCATGGTGGAGAGTCCCGGTACGTCAACGTAGGTCTGGCCTTCAGTACCGTGCGGATAAATTTGGTCAGGCGCGGGAGCAAATACCAGATCGACTTTGCGCTTGTTCAGCTTTTCGCAGTCTTCCTGCAGCGTACGGGGATAACGCACCAGGTCGTCCGGACGGTCAAACTGCATCGGGTTAACGAAAATACTGACCACCACGACGTCAGCGTGCGTTTTGGCTTCATCAACCAGTTTCATATGGCCATCATGCAAGTTGCCCATGGTAGGCACCAGTGCAACACGTTTGCCCTCCTGACGCAGACGACGGATATGCTGGCGTAGCAGCGGCAGGGTTTCAATAATTAACACAACAGGACTCCTTTAGTGGCCTGATTATCCGTAGGCCTGATAAGTGCAGCGCCAGAAGGCATCTCTGCACAAATGCCGGACGGCGACACGACGCGTCTTATCCGGCCTACACGATCCAAACGTAGCTTAATGGAAACTGTGTTCTTCGCCCGGATAGACACCGGACTCCACTTCGGCAATATACTGCCGCACGGCGGCGCGGATGTCGCCCGCTTCTGCCAGGAAATTTTTAGCAAATTTTGGAATATGCCCGCCGGTGATACCAAACGCGTCATGCATCACGAGGATCTGCCCGTCGGTGACATTGCCCGCGCCAATGCCGATCACCGGAATGGAGAGCGCTTCCGTTATCCGCTTCGCCAGCTCAACCGGAACGCACTCCAGCACCAGCAACTGTGCGCCTGCCGCTTCCAGTGCCAGCGCGTCATCGAACAGCACCTGACCGGCATCGCCGCGCCCCTGAATTTTATAGCCACCGAAGATATTGACTGATTGTGGCGTTAAACCCAGATGTCCGCAAACCGGCACCGCGCGTTCTGTCAGCATTTTTACGGTATCCACCAGCCACGCACCGCCCTCGATTTTGACCATGTTCGCGCCCGCGCGCATGACCACCGCCGCATTCTCAAACGCCTGTTCTGGCGTGGCGTAAGCCATAAATGGCAGGTCAGCCAGCAGCAGGCTGTTTGGCGCGCCGCGACGTACGGCGCGGGTGTGATAGGCAATGTCCTCGACGGTCACCGGCAGGGTGGAGTCGTGACCTTGTACCGTCATGCCAAGCGAGTCGCCCACCAACATCACGTTCAGCCCTTCATCGGCAAACAATTTGGCGAAGCTGTAGTCGTAAGCAGTAATGGTGGCGAAGCGTTTTTTGTCTTGTTTGTGTTTCTGCAGTAACGAGATGGTGGTCGGTTTCATAACATTTCCGGATCATAAAAGTATCATTATCCGGCATTCTAACAGTCGCAGTCAGGGGGGCAATTATTTTAAGGAAATGATTAACGCGTCCGCAGAACATGTTAAGCGGAAAGCCAAAATTACCAGTAAGCAGGTTTTTCTGCTGCAAGAAGGGTGAGTTGTTGGCGCAATGTGATGCTATCTGGAAATACCAACTCAGGCGCGATTTCAAACAGTGGCCACAGCATAAAGCCGCGGTTTTTCATGTCATAGTGGGGAATGGTCAGACGTTCAGTGTTAATCACTTGATCGCCGAACAGCATGATATCGAGGTCCAGCGTGCGTGGTCCCCAGCGCTCTGCTTTACGGACACGTCCCTGCTGTAACTCAATACATTGGGTATGGTTCAGCAGCGCTTCCGGCAGCAGCGTCGTTTCCAGCGCCACGGCGGCGTTCAGATAATCGGGCTGATCCTGCGGTCCCAGCGGCGGGGTGCGGTAAAACGAGGAGAGCGCGACAATCCGGCTTTCCGGGATTTCTCCCAGCGCCTGAATTGCCGCATTGACCTGCTCCAGCGGAGAGGCCAGATTACTGCCAATTGCGATATACGCAAGGGTCATGCACTGCCCTCACGACGCGGAGCGCGTTTGCGTGGGCGACGATGACGTCGACGGGCGGCCGGCTCTTCATCCAGTTCGTTCAACATGCCTTTTTGCTCAGGCGGCGCAGAGACCTGGAACTCACCCCACCACTGTACCAGACGTTGCAGTTCCGTGTTGTTTTCTACTTCGGCGCGCAAAGCCAGTAAATCGTAAGCCGCACGGAACTTAGGATGTTCCATCAGCTTCCAGGCACGTTTACCCTGGCGACGTGACATACGCAACTGGAGCTGCCAGATATCACGCGTGAGGGACGTCAGACGTTTCGGGATTGCCAGCGAGCGGCACGCTTCGTCCAGCACATCATTCATGGCGAGCGCAAACGCGTCGTAATAAGCCAGACCGCTTTCCTGTGCAATTTTCTGCGCCATCTCGAGCAACGGATACCAGAACATGGCGGCGAACAGGAATGCCGGGTTGACGCGCATATCATTGTGGATACGGGTGTCGGTGTTCTTCAGTACCTGCGCGATGATGCGTTCCATTGGGCTATCGCCGTTTTCGGTGAAATAGCGCGTAATGGTCGGGAACAGCGGCTGGAACAGGCTGTACTCGCACAGTTTTTTATAGGTTTCAAAACCATAACCCGCCTGCAGAAGTTTCAGCGATTCTTCAAACAGACGTGCAGGAGGAATATCGTTGAGCAGTGTTGCCAGGCGTGGAATAGGCTCTGCGGTTTCCGGACTGATGCGCATGTCGAGTTTGGCCGCAAAACGGACAGCACGTAACATACGTACGGGATCTTCGCGGTAACGCGTTTCCGGATTACCGATCAGACGGATCACGCCGTCTTCCAGATCCTTCATGCCGCCGACATAATCACGCACGGTAAAATCAGCCACGCTGTAATAGAGGCTGTTGATCGTGAAATCGCGACGTTGTGCATCTTCTTCAATCGAGCCGAAGATGTTGTCACGCAGCAGCATGCCGTTTTGTCCGCGCTGAGACGTGGTGCGGTCAGTGTCGCCGCTTTCATGATGACCACGGAAGGTGGCGACTTCGATGATTTCCGGGCCAAACATAACGTGGGCCAGACGGAATCGGCGACCAACCAGACGACAGTTGCGAAACAGTTTACGTACCTGATCAGGCGTGGCGTTAGTCGTGACGTCGAAATCTTTCGGCTTTTTGCCGAGCAGAAGATCGCGCACACCGCCGCCGACCAGCCAGGCTTCGTAACCCGCCTTATTGAGCCTGTACATTACCTTCAGGGCATTTTCACTGATATCTTTGCGGGAAATTCCGTGCTGTTCACGCGGGATTACCGTCATATGTGGACGGGCGACGACCTGTTCAGCCTCGCTCTCTTCGCGACTTAGCACTTTGCGGCAAAAATTAGCGACTCGGGTAAAAATAGTGCACCTCGGTAGTGTCAAACTTCAATCAGGACAAAAAAATAGCGGCTAATCATAGCTCAGCATGACGCGTTTGAGAACGCTGAATTTACAATAGACGATGCAGGCACTGTCGCAAGCGTCCAGTTCTTCACCGCATTTTGCAGCAATTCTTCCACTTTCATCTCCTGCCATTCTAACGTGACGTTCTGACCCAGGAAGCGTAACGCATCAATGAGTACCGGGCGCGGATCGCCTTGCGGTAGCGCAGGTGCATGATTCTGCTTGGAGAGTTTAGCGCCTTGTTCGTTGAGCGCCAGCGGAAGATGAATATAGTCAGGTGCTTGCCAGCCGAATTGCTGGTACAACGAAATTTGTCGAACGGTGGGTTCGATTAAGTCCGCGCCGCGCACGATTTCAGTAATGCCCTGAAAATGATCGTCAACCACCACCGCGAGGTTATAGGCAAACAGGCCGTCGCGGCGATGAATAATAAAATCTTCTTGCGCCAGATGACGGTCCGCCTGGATATCCCCGCGCAGCACATCATAAAACTGGGTAACGGGATGCTGCTGTTTAATACGCACGGCAGCATGTTCTGGTCCATGGGCCAGGGTGCGGCAATGGCCGTCGTAAATCCCGCCAAGGCTTTGGATTCTGGCGCGCGAGCATGTGCAGTTGTAGCTCAGACCTTGTTCAAAGAGCCAGGCCAGCGCTTCCCGGTAAGCATCGTGGCGCTGAGATTGCCATAGTATGTCGCCGTCCCAGTGCAGACCGTAATGTTCCAGCTGACGCAGGATGGTTTCTGCGGCACCGGGAACTTCACGAGGAGGGTCAATGTCCTCAATGCGCACTCGCCAGATGCCGCCCTGCGCACGCGCCCGTAGGTAGCTACCCAACGCAGCGATCAACGAACCAAAGTGTAGCTCGCCGGAAGGGGAAGGGGCGAAGCGGCCAATATAGTGTGACTCTGTCATGGATTAAGAAACATAAAAAAATAAGGCGGGAGTGACTCCCGCCTGGATTGAAGGTGGTAAAAATGGCCGGGATTAACCCGCCATTTGTTTTTCGCGAATCTCAGCCAGCGTTTTGCAGTCGATGCACAGATCGGCTGTCGGACGCGCTTCCAGACGACGAATACCAATTTCTACACCGCAGGATTCGCAGTAGCCGAAATCTTCGTCTTCTACTTTCTTCAGCGTTTTCTCGATCTTTTTGATCAATTTGCGTTCACGATCGCGGTTACGCAGTTCAAGACTGAACTCTTCTTCCTGTGCGGCACGGTCCACCGGATCAGGGAAGTTCGCTGCTTCGTCCTGCATATGAGTTACAGTGCGATCGACTTCATCCCTAAGTTGATTACGCCATGCTTCCAGAATACGTCTGAAGTGCGACAGCTGGGCTTCGTTCATATACTCTTCGCCCGGCTTCTCCTGGTACGGCTCCACCCCAGCGATGGCGAGAATACTCAGGGACGATGTTTTACGGTTTTGCCCTTCTTGCATGTTGCTTCTCCTTAACACGCACTATCGATCCCCATGTTCGGGGGAAAAATCAGGTCGCTATAAATAGCAGATGCTTTTCCGGATAGCAATTATCTATACCTAACACTTGACAACCCTGTGAGGAAAAGCGTATTTGCGCACGCGGCCAGAATACTAATTAACCAGTTGTTTTTACCACTACAATGTAATGGGCAACGGTTCATTAAGAGTCATGCCTTCGGCAGAAAGTTCCGCTTTATAAACCAGAATTTCTACCCCCTTTTGTTGTGCTTCAATCAGGAGTCGCGCATATTTTGCATCGATATGCCGCGCGGGTGAAAACCGTGTAATGGCTGTGTGCAGCACCGCAAATAACACCACCGCGCGATGGCCAGCAGCCGCTACGCTCATCAGTTCCCGAAGATGTTTCTGACCGCGTTCAGTAACGGCATCGGGAAAATAACCCTGCTCTTCTTCCGCCAACGTAACCGATTTTACTTCAATATAGCAGTCGGGTCGGGAATCTGCCTGTAACATAAAATCAATACGGCTACGTTCGACGCCGTATTTTACTTCGCTTTTCAAGACACTGTAGCCTGACAATTCCGGCAGGTGGTTATTTTCTATTGCCTCTTTCGTTAATCTGTTTGCCCACAGTGTATTAACGCAAATGAATGCCCCGGACTGAGTTTCAGTTAATTCCCAGGTATGAGGATATTTTCGTTTCGTATTTTCTGACGCCGAATACCAAACGGTATCGCCTGCTGTCGCACAGCCGGTCATTGCCCCTGTATTAGGGCAATGCAGCGTTAATTCGGTGCCGTCTGGCGTGATCACATCGGCTAAAAAACGCTTATAGCGCTGAATCAGCGTCGCGCGCTGTAAAGGGGGAGAGAATTTCATCTGAGTTCCTTGGTTATTCGGCAAGCGTCCAGCGTTGCAGAGCGGTGTATCGCGTACGTCCCCGCTCGAATGAAGAGGCATAAAGGGAAAATTCTGTCACCGGAAACGACCAGCAGAAACCTGGCGGTGGAATCGCTACGGCATGGCTGGCGTCGCGCAGCAGGGTGATATGCGGATGAAAAGGTTGAGGACTCTGATAACAGCCGCTACGCGCAGCCTGCGCCCGCAGCATGTTGGCCAGTTGCAGAAGTCCCCGCGGCGGCTGGCGCATCCCCAGCCAGACGACGCGCGAACGTAGCCACTGGCCCGCGTCATCCAGTTTGAGCGTAAACCCCGGTTGACGAATGCGTCCGGCAAGTTGTGACAGCGCCTGTTGTTTTTCCGGGCTGACGTCGCCCAGGAAGGCCAGCGTCAGATGCAGATTTACGCTGGCCACCGGACGACCATCCTCAGGGGCAAAATGGGCGGCGCGCCAGGTGATAATTTGCTCACGAACAGGGCCGGGCAATTCAATCGCAAAGAACAGCCGTTTTGGCTCAGTCATGATGGGTACTCGGTTATGAATTAACGCGATGCTACAATGCAGCGCGAAGAAAGTTAACCCTCTGGAGTCATTTGTGACGTCGTTGCCTGTAGCCGCCGTACTGCCTGAACTGCTCACTGCCCTTGATAGCGCCCCCCAGGTCTTACTGAGCGCGCCGACCGGCGCCGGGAAATCAACCTGGCTACCGCTGCAGTTCCTGACGCATAAAGGCATCCAGGGGCGGATTATCCTGCTGGAACCACGCCGTCTGGCGGCGCGCAATGTGGCGCAGCGACTGGCGGAACTCCTGAACGAAAAAACCGGTGAAACGGTAGGCTACCGGATGCGGGCACAAAGCTGCGTGGGGCCACAGACGCGGCTTGAAGTGGTCACCGAAGGCGTGTTGACACGAATGATCCAACGCGACCCGGAGCTTAACGGCATCGGGATGGTGATCCTCGATGAATTTCACGAGCGCAGTGTGCAGGCTGACCTGGCGCTGGCGTTGCTGTTGGACGTACAGCAGGGGCTGCGCGACGATTTAAAACTGCTGATCATGTCCGCGACGCTGGATAACGACCGCTTACAACAACTGCTGCCGGATGCGCCGGTGGTGGTCTCCGAAGGGCGCGCCTTTCCTGTCGAACGTCGATACCAGCCACTGGCGGCTCAACTGCGTTTTGATGAGGCTGTGGCCATTGCCACGGCGGATTTATTGCGCAGCGAGTCGGGGTCGTTGCTGCTGTTTTTACCCGGCGTAGGGGAGATCCAACGCGTGCAGGAACACCTGACTTCGCGCGTGGGGAGCGATGTTCTGCTGTGCCCGCTCTACGGAGCATTGTCGTTGGATGACCAGCGGAAAGCCATTTTGCCAGCGCCAGCCGGTATGCGCAAAGTGGTACTGGCAACCAATATTGCCGAAACCAGTTTAACGATCGAAGGGATCCGCCTGGTGGTGGACAGCGCGCAGGAGCGGGTGGCGCGTTTTGACCCACGAACGGGGCTGACGCGCCTGATAACCCAGCGCGTCAGCCAGGCCTCCATGACGCAGCGGGCGGGACGAGCGGGGCGACTGGAACCGGGAATCTGTCTTCATCTTCTGCCTAAAGATCAAGCAGAGAGAGCGGCGGTGCAAAGCGAGCCGGAGATTTTGCAAAGCGATCTGTCGGGCGTACTGATGGAGCTGTTGCAGTGGGGATGTCACGATCCCGCCCAGCTCACCTGGTTAGATCTTCCGCCCGCGAACCATCTGCTGGCGGCTAAGCGGCTGTTACAGATGCTGAACGCGCTCGAGGGCGATCGCCTGAGCGCAACCGGTCAAAAAATGGCGGCACTTGGCAACGATCCCCGACTGGCGGCGATGCTGGTGAGCGCCAGCAACAGCAGTGAAGCCGCAACGGCGGCGAAGCTCGCGGCGATACTTGAAGAGCCGCCGCGGGGAGGGAGCAGCGATTTAAGCGTCGCGTTTTCACGTCATCATCCTGGCTGGCAACAGCGAAGTCAGCAACTTCTGAAACGCCTCAACGTGCGCGCCTCGGAACCGGACAGTCGTCTGATTGCTCCGTTGCTTGCCCACGCATTTGCCGATCGCATTGCGCGTCGGCGCGGGCTGGACGGACGCTACCAACTGGCGAACGGGATGGGGGCAAAACTGGATGCCGATGACGCGCTGGGTCGCCATGAGTGGCTGATTGCGCCGCTCTTGTTGCAAGGAAGCGCCTCGCCGGATGCGCGTATTTTGCTGGCGCTGCCGCTGGAGATCGACGCGCTGATCCAGACGTGTCCTGCACTCTTGCAGCAATCCGATACGGTTGAGTGGGATGATGCGCAAGGCACGCTGAAGGCGCTACGACGGTTGCGTATCGGGCAACTGACGGTAAAAGTTCAGCCGCTTGCCAAACCTTCTGAAGACGAACTGCATCAGGCGATGCTGAATGGCATTCGCGATAAAGGCTTAAGTGTGCTCAACTGGACGCCGGAAGCAGAGCAGCTACGGCTGCGTTTGCACTGCGCGGCAAAATGGCTGCCGGAGTACGCGTGGCCTGCCGTGGATGAGGCCTCTTTGCTGGCTAGCCTGGAATCCTGGTTACTGCCGCAGATGACCGGTGTGCATTCACTGCGTGGGCTGAAGGCCGTGAATGTGGGTCTGGCGTTACGCAGTTTGCTGGACTGGTCTATGCTGCAACGTCTGGATAGTGAACTGCCCGCGCATTACACTGTGCCGACGGGAAGCCGGATAGCCATTCGCTATCATGACGATAATCCGCCTGCGCTGGCCGTCAGAATGCAGGAGATGTTTGGGGAAGCGCAAACACCTACTATTGCTCAGGGGCGCGTTCCGCTGGTGCTGGAGTTATTATCACCGGCGCAGCGACCGCTGCAAATCACGCGGGATTTAAGCGCGTTCTGGCAGGGCGCCTACCGTGAGGTGCAAAAGGAGATGAAAGGACGCTATCCCAAACATGTGTGGCCGGACGATCCGGCGAATACCGCGCCGACGCGGCGCACCAAAAAGTATTCGTAGTATTTGTAGACCGGATGCCATCCGGCACAAGAGCGGCAAAAATTGAGAGATTTCTTCTTCTGTCCTCTGGCGGAAGAACAGAGAATCAGGCCTTTGCGCCTGAACGTAGCGGAGAAAAAGCATGGCGGGGAATGACCGCGAGCCAATCGGGCGTAAAGGGAAACCGACGCGTCCGGTGAAACAAAAGGTGAGCCGTCGTCGACTCAGAGATGAAGAGTATGACGACGATTATGATGATGACTATGAGGATGAAGAACCGATGCCGCGTAAGGGTAAAGGCAAAGGCGGTAAGCCTCGTGGTAAGCGCGGCTGGGTCTGGCTGCTGCTAAAACTGTCGATTGTGTTTGTGGTGCTGATTGCCATTTACGGCGTCTATCTGGATCAAAAAATCCGTAGCCGTATTGATGGCAAAGTCTGGCAATTGCCCGCGGCAGTCTATGGCCGCATGGTAAACCTTGAGCCAGAAATGCCGGTCAGCAAAAACGAAATGGTGAAGTTGCTGGAAGCGACGCAATATCGTCAGGTGTCGAAAATGACGCGCCCTGGCGAGTTCACCGTACAGGCGAACAGCATTGAGATGATTCGTCGTCCGTTTGACTTCCCGGATAGCAAAGAAGGGCAGGTACGGGCGCGTTTGACGTTTGATGGCGATCATCTCGACACCATCGAGAACATGGACAACAACCGCCAGTTCGGTTTCTTCCGTCTCGATCCGCGCCTGATCACCATGCTCTCTTCACCGAACGGCGAACAGCGTCTGTTTGTACCGCGTAACGGTTTCCCGGATCTGCTGGTGGATACGCTGTTGGCGACCGAAGACCGCCACTTCTATGAGCATGATGGCGTCAGCCTGTACTCCATCGGACGCGCGGTGCTGGCGAACCTGACCGCCGGACGTACGGTGCAAGGGGCGAGTACGCTGACTCAGCAGCTGGTAAAAAACCTCTTCCTCTCCAGCGAACGTTCCTACTGGCGTAAAGCCAACGAAGCCTATATGGCGCTGCTGATGGATGCGCGTTACAGCAAGGACCGCATTCTCGAACTGTACATGAACGAAGTGTACCTCGGTCAGAGCGGCGACAATGAAATTCGCGGCTTCCCGCTGGCGAGTTTGTACTATTTTGGTCGTCCGGTTGAGGAACTGAGTCTTGATCAGCAGGCCTTGCTGGTGGGGATGGTGAAAGGGGCGTCCATCTATAACCCGTGGCGTAACCCGAAACTGGCGCTGGAGCGTCGTAACCTGGTGTTACGTCTGCTGCAACAGCAGCAGGTCATTGACCAGGAACTTTACGAAATGCTGAGCGCGCGTCCGTTGGGCGTGCAGCCGCGCGGCGGGGTGATCTCCCCGCAACCGGCGTTCATGCAGATGGTGCGCCAGGAGTTGCAGGCGAAGCTGGGCGACAAGGTTAAAGACCTCTCCGGGGTGAAGATCTTCACGACGTTTGACTCTGTGGCGCAGGATGCCGCTGAGAAAGCCGCCGTTGAAGGGATTCCGGTACTGAAGAAACAGCGCAAACTCAGCGATCTGGAAACGGCCATCGTGGTGGTTGACCGCTTCAGTGGCGAAGTGCGTGCGATGGTCGGCGGGGCTGAACCACAGTTTGCCGGTTATAACCGTGCAATGCAGGCGCGTCGTTCCATTGGCTCGCTGGCGAAACCGGCGACCTACCTGACCGCGCTCAGTCAGCCGAAACTGTATCGTCTCAATACCTGGATTGCCGATGCGCCGATTGCTCTGCGTCAGCCAAACGGCCAGGTCTGGTCGCCGCAGAACGATGACCGTCGCTACAGCGAGAGCGGTAAAGTGATGCTGGTGGATGCCCTGACGCGTTCAATGAACGTGCCGACGGTAAATCTGGGGATGGCGCTGGGACTGCCTGCCGTCACCGATACCTGGCTGAAGCTGGGCGCGCCGAAAGATCAGCTTAATCCGGTGCCAGCGATGCTGCTCGGGGCGTTGAACCTGACGCCAATCGAAGTCGCGCAAGCATTCCAGACGATCGCCAGCGGCGGCAACCGTGCGCCGTTGTCGGCGTTACGTTCGGTGATTGCTGAAGATGGCTCGGTGCTCTATCAGAGCTTCCCGCAGGCGGAACGCGCGGTTCCGGCACAGGCGGCCTATATGACGTTGTGGACCATGCAGCAGGTTATACAGCGTGGTACCGGACGTCAGCTGGGCGCGAAATATCCGGGACTGCATCTGGCAGGTAAAACCGGGACCACCAACAATAACGTGGATACCTGGTTTGCCGGTATTGACGGTAGCCAGGTCACGATTACCTGGGTGGGCCGTGATAATAACCAGCCAACCAAACTGTACGGCGCTAGCGGTGCGATGTCGATTTATCAGCGTTACCTGGCCAACCAGACGCCAACTCCGCTGGTGCTAACACCACCGGAAGACATTGTGGACATGGGCGTGGATTACGACGGCAACTTTGTGTGCGGCGGCGGAATGCGTACGCTCCCGGTCTGGACTACCGATCCGGATGCGCTGTGCCAGCAGGGCGAGATGATGCAACAACCGCAAACGGGCAATCCGTTTGATCAGTCCTCTCAACCGCAGCAGCAACAACAGCAACCGCCACAGCAGGAGAAGCAAGACGGTGACGGCGTCGCAGGCTGGATAAAGGATATGTTTGGCAGTAACTGATGCCCTCAAAACCCGCTTCGGCGGGTTTTCTTTTGCCGTACGGCAAGGCGATTTCACCTGATTTATTAACCCCTTCTTTTCATCTGGTTATTTCTTAACCCCTCAGTTTTCTTAGGGTCGCGTATCGCTTGCGATCTCGCCAGTATTTCGAATATTATGCTGCGGCATAATAATAATTCTCGTTCACGTTATCATTCACTTTTCATCAGAGATATACCAATGGCGCGTTTCAAAACTGCTCAGCCAACCTACTCGCTGCGTAAAATCGCAGTCGTAGTAGCCACAGCGGTTAGCGGCATGTCTGTCTATGCACAGGCAGCGGTTCAACCGAAAGAAGAAACCATTACTGTTACTGCCGCACCTGCTCCGCAAGAAAGCGCATGGGGGCCCGCAGCCACCATCGCAGCACGACAGTCCGCTACGGCGACCAAAACGGATACCCCGATTGAAAAGACGCCTCAGTCTATTTCCGTGGTGACCGCCGAAGAGATGGCGCTGCATCAGCCTAAATCTGTAAAAGAGGCGCTCAGCTACACGCCTGGCGTTGCCGTGGGCACCCGTGGCGCGTCCAACACCTATGATTACCTGATTATCCGCGGTTTCGCCGCCGATGGCCAAAGCCAGAATAACTATCTGAATGGCCTGAAGATGCAGGGTAACTTCTACAACGATGCGGTGATCGACCCCTATATGCTGGAGCGCGCTGAAGTGATGCGCGGTCCGGTTTCCGTTCTGTACGGAAAGAGCAACCCGGGCGGCTTACTGAACATGGTCAGCAAGCGTCCAACCACGGAGCCCCTGAAAGAAGTTCAGTTCAAAATGGGCACCGACAACCTGTTCCAGACCGGGTTTGACTTCAGCGATGCGCTGGATGACGATGGCGTTTACTCCTATCGTTTAACCGGCCTGGCGCGTTCCGCCGATGCGCAGCAGCAGGGCGCGGAAGAGCAGCGCTATACCATCGCGCCGTCTTTCTCCTGGCGTCCGGATGACAAAACCAACTTCACCTTCCTCTCTTACTTCCAGAACGAGCCGGAGACCGGTTACTACGGTTGGTTGCCAAAAGAGGGGACCGTGTCTGAATTGCCGAACGGTAAGCGTCTGCCTACCGATTTCAACGAAGGTGCTGACAACAATACCTACTCTCGTAACGAGAAAATGGTGGGCTACAGCTTCGATCACGAATTTAACGACACCTTTACCGTGCGTCAGAACCTGCGCTTTGCGGAAAATAAAACCTCGCAAAACAGTGTCTACGGCTATGGCGTCTGCACCGACCCGGCGAACGCGGGCAGCAAACAATGTGCGGCGCTTGCTCCGGAAGACAAAGGCCACTACCTCGCGCGTAAGTACGTTGTTGATGATGAAAAATTACAGAACTTCGCTGTGGATACCCAGTTGCAGAGTAACTTTGCGACCGGCGACGTCGACCATGTCCTGCTGACTGGCGTTGACTTTATGCGTATGCGTAATGACATCAACTCCTGGTTTGGTTATGACGACTCGGTTCCGCTGCTGGATCTGAACAATCCAGTGAACGGCGATTTCGATTTTAATTCGAAAGATCCGGCCACCTCTGGTCCTTATCAGGTGCTGAACAAGCAGAAACAGACGGGTTTGTATATTCAGGATCAGGCTCAGTGGGATAAAGTTCTGGTAACATTGGGCGGTCGTTATGACTGGGCCGATCAGGAGTCGTTTAACCGCGTTTCCGGCACGACCTCAGAGCGTGATGACAACCAGTTCACCTGGCGTGGCGGTGTAAACTACCTGTTCGATAACGGTGTGACACCTTACTTCAGCTATAGCGAATCGTTTGAACCGTCTTCACAGACTGATGCGCAAGGTAATCTGTTTGCCCCTTCAAAAGGCAAACAGTACGAAGTCGGCGTGAAGTATGTACCGAAAGATCGCCCGATCGTGATTACCGGTGCCCTGTATCAACTGACGAAAACCAACAACCTGATGGCGGATCCGTCGGGTTCATTCTTCTCGGTTGACGGTGGCGAGATTCGTGCGCGTGGCGTTGAGATCGAAGCGAAAGCGGCGCTGTCAGCGAGTGTTAACATCGTCGGTTCATACACTTATACCGATGTTGAATACACGACGGACACCAAATACAAAGGCAACACGCCTGCACAGGTGCCGGAACATATGGCGTCACTGTGGGGGGATTACACCTTTTATGATGGCGCATTGTCTGGTCTGACGCTGGGTACCGGGGGACGTTTTAGCAGCTCAAGCTATGGTGACCCGGCAAACTCCTTTAAAGTGGGGAGTTATGCAGTTATGGATGCGTTAGTACGCTACGACCTGGCTCGCGTGGGTATGGCGGGTTCCAACGTGGCGCTCCACGTCAACAACCTGCTTGATCGTGAATACGTCGCCAGCTGCTTCAACACGTATGGTTGCTTCTGGGGCGCGGAACGTCAGGTTGTTGCAACCGCAACCTTCCGTTTCTAATTTCTCTTAGGGCACGGTTTTCCGTGCCCGCTATACAAGTTGGCCGCTATGCAGGAAAACACAACCCATTCCGACACGACGTTTGCGTTGCGCAAAGTCTCCTTTCGCGTGCCTGGACGCACGCTGCTGCATCCTCTCTCTCTGACCTTTCCTGTCGGCAAAGTGACCGGACTTATCGGGCATAACGGCTCAGGTAAATCCACCCTGCTGAAAATGCTGGGGCGACATCAGCCGCCTTCGGAAGGCGAGATTTTGTTGGACGGTCAGCCGCTGGAAAACTGGAGCAGCAAAGCGTTTGCGCGCAAAGTCGCTTACCTGCCGCAGCAGTTGCCGCAGGCTGAAGGGATGACGGTGCGTGAACTTGTCGCGATTGGGCGTTATCCGTGGCATGGCGCATTGGGGCGTTTTGGCGTGGCCGACAGAGAGAAAGTGGAAGAAGCGATTGCGCTGGTCGGCTTAAAACCGTTAGCGCATCGGCTGGTGGATAGTCTTTCCGGTGGCGAACGTCAGCGGGCATGGATAGCGATGCTGGTGGCGCAGGATAGCCGCTGCCTGTTGCTTGATGAACCCACCTCGGCGCTGGATATTGCGCATCAGGTTGATGTGCTGGCGTTGGTACACCGTTTAAGCCAGCAGCGCGGCCTGACCGTGATTGCTGTGCTTCATGATATCAACATGGCTGCGCGCTACTGCGACTATCTGGTCGCGCTGCGTGGCGGTGAAATGATTGCGCAGGGAACGCCCGCCGAACTGATGCGTGGTGAAACGCTGGAACAGATTTACGGCATCCCGATGGGGATTTTACCGCACCCTGCGGGCGCCGCACCTGTGAGTTTTGTTTATTAATGAGTGGTTTATATCCTCTTTCTCGCCGTCGCTTATTAACCGCGATGGCGCTTTCTCCGTTGCTCTGGAAAATGGGGCAGGCGCGCGCCGCCTCAGTCGACTTGCAGCGTATCGTGGCGCTGGAATGGCTGCCAGTAGAGCTTCTGCTGGCGCTGGGTATTACGCCTTACGGCGTGGCGGATATTCCTAACTACCGTTTGTGGGTTAACGAACCGCCGTTGCCGGATTCCGTTATTGACGTGGGTCTGCGTACGGAGCCTAATCTGGAACTGCTGACCGAAATGAACCCCTCATTTATGGTCTGGTCGGCAGGATACGGCCCTTCACCTGAGAAGCTGGCACGTATTGCGCCAGGGCGTGGGTTTAACTTCAGTGACGGCAAAAATCCCTTAGCAGTGGCGCGCCAGTCGCTCACGGAGATGGCGCAACTTCTCAATGTAGAACCCGTAGCCCAACGCCATCTGGCGGAGTTCGACAGCTTTATTGAAAGCCAGAAAACTCGCTTTACGCAGCGCGGGGAGAGACCGTTGCTGATCACGAGCCTGTTGGATTCGCGTCATATGCTGATCTTCGGGCCGAATTGCCTCTTTCAACCGGTGCTGGACGAGTATGGCATTCGTAATGCCTGGCAGGGTGAAACCAATTTTTGGGGAAGCACCGTGGTGGGGATTGATCGTCTGGCAGCCTATAAAGAGGCTGATGTTATCTGCTTTGATCACGGTAATCACCGTGAGATGGACGCATTGATCGCCACACCGCTGTGGCAGGCTATGCCGTTTGTGCGTGCCGGGCGTTTTCAGCAGGTGCCCGCCGTCTGGTTCTATGGTGCAACGCTTTCCACTATGAGCTTTGTTCGTATTCTGGATAATGCGCTGGGAGGCAAGTCGTGAGTAAACGTATTGCGCTGTTTCCAGCATCATTTCTGGCGGTGCTGCTGATTGTCGCCGCCGGACTAACCTGGACTAATTTCTCGATCGCACTGCCGCGTAGCCAGTGGCTGCAGGCGGTGTGGTCACCCGATATTGATGTGGTTGAGCAGATGTTGTTCCACTACAGCTTGCTGCCGCGTTTGGCGATCTCTTTGCTGGTGGGCGCCGGGCTGGGTCTGGTGGGCGTACTCTTTCAGCAGGTACTGCGTAACCCGCTGGCGGAGCCGACGACGTTGGGTGTGGCAACCGGTGCGCAACTGGGGATCACCGTCACCACCCTGTGGGCGCTCCCCGGCGCATTGACAACGCAATTCGCCGCGCTGGCGGGCGCCTGTGTCGTCGGTGCCGTGGTGTTTGGCGTCGCATGGGGTAAACGTCTGTCTCCGGTGACATTAATTCTCGCCGGGCTGGTCGTCAGCTTGTACTGCGGCGCAATCAATCAACTGATGGTCCTTTTCCATCATGATCAACTGCAAAGTATGTTTCTCTGGAGTTCCGGGACGCTGACGCAAACGGACTGGGGCGGCGTGCAGCGTCTGTGGCCGCAGTTGTTGGGCGGGGTGATGCTCACTTTGCTGCTGTTACGCCCCATGACCCTGATGGGGTTAGACGACGGCGTGGCGCGCAATCTGGGACTGGCCTTGTCGCTGGCGCGACTGGCAGTACTGTCACTGGCGATTGTGATCAGTGCGCTACTGGTGAACGCGGTGGGGATTATCGGCTTTATCGGTCTGTTTGCGCCGCTGCTCGCGAAAATGCTCGGTGCGCGGCGTCTGCTGGCGCGTCTGATGCTGGCGCCGCTGATTGGGGCGCTGATCCTCTGGCTTTCCGATCAAATTATTCTCTGGCTGACGCGGGTGTGGATGGAAGTCTCCACCGGGTCGGCAACCGCGTTGATTGGCGCGCCGCTGCTTCTGTGGCTACTTCCGCGCCTGCGCAGTATGAGCATGCCGGCGATGAATGCGAATGACAGGATTGCAGCCGAACGACAGCATGTGCTGGGTTTTGCGCTGGCAGGCGGCGTGGTGCTGCTGGCGGTGGTGATTGTGGCGCTCTCACTGGGACGTGATGTGCACGGTTGGACGTGGGCCAGCGGCGTAATGCTGGATGAGTTAATGCCCTGGCGCTGGCCACGTATTCTGGCCGCTATGATTGCCGGTGTGATGCTGGCGGTCGCCGGGTGCATTATTCAACGCCTGACCGGAAACCCGATGGCGAGCCCGGAAGTGTTGGGGGTAAGCTCCGGTGCGGCGTTTGGCGTGGTATTAATGCTGTTTCTGGTTCCGGGAAACGCGTTCGGCTGGTTACTGCCTGCCGGGAGTCTTGGCGCGGCAGTGACGTTGCTGATCATTATGATCGCCGCGGGGCGCGGAGGGTTCTCTCCACACCGTATGTTACTGGCGGGGATGGCGCTCAGTACGGCATTCACCATGCTATTGATGATGCTGCAGGCAAGCGGCGATCCGCGAATGGCGGAAGTGTTAACCTGGATCTCGGGTTCGACCTATAACGCCTCGGGTGAGCAAGTGCTGCATACCGGGATCGTGATGGTGATTTTGCTGGCGATTGCGCCGCTGTGCCGTCGTTGGCTGACCATCTTACCATTAGGCGGCGATACCGCACGGGCTGTGGGGATGGCGCTGACGCCTTCGCGCATTGGCTTGTTGATGTTGGCCGCGTGTCTGACGGCGACGGCGACGATGACTATTGGCCCGCTGAGCTTTGTCGGACTGATGGCACCGCACATTGCGCGGATGTTAGGTTTTCGCCGGACGATGCCGCATATGATGATGTCGGCGCTGGCGGGGGGCGTGCTGTTAGTCTTCGCTGACTGGTGCGGCAGGATGGTACTGTTCCCGTATCAGATCCCGGCGGGATTGTTGTCGACGTTTATTGGCGCGCCGTACTTTATCTATCTGTTGAGAAAGCAGAGCCGATAATCATGCGACACGCTTAAATGTTGTATCTGTAGGCCGGGTAAGGCGTCAGCCGCCACCCGGCATTTTATTGCCAGATGGCGCTGACGCTTATCAGGCCTACGATTTTGCAGCGAAACTTACAGCTTCGCGAACACCCGACGTGCTGCGTCGATGGTGTTATTGATATCGTCCACGCTGTGCGCCACGGACATAAAGCCCGCTTCAAACGCTGACGGCGCCAGATAAACGCCTTCATCCAGCATCAGATGGAAGAAACGCTTAAAGCGTTCCACATCACATGCCATCACATCCTGGTAGCAGGTCACGGATTCGGCATCGGTGAAGAATATCCCGAACATACCGCCAACATGGTTCATCACCAGCGGAATTCCCGCCTCCTGTGCTGCCTCCAGCAAACCTTCTGACAGTTGCGTGGTCAGCTCATTCAGCGTTTCATGGATCCCCGGTTGGGCGACTTCGGTCAGACAGGCAAAACCGGCTGCCATCGCGATAGGGTTACCGGAAAGCGTTCCCGCCTGGTAAACCGGACCGGTCGGGGCCAGCGCATCCATCACGTCGCGGCGACCGCCGAAAGCGCCGACAGGCATACCGCCGCCGATGATTTTGCCCAGGCACGTCAGGTCTGGCGTCACGCCGTAGTAATCCTGTGCGCCAGCCAGCGCGACGCGGAAACCGGTCATCACTTCGTCGATAATCAGCAGTGCACCAAATTCGTCGCACAACGCGCGCAGGCCAGGCAGGAATTCCGGCAGCGGCGGGATGCAGTTCATGTTACCTGCGACGGGCTCAACGATGATGCAGGCAATCTCCTGCGGATACTGTTCGAATGCCGCGCGAACCGAGTCCAGATCGTTGTAAGTACAGGTCAGGGTATGTTTAGCGAAATCTGCCGGTACGCCCGGTGAGTTCGGCTGACCCAGCGTCAGTGCGCCGGAACCGGCTTTGACCAGCAGGCAGTCGGCGTGACCGTGGTAGCAGCCTTCAAATTTGATGATCTTGTCGCGACCCGTAAAGCCGCGTGCCAGGCGGATGGCGCTCATGGTGGCTTCGGTACCTGAGTTCACCATACGCACCATGTCCATGGTTGGCACCAGATTGGTGACCAGCTCCGCCATTTTCACTTCCATCTCGGTAGGGGCACCGAAACTCAGACCCCGTTGGGCAGCTTCAATCACCGCGTTACGGATAGCCGGATGGTTGTGACCCAGCACCATCGGTCCCCAGGAACCGACGTAATCGATGTAGGCTTTGCCATCGACATCATACAGATACGCGCCGTCTGCTTTTTCGATAAACAGCGGAGTTCCCCCCACGCCAGTAAAGGCGCGAACAGGGGAGTTAACGCCGCCGGGGATAAGCTCGCGTGCTGCGCTGTAGAGGTTTTCAGACTTACTCATGGATGGGTTCCTGGTTCGTAGAAAAAGTGAATGCCCGCTATTCTAAGTAAAGTTATCCGCATTTGAAACAACACGATTTACAGGGGATTTTCATCATTGGGACGAGTAGAATGCCGTCTCTGTATTTGTATTACCAATTAATGATCATCCGATGAAAACAGACACTCCCTCTTTTGAAGCACAGCACGTTTTGCGCTTACGGCGCAGGGATCTGATCCGCCGACTCGTTGAGCGCGATAAAACGCCGCTGGCGATTTTGTTGATGGCGGCCGTTGTCGGTACTGTCACTGGGTTGGTTGGCGTGGCATTCGAAAAAGCGGTGACCTGGGTCCAGAACCAGCGTCTCGGCTCATTGGCCCATGTCGCAGACCATGCGCTGTTGGTCTGGCCGCTGGCCTTTATTCTCTCTGCCGGGCTTGCGATGGTCGGTTATTTTCTGGTGCGTAAATTTGCGCCGGAGGCCGGTGGTTCGGGTATCCCAGAAATTGAAGGCGCTCTGGAAGAGCTGCGTCCCGTGCGCTGGTGGCGCGTCCTGCCGGTTAAGTTTGTTGGAGGTATGGGGACGCTCGGCGCGGGGATGGTGCTCGGACGCGAAGGACCCACGGTGCAGATCGGCGGTAATATTGGTCGCATGGTGCTGGATGTGTTTCGCATGCGCAGCGCCGAAGCGCGCCACACGTTACTGGCAACCGGTGCGGCTGCGGGGCTGTCTGCCGCTTTTAACGCGCCGTTGGCGGGCATTTTATTCATTATTGAAGAGATGCGTCCGCAGTTTCGTTACAACCTTATTTCGATCAAGGCGGTGTTCACTGGGGTTATCATGTCCAGCATCGTGTTTCGGATCTTCAACGGTGAAGCGCCGATCATTGAGGTGGGGAAACTGTCGAATGCGCCGGTTAACACCCTGTGGCTCTATTTGATCCTCGGGATGGTTTTTGGCTGCGTGGGGCCGGTCTTCAATACCCTGGTGTTGCGTACCCAGGATATGTTCCAACGCTTTCATGGCGGCGATATCAAAAAATGGGTATTGATGGGCGGCGCTATCGGCGGGCTGTGCGGTATTCTCGGGCTGATTAAACCGGAGGCGGCCGGCGGAGGATTTAACCTGATCCCCATTGCCGCAGCCGGTAATTTCAGCGTTGGACTCCTGCTGTTTATTTTTATCGCCCGAGTCATTACCACGCTGCTCTGTTTTTCATCCGGCGCGCCTGGCGGTATTTTTGCGCCAATGCTGGCGTTGGGGACGTTGCTGGGCACCGCGTTTGGCATGGCGGCGGCGGTATTTTTCCCGCAATATCATCTTGAGGCGGGGACGTTTGCGATTGCCGGAATGGGGGCATTGCTGGCGGCATCTGTGCGGGCGCCGTTGACGGGGATTGTGCTGGTGCTGGAAATGACCGATAACTATCAGCTCATTTTGCCAATGATTATTACCTGTCTTGGCGCAACACTGTTAGCGCAATTTATGGGCGGAAAGCCGCTATACTCTACAATCCTTGCCCGCACACTGGCAAAGCAGGACGCAGAGCAGGCGGCAAAAAGCCAGGGCGTTACCGCTGGCGAGAATACTTGAACGAAATACCAGGGTATTAGATAATGACAAGAGTATTGGGTTAGAATTTGCCCAATTGCCAATGTCGTTTGGAGCAAAAAATGAGTGATGACGTAGCGCTGCCACTGCAATTTACTGAAGCAGCAGCCAATAAAGTAAAAAGCCTGATCGCTGATGAAGATAACCCGAATCTGAAATTACGTGTGTATATCACCGGTGGTGGTTGCAGCGGTTTCCAGTACGGTTTCACCTTTGATGATCAGGTGAACGATGGCGATATGACCATTGAGAAACAGGGCGTCGGTCTGGTTGTCGATCCGATGAGCCTGCAGTATCTGGTGGGCGGATCCGTTGACTACACCGAAGGTCTGGAAGGTTCTCGTTTCGTCGTGACCAACCCGAACGCAAAAAGCACCTGCGGGTGTGGCTCGTCCTTCAGTATCTGATTGTACTGAACATGAAAAAGCCGTGTCATAGACACGGCTTTTTGCTATCTGGTGCGATCATCCAGTGCAAAGGTCGGCAACTTCAGATGCCAGCGAATGGCGGCAAGTCGAATGAGCAACGTCACGACCATCCCCATCATACTGGACGTCTCCAGTGGAATATCAAACGTATAATACGCAGTAGCATGCACAATTCCGCCGATGATACAGGCCGTTGCATAAATTTCAGTGCGTAAAATCATGGGGACTTCGCGGGCTAGCACATCACGAATAATCCCGCCGCCGACGCCGGTAATCACGCCCATACAGATGGCGACCAGTGGACCGCTTCCGGCAATAAAGGCTTTGTTCACGCCGATACCAACAAACACCGCTAAGCCAACGGCATCCAATACCGGGAGCATCCATTTAGGCAGTCGTCTGGGCTGACGCACCAGCACAATGGTGAGCATGCTGGTGATCATCGCTACCACCAGGTCGGTCGGATCTTTTACCCAAAATACCGGCCCGTTATCCAGCGCCATATCGCGAATGGTTCCCCCGCCAACGGCCGTGACAACGCCAAGAACCAGAACGCCAAAAGGGTCCATGCGCAGTTTTCCGGCCAGTAATACGCCAGAGATAGCAAATACCGCTGTGCCTACAATATCGAGCCAATAGACGAGCATTGTCGAATCCCCACTGAGAGCCTGGCGGGGCCTGGCTCTATTTCACTTGTGAAAGCGCATTACAGAGTTGTTTTGCGGCGAGGATAATACGCGGGCTTGCGCGTTCAAACCAGTCACTGGTGAGTGGAATAACCGGAATTTTTAGCTGATTTCCCCAGTATTGTTTGATTTTGAGAATTTCGCCCGAATCTCCTGCGACGACGATCGCCTGGGGAGCCCTTGCCAGCACCTGTTCGCGACTCACCTGCGGCCAGGGAACCCGACTATCGGCAAAGACATTTTCTCCGCCACAAAGCTCAATAACCTGGTTCTGAATCGAGTTTTTTCCGCTGGTAAAGGGTGGATTGATGCCAAACTGGAGAAACACCCGCTTTTTCGGTTTCTCTGCATACTGAGATTTTAGCTGAGCATACTCATCCAACAAGGTTTGCGCCGCACGATTGGCTTTCTCGGGATCGGGGCTCCAGGCAGCCAACTGTTGCAACGCGCCAGCAACTTGCTCGATGGTCTCCGCGTCTATCCAGATGACGTCGATGCCCAGAGAGGTCAGTTGATTGACCTGCCGCTCTGAATTCCCGCCACGCCAGGCGATAACCAGATCGGGCTTTAGCGCCACAATCCGTTCCAGATTCATCCCTTGCCAGGTAGAAACCTCATCGATGCCTTTCGCTTCCGGGGGATAGTCGGAATAACTGCTAACGCCAACGGGGGTAATGCCTGCGGCAAAGGCGAGTTCGGTGTTAGCGGGGGAAAGAGAAACGACGCGCGGCGCGGCAGACAGCCACACCGGAAGAGTGAGAAGCAGGGCGGCCAGCGCCCTGGATAATGATTTAGCCATGTGCCAGTTTCTGGACCAGCGTTTCCACCATCAGGCTGGACTGTTTGGCGGCAACCACCAGGAACTCGTCAAAGCTGAGGTGAGACTGCTGATCGGCCACGTCAGAAATGGCGCGAACCACCACAAAAGGCACGTTAAAGTTATGGCAAACGTGCGCGATAGCGGTCGCTTCCATCTCCACGGCAATCGCGTTCGGGAAGTTATGGCGGATCCTCGCCAGACTGACTGAGCCATTAATGAAGGCGTCACCACTGACGATCAACCCGCGAACTGCATTCAGGTTCAGTTCTGCGATGCAGGATTCGGCAGCTGTGATCAGCTTGTCATCTGCTTTAAAACCTGCCGGGCAACCTGGAAGCTGACCAAATTCATAACCAAATGCGGTGACGTCGGCATCGTGATAACGCGCTTCGTCAGAAACCACGATGTCACCGACTTTCAGCGTCGGCGCCAGGCCGCCCGCAGAACCGGTGTTAACAATGACATCTGGCTTGCATCGCTCGAGAAGCAGAGTTGCGCCCAGCGCAGCCGCGACTTTACCGATGCCTGATTTCAGTAGCGCAACCTCGGTTCCGTTCAGTTGGCCGGTGTAAATTTCACAACCGCCAAGGGTAATTGTCTGACGGTTTTCGATTTTGTCACGCAGCAGCGTAACTTCTTCTTCCATTGCACCAATGATGCCGATTTTCATAGATTTACTCGCGATAAGCCAGATTTGAGGGCATAGTCTATCATGCGCTTAAGGTGAAGCGCATTGCTCAGGCGGGAGAGAACATGGCACAGATCGATTTCCGAAATAAAAT
Organism: Citrobacter sp. GW821-FHT02E08; assembly: GCF_059421685.1. Lineage (NCBI taxonomy): Bacteria > Pseudomonadati > Pseudomonadota > Gammaproteobacteria > Enterobacterales > Enterobacteriaceae > Citrobacter > Citrobacter sp. GW821-FHT02E08. Next base: position 41,636 of record NZ_JBWKVL010000005.1, on the reverse strand, counting down.
TAACTGGCACCGTCGTTATCGCTCACCGCAGGGCACGAAATCTGAGCATGAAATTCTACGGATCTTTGAGAGCGATCGTGGTCGGATCATCAACTCACCCGCGATTCGCCGTCTGCAACAGAAAACGCAGGTGTTCCCCCTTGAGCGCAATGCGGCGGTGCGGACGCGACTGACGCACTCTATGGAAGTGCAGCAGGTTGGGCGTTATATCGCTAAAGAGATACTGAGTCGCCTTAAAGAGCTGAAACTATTAGAGAAGTACGGCCTTGATGAGTTGACCGGTCCTTTTGAGAGCATCGTGGAGATGTCTTGCCTGATGCATGATATCGGCAATCCGCCGTTTGGGCATTTTGGCGAGGCGGCGATTAACGACTGGTTTCGCCAGCGTTTGTTCCCGGCAGATGCGGAAAGCCAGCCACTCAGTGACGATCGTTGTGTCGTTGCCGCGCTGCGATTGCGTGAGGGTGAGGAGTCAGTGAATCATCTTCGTCGTAAAGTGCGCCAGGACTTATGTCAGTTTGAAGGGAATGCGCAGGGGATACGTCTGGTTCATACATTGATGCGAATGAATCTGACCTGGGCGCAGGTGGGCGGTATTTTAAAATATACGCGACCCGCCTGGTGGCGGGGTGAAACGCCTTCCTCACATACCTATTTAATGAAAAAGCCGGGCTACTATCTTTCTGAAGAGCCCTATATTGAGCGGTTACGTAAAGAGCTTGAAATGGCGCCTTACAGCCGATATCCATTGGCGTGGATTATGGAGGCGGCTGACGATATTTCATATTGTGTGGCCGATCTTGAGGATGCTGTTGAGAAAAGAATCTTCAGCGTGGAGCAGCTTTATCATCATCTTTATGAAGCCTGGGGGCATCATGAAAAAGGCTCACTGTTCACACAGGTGGTTGAGAATGCCTGGGAGAAATCGCGCGCCAATTCATTAAGCCGCAGTACGGAAGACCAGTTTTTTATGTATTTACGCGTGAATACACTTAATAAACTGGTGCCGTATGCTGCCCAACGCTTTATTGATAATTTGCCGCAAATCTTTGACGGTAATTTCAATCATGCATTGCTGGAAGATGCCAGTGGCTTCAGTCAGTTGCTTGAATTATATAAGAATGTCGCGGTAAAACACGTGTTTAGCCACCCGGATGTCGAACAGCTGGAATTACAGGGATATCGGGTGATCAGCGGTTTGCTGGAGATTTATCAGCCGCTATTAAAAATGTCGCTATTAGATTTTTCTGAGCTGGTGGATAACGAACGACTGAAACGCTTTCCTATTGAGTCCAGACTATTCCAGAAGCTCTCTACGCGTCACCGCCTGGCCTATGTTGAAGTGGTGGGTAAATTAGCCTCAGATTCCCCGGAATACGCCACGCTGGAATATTATTATCGCTGCCGTCTGATCCAGGATTATATCAGCGGGATGACCGATTTGTATGCCTGGGATGAATATCGCCGACTGATGGCGGTTGAATAATATTCAACCTTTTGTAAAGATGAACAATAAATATTTACCGTTTCCAGAAACTTTATACCGGAACTTCGCGCTATAAAACGAATCTGATGTACACAGCAATTTTGCGTTATCTGTTAATCGAGATCGAAACACATGAAAAAAACCACATTAGCAATGAGTGCACTGGCTCTGAGTTTAGGTTTGGCGTTGTCCCCCCTGTCTGCAACGGCGGCTGAGACGGCGTCTTCAGCAACAACAGCCCAGCAGATGCCAAGTCTGGCGCCGATGCTCGAAAAAGTGATGCCATCGGTGGTGAGTATTAACGTGGAAGGCAGCACGACGGTGAATACGCCGCGTATGCCGCGTAACTTCCAGCAGTTTTTCGGTGAAGATTCTCCGTTCTGTCAGGATGGCTCGCCATTCCAGAGCTCGCCTTTCTGTCAGGGCGGGGTGCAGCAGGGCGGCGATAACGGCGGCGGTCAGCAACAAAAATTCATGGCGCTGGGTTCCGGTGTCATCATTGACGCCGCAAAAGGTTATGTTGTGACCAACAACCACGTGGTCGACAAAGCCAGCGTTATCAAAGTACAACTGAGCGATGGCCGTAAATTCGATGCGAAGGTCGTCGGTAAAGATCCGCGCTCCGATATCGCGCTGATCCAGATTCAGGATCCGAAAAATCTGACGGCGATTAAGCTGGCGGACTCTGACACGCTGCGCGTGGGGGATTATACCGTTGCCATCGGTAACCCGTTCGGTCTGGGCGAGACGGTGACGTCCGGTATTGTTTCTGCGCTGGGCCGTAGCGGTCTGAACGCAGAGAACTATGAAAACTTTATCCAGACTGATGCCGCCATCAACCGGGGTAACTCCGGTGGTGCGCTGGTGAACCTGAACGGCGAACTGATCGGTATTAACACCGCCATTCTTGCGCCGGACGGCGGCAATATCGGTATCGGTTTTGCTATCCCAAGCAACATGGTGAAAAACCTGACGGCCCAGATGGTTGAGTACGGTCAGGTGAAACGCGGTGAGCTGGGGATTCTGGGGACCGAACTGAGCTCTGAGCTGGCGAAAGCAATGAAAGTTGATGCGCAGCGTGGCGCATTCGTAAGCCAGGTATTGCCGAACTCGTCGGCGGCGAAAGCGGGCATTAAAGCGGGTGACGTCATTACGTCGCTGAACGGTAAGCCGATCAGCAGCTTTGCCGCACTGCGCGCTCAGGTAGGGACGATGCCGATTGGCAGCAAAATCAGCCTGGGTCTGCTGCGCGAAGGCAAGCCTGTGACAGTAAGCCTGGAGCTGCAGCAAAGCAGCCAGAATCAGGTCGACTCCAGCACCATCTTCAGCGGTATTGAAGGTGCTGAGATGAGTAATAAAGGCCAGGATAAGGGCGTTGTCGTGAATAACGTCAAAGCCAATTCTCCGGCTGCCATGATTGGCCTGAAGAAAGGGGACGTGATCGTTGGGGCAAACCAGCAGGCGATTAAAAACATCGCTGAACTGCGTAAAATCCTCGACAGCAAACCGTCTGTGCTGGCGCTGAACATTCAGCGTGGCGATAGCTCCATCTACCTGCTGATGCAGTAATCTCTCGCAAAGCCCTTTCCCCGTTGGGGAAAGGGTTCTCCTCCGTTTTGTGAAGTTTCCCACAACTCCATATATCTCCCCGTCTGTTTGTGCATCTGCACAATGTTGCAGGCTAACATCTTCCCTATGCTTGAGTTCCGCTCACAGGAGGGTTTATGGCTGGCATCTTGATACCAACATGGCACAGGATATCGTGTCGCGGACCATGCGCATCATTGATACCAATATCAACGTAATGGATGCCCGTGGGCGTATTATCGGCAGCGGCGATCGCAAACGTATTGGTGAATTGCACGAAGGTGCATTGCTGGTGTTGTCGCAAGGGCGCGTTGTCGATATTGATAATGAGCTGGCGAGGCCGTTAGCACGACTGAAATCCATGGATAACAACGGATTATTGCGCAGGACACTGGCGGCGTGGTTTCGCCACAACGTACAGCCGCTGGCGACGTCAAAATGGTTATTTATCCACCGTAATACGCTGGAGTATCGTCTGAACCGAATCTCTGAACTCACCGGGCTGGATTTGGGGAGTTTTGACGATAGGTTGTTGTTGTATGTGGCATTGCAACTGGATGAACAACGGTAGGCGGGATTTGTTTTGTCGGCCTGATAAACGTAGTGCCATCAGGCAAAATAAAGCCGGGTGGCGGCGGGCGCGCATCAATGGGTAGGCCGGGTAAGGCGAAGCCGCCACCCGGCAACAAACCGCGTTATTTGCGTGTCAACTTCTCAAGATCGGCTTCAATCTCGCTGATCTTATTGGTCACGACCGATTCCAGATGACGTAAATCGTCGAGGATCTTACGTTTAAGATCGACTTCGGTGCGGTCACGCTGGCAGATTTGATCCAGCTCGTCGATCACATAGCGTAGATTCGGGCTGATCTCCTGAACCTCTTTGTACCCCTGACCAACACCATCAGCGACGACCGTTTTGCGCTGGCGAGGATATTTAAACTTAACGCTCTTGGCAAAGAATTCGCCTTTATCCTTCTGGAAATAGATTTTCAGGATATCGTTGTTGGCTTCTTGCCGCAGGCTGTAACGATCGATTTCTTCAGGATTGGTAATGCCCAGACTTTTCAGATTGTCGTACATAGCGGTACCCTTAATCTCAACATAACCTTTGAATAATTAACGAAAAGTTCTTTTTCCGCCACCAGAAGATATAAAAAAAGCGGGGTTGCCCCCGCTTTTTCTAATCAGGATTAGTCGATGGTGCGTAGCAGCTCGTTGATGCCCACTTTGCCGCGGGTTTTCGCATCCACTTTTTTCACAATCACTGCACAGTACAGGCTGTATTTCCCGTCTTTAGACGGCAGGTTGCCGGAAACAACCACCGAGCCCGCCGGAACGCGACCGTAATGCACTTCACCGGTTTCGCGATCATAAATACGGGTGCTTTGACCGATGTACACGCCCATGGAGATCACGGAACCTTCTTCCACGATCACCCCTTCAACGACTTCTGAACGCGCGCCGATAAAGCAGTTGTCTTCGATGATGGTTGGGTTAGCCTGCAGTGGCTCCAGTACACCACCGATGCCCACGCCGCCAGACAGGTGAACGTTTTTACCAATCTGCGCGCAGGAGCCAACGGTCGCCCAGGTATCAACCATGGTACCTTCGTCAACGTAAGCACCGATGTTCACGTAAGATGGCATCAGCACCGTATTGCGAGCGATAAATGCGCCCTGACGCACAGCCGCAGGCGGAACCACACGGAAGCCTTCTTTCTGGAAACGCGCTTCATCGTAGTCGGCGAATTTCATCGGCACTTTATCGAAGTAGCGGCTTTCCGCACCGTCGATAACCTGGTTATCGTTAATACGGAAAGAGAGCAGTACCGCTTTCTTCAGCCACTGATGGGTGACCCACTGGCCATCAATCTTTTCTGCGACACGCAGCACGCCGGAATCCAGCAGAGAAATGACCTGATTAACCGCTTCACGGGTCACGGTATCTACATTTGCCGGAGTGATGTCGGCACGACGCTCGAAAGCTGACTCAATAACGTTCTGTAACTGCTGCATTGTTAAACTCTTTCCATATAAATAAACACACTACACTTTATCGTTTGGATTGAGGGCCTCTGTCAACCGTTGATGCACTTCCTGCTGCAGCTCATTATTAAGCGCACGCCGGTCGGCTGTGGCGATTATGAATAAATCTTCTACTCGCTCACCAATGGTTGTAATTCGGGCGCCATGAAGCGAAATTCCCAGATCGGCAAAAATTTGCCCGACCCGCGCCAGCAGGCCTGGCTGATCGAGTGCTATCAATTCCAGGAACGATTTCCGGTCGGTATGGGTTGGCAGGAAATTCACTTCGGTCTCGACGGTGAAATGGCGGAGCTTGGCCGGTTGTCGACGCGGTTGCGGCGGTTGCCAACTGCGCTGTGTGATTGCCTGTTCCAGCCCAAAACGGATGGCTTCGTGGCGATCCGACGAAAGAGGGCTGCCATCGGGTTCCAGAACGATAAACGTATCCATCGCCATGCCGTCGCGAGTGGTGAAAATCTGCGCGTCGTGAACGCTCAGATTGCGCCTGTCCAGTTCAGCGCAGACGGCGGCAAACAGATACGGTCTGTCCGGACTCCAGATAAAAATTTCGGTTCCGCCGCGCGTGGCCTGCGGGCTGAGCAGAATTAATGGATCACTGAGGTCATGCTGCAACAGATGTCGGGCGTGCCAGGCCAGCTGATTTGGGCTATGGCGGACAAAATAGTTGGCGCGACAGCGTGACCAGATGTGATGTAGCGCCTCTTCGTCAATATTATCCATACGCAGCAGCGCCAGGGCTTGCAACTGGTGATGACGCACACGCTCGCGCATATCTGGCGTATTCTGCATTCCCCGGCGGAGCTGTTTCTCGGTGGCGAAATAGAGTTCACGCAACAGGCTCTGCTTCCAGCTATTCCACAGCGTTTCATTGGTGGCGCAAATGTCGGCTACCGTCAGACAGGCCAGGAAACGCAGACGGTGTTCTGTTTGCATCTCTTCGGCGAATTGCTTGATCACTTCCGGATCCTGAATATCCCGCCGCTGCGCCGTGACAGACATCAGCAGGTGATGACGCACCAGCCAGGCAACCAGCTGCGTTTCGCGTGAGTTCAGACCGTGCAGCTCGGCGAATTTAAGCACGTCCTGCGCGCCCAGAACCGAGTGGTCGCCGCCGCGTCCTTTGGCGATATCATGAAACAGCGCGGCGATAAAAATCAGCTCGGGTTGTCGCAGGCGAGGCCAGAGATCCACACACAGCGGGTGAGCCTGACGCGTCTCTTCTTTGGCGAAGCTCTCCAGCTTCAGCATGACCCGAATGGTGTGCTCATCCACGGTATAGGCGTGGAACAGGTCAAACTGCATTTGACCGACGATGTGCGACCATTGCGGCATATAGGCCCACAGCACGCTGTGACGGTGCATCGGCAACAGACCGCGACTGACGGCGCCGGGATGGCGCAGCATACTCAGAAACAGCGATCGTGCTTCCGGGATGTAGCACAGCGGTTGATTAAGATGGCGACGCGCATGGCGAAGATGACGCAGCGTGGTGGAATAGATGCCCGTGATCGCGCTGTTGCGCACCATGGTATAGAACATCCGCAGGATCGCTTCCGGTTCACGGATAAAAAGATCCTCACTGCGCAGATCGATCAGCGTACCGCGTAACTGAAAATCGTCATCGATGGGGCGCGGTTTTTCGTCGGCGGACAGCGCGAGGATCGCTTCGTCAAACAGTTGCAGCAGCATCTGATTAAGTTCAGTAACGCGGCGGGTGACCCGGAAATAATCCTTCATCATCTGCTCGACCGGTTCGTTGCCTTCGCCGCTATAGTTGAGGCGCTGGGCAACGTTTAACTGGCGGTCAAACAGTAGACGGTTATCGTAACGGCTGACCACCAGGTGGAGTGCAAAGCGAATGCGCCACAGAATATGCAGGCACTCGTTCAGCTCGGCACGTTCCGCCTGCGTTAAAAAGCCGAAACCGACCATCTCGTCTAACGATGTCGCGCCAAAATGGCGACGCGCCACCCACTGCAGAGTATGAATATCGCGAAGACCGCCGGGACTGCTTTTGATGTCAGGTTCCAGATTGTAACTGGTACCGTGATAGCGGTGATGGCGCAGGTGTTGCTCTTCAACTTTCGCGGCAAAAAATTTTTCAGACGGCCAGAACCCTTCGCTGAAGATGTGTTTCTGCAATTCAAGAAATAACGCGACATCCCCGATGAGCAGACGTGTTTCGATAAGGTTAGTGGCGACGGTGAGATCCGACAAACCTTCCAGCAGGCACTCTTCCAGAGTCCGCACGCTGTGCCCAACCTCCAGTTTGACGTCCCACAGCAGAGTCAGCAATTCACCAATTTTTTGCGCCTGCGCGTCGGGCAACTTTTTACGGCTTAAGATCAGCAGGTCGATATCGGAAAGCGGATGAAGTTCACCGCGACCGTAGCCGCCAACCGCCACCAGCGCGACATCGCTAATTTGCCCAAAGCCGTAATCGATCCACAGTCGCTGCAGGAGCTGGTCAATAAATTCGGTACGGGCTTCAATGAGCATTTCGGCGGAAACGCCTTCGTCAAAGGCCTCGCCCAGCCAACGCTGAAAGACATCAAGGTGGGCTTTTATGTCCGCACAGGTTAGCTCATGTTGCGGCCAGACGCCGGGGTTTTGCGGTTGGCCAGGTAGGGTGGGGAGGGCCGTGTTCGCATGCTGTTCTGGAAGAGTTTTCATCGTATGCCACCCATTAAAAAGCCGGATGACGGCGCGAGCGCCTTATCCGGCCTACGGGATAGTGCAATTTGTAGGCCTGATAAGATGCGGGAGCATCGCCATCAGGCAAAAAATTATTCGTCGTGCGTGATTACCGCCGGGATGGTGTCATCCTTGCGTAATGTCAGAATTTCACAGCCATTCTCTGTCACCACAATAGTATGCTCATACTGTGCGGACAAGCTGCGATCTTTCGTTTTTACCGTCCAGCCATCTTTCATGGTACGGATACGATAATCACCGGCGTTCAGCATCGGTTCAATGGTGAATGTCATCCCGGTTTGCAGCACAACACCACCGTCATCAGCATCGTAGTGCAGAACCTGTGGTTCTTCATGGAAGCCGCGACCAATGCCGTGACCACAGTATTCACGCACCACGGAGAAACCTTCGCCTTCCGCATATTTCTGAATGGCAGCACCCAGCGTACGCAGACGGATGCCCGGTTTTACCATCCGCAGTGCCAGATACAGGCTTTCCTGCGTCACACGGCACAGACGTTCGCCCAGAATGGTAGGTTTGCCGACGATAAACATTTTTGAGGTATCGCCGTGGTATTCGTCTTTAATGACGGTCACGTCGATGTTGACGATATCGCCATCTTTCAGATGTTTGGCATCATCCGGAATACCGTGACACACCACTTCATTAATAGAGATGCAGACGGATTTCGGGTAGCCGTGATAGCCCAGACATGCGGAAATAGCATGCTGTTCATTAACGATATAGTCGTTACAGATACGATCCAGTTCACCGGTGCTGACGCCCGGTTTGATATACGGTTCGATCATTTCCAGCACTTCGGCAGCCATACGGCCAGCGACGCGCATTTTTTCGATTTCTTCAGGGGTCTTGATTGAGATAGCCATGAATTCTGTCCATCAGTGTCGATTATTTCGACAATAATTGTGTAAGTGCTGTCAATGGTATCAGTCAGGGGTACACGCTGCCAAATTGAGAATCATTAACAGCACAGACTGCCAACAATTATTGGTGTCTGCGGCGTATTTGTGGTATAAAGCGCGCCGGACTTCCGTTCTCTCTCAGATACACAAGATAGACGGAAGCGACAAATCTCACTTTGTGTAACAACACACACGTATCGGCACATATTCCGGGGTGCCCTTTGGGGTCGGTAATATGGGATACGTGGAGGCATAACCCCAACTTTATATATAGAGGTTTTAATCATGGCAACTGTTTCCATGCGCGACATGCTCAAGGCTGGTGTTCACTTTGGTCACCAGACCCGTTACTGGAACCCGAAAATGAAGCCGTTCATCTTCGGTGCGCGTAACAAAGTTCACATCATCAACCTTGAGAAAACTGTACCGATGTTCAACGAAGCTCTGGCTGAACTGAACAAGATCTCTTCTCGCAAAGGCAAAATCCTTTTCGTTGGTACTAAACGCGCTGCAAGCGAAGCGGTGAAAGACGCTGCTAACAGCTGCGACCAGTTCTTCGTGAACCATCGCTGGCTGGGCGGTATGCTGACTAACTGGAAAACCGTTCGTCAGTCCATCAAACGTCTGAAAGACCTGGAAACTCAGTCTCAGGACGGTACTTTCGAAAAGCTGACCAAGAAAGAAGCGCTGATGCGCACTCGTGAGCTTGAGAAACTGGAAAACAGCCTGGGCGGTATCAAAGACATGGGCGGTCTGCCGGACGCTCTGTTCGTTATCGATGCTGACCACGAGCACATTGCTATCAAAGAAGCAAACAACCTGGGTATTCCGGTATTTGCTATCGTTGATACCAACTCTGATCCGGACGGTGTTGACTTCGTTATCCCGGGTAACGACGACGCAATCCGTGCTGTTAGCCTGTACCTGGGCGCTGTAGCTACAACCGTTCGTGAAGGCCGTTCTCAGGATCTGGCTTCCCAGGCGGAAGAAAGCTTCGTAGAAGCTGAATAATAAGGCACGCTCGTTAGAGCCCTTATAGACCAGGTAGTATCACGTTTGGTTAGGGGGCCTGTATATGGCCCCCTTTTTCACTTTTAAATCTGTGCGGTTTATGGCCGGGCAGATCAAATCTTCCGAGGATTTTAGAATGGCTGAAATTACCGCATCCCTGGTAAAAGAGCTGCGTGAGCGTACCGGCGCAGGCATGATGGATTGCAAAAAAGCACTGACTGAAGCTAATGGCGACATCGAGCTGGCAATCGAAAACATGCGTAAATCCGGCGCAATCAAAGCGGCGAAAAAAGCAGGCAACGTTGCTGCTGACGGCGTAATCAAAACCAAAATCGACGGCAACATCGCTTTCATTCTGGAAGTTAACTGCCAGACTGACTTCGTTGCTAAAGATGCTGGTTTCCAGGCATTTGCTGACAAAGTACTGGACGCTGCCGTTGCTGGCAAAATCACTGACGTTGAAGTTCTGAAAGCACAGTTCGAAGAAGAACGTGTTGCTCTGGTTGCTAAAATCGGTGAGAACATCAACATCCGTCGTGTTGCTTCCCTGGAAGGCGAAATTCTGGGTAACTACCAGCACGGTGCGCGTATCGGTGTTCTGGTTGCTGCAACTGGCGCTGACGAAGAACTGGTTAAACAGCTGGCAATGCACGTTGCTGCAAGCAAACCAGAATTTGTTAAGCCGGAAGACGTGTCTGCTGAAGTGGTAGAGAAAGAATACCAGGTTCAGCTGGACATCGCGATGCAGTCCGGTAAGCCGAAAGAAATCGCAGAGAAAATGGTTGAAGGCCGCATGAAGAAATTCACCGGCGAAGTTTCTCTGACTGGCCAGCCGTTCGTCATGGAGCCGAGCAAATCTGTTGCTCAGCTGCTGAAAGAGCACAACGCTGACGTTACTGGCTTCATCCGCTTTGAAGTGGGCGAAGGCATCGAGAAAGTTGAGACTGACTTTGCAGCAGAAGTTGCTGCGATGTCCAAGCAGTCTTAATTTTATAAGGAGCCGCCTGAGGGCGGCTTCTTTTTGTGTCCGTCAGGCAAAATTCAGACAGACTCCAGGCGTTTCTGTGCTGATATGCGACATATCATATGTCGCCAGAATTAACCCCCATCTTAATCGTTGACAGTCTCAGGAAAGAAACATGGCTACCAATGCAAAACCCGTCTATAAACGCATTCTGCTTAAGTTGAGCGGCGAAGCTCTGCAGGGTACGGAAGGCTTCGGTATCGACGCAAGCATACTGGATCGTATGGCTCAGGAAATCAAAGAGCTGGTTGAACTGGGTATTCAGGTTGGTGTGGTAATTGGTGGCGGTAACTTGTTCCGTGGTGCTGGTCTGGCGAAAGCGGGTATGAACCGCGTTGTGGGCGACCACATGGGCATGCTGGCCACCGTAATGAACGGTCTGGCAATGCGCGATGCGCTTCACCGCGCCTATGTGAACGCCCGCCTGATGTCTGCTATTCCCCTGAACGGCGTATGTGACAATTACAGCTGGGCAGAAGCGATTAGCCTGCTGCGTAATAACCGTGTGGTTATTTTGTCTGCCGGTACGGGTAATCCGTTCTTCACTACCGATTCCGCAGCGTGCCTGCGTGGTATTGAAATTGAAGCGGACGTTGTACTGAAAGCCACCAAAGTAGATGGCGTATTTACTGCCGATCCTGCGAAAGATCCAACCGCGACCATGTACGAGCAATTGACCTACAATGAAGTGCTGGATAAAGAGCTGAAAGTGATGGATCTGGCTGCCTTCACGCTGGCTCGTGACCACAAATTGCCGATTCGTGTATTCAACATGAACAAGCCTGGTGCGCTGCGTCGTGTTGTGATGGGCGAAAAAGAAGGGACTTTAATCACGGAATAATTCCCGTGATGTCCAAATACAGGTAATATTCCGCTTTACTGTCGCGGGAGAGGCTCTTACCCGTATATGAATTAATCAGGGCTATACTTAGCACACTGCCACTGTGTGCGACTGTCTGGTCTGACTGAGACAAGTTTTCAAGGATTCGTAACGTGATTAGCGAAATCAGAAAAGATGCTGAAGTACGCATGGACAAATGCGTCGAAGCGTTCAAAAACCAAATCAGCAAAATACGCACGGGTCGTGCTTCTCCCAGCCTGCTGGATGGCATTGTCGTAGAATATTACGGTACGCCGACGCCGCTGCGTCAGCTGGCAAGCGTAACGGTAGAAGATTCCCGTACTCTGAAAATCAACGTGTTTGACCGTTCTTTGGGGCCTGCTGTTGAGAAAGCGATTATGGCTTCTGACCTCGGCCTGAACCCAAGCTCTGCAGGTAGCGATATTCGTGTTCCGCTGCCTCCGCTGACGGAAGAACGTCGTAAAGATCTGACGAAAATCGTTCGTGGTGAAGCTGAACAAGCACGTGTTGCCGTACGTAACGTACGTCGCGATGCGAACGACAAAGTGAAAGCTCTGCTGAAAGAGAAAGAGATCAGCGAAGATGACGATCGTCGTTCTCAGGAAGACGTGCAGAAAATGACCGACGCAGCCATCAAGAAAGTTGATGCGGCGCTGGCAGAAAAAGAAACAGAACTGATGCAGTTCTGATTTTCCTGTACGACTAAAACGCCGCACAGAAAACCTGTAAGGGTTGGCTGGCGGCGTTTTGCTTTTTATCGTATCTCAATTCTTCTGGACGTCTTATGAAGCATTTAACCATTCTGGGCTCAACCGGCTCTATTGGTTGCAGCACACTGGATGTGGTGCGCCATAACCCAGACAATTTCCGTATTGTTGCACTTGTGGCGGGTAAAAATGTTACCCGTATGGTCGAGCAGTGCCTGGAATTCACCCCGCGTTACGCAGTGATGGACGATGAGAACAGCGCCCGTCAGGTGAAAGCTGCGCTTTTGCAGCATGGCAGCCGTACTGAGGTACTGAGCGGGCAACAATCGGCCTGTGATATGGCGGCGCTTGATGACGTTGATCAGGTGATGGCGGCGATTGTTGGCGCTGCCGGTCTGTTGCCAACGCTGGCGGCTATCCACGCGGGGAAAACCATTCTGCTGGCGAATAAAGAGTCGCTGGTGACCTGCGGGCGGCTGTTCATGGATGCGGTGAAACACAGTAAAGCCCAGCTTTTACCGGTAGATAGCGAACATAACGCGATTTTTCAGAGTTTACCGCAACCTATTCAGCACAACCTGGGATACGCTGACCTGGAGCAAAATGGCGTAATGTCGATTTTGCTTACCGGGTCTGGTGGCCCGTTCCGTGAAACGCCATTGCACGATCTGACGGCGATGACGCCCGATCAGGCATGCCGTCATCCGAACTGGTCGATGGGGAGAAAAATCTCTGTCGATTCGGCCACTATGATGAATAAAGGTCTGGAATACATTGAAGCGCGTTGGTTGTTCAATGCCAGCGCAAGTCAGATGGAAGTGCTGATTCATCCGCAGTCTGTGATTCATTCCATGGTGCGCTATCAGGACGGTAGTGTGCTGGCGCAATTGGGAGAACCGGACATGCGCACGCCAATTGCCCATACGATGGCATGGCCGAATCGTGTTTCCTCTGGCGTGAAGCCGCTTGATTTTTGCTCGCTCAGTGCGTTGACGTTCTCTGCGCCGGATTATCAGCGCTATCCGTGCCTGAAACTGGCCATGGACGCCTTCGAGCAGGGACAAGCTGCCACAACCGCGCTTAATGCGGCAAATGAAGTCACTGTTGCAGCATTTCTTGCACAGCAGATTCGTTTTACCGATATTGCCAGTCTGAATTTATCGGTGCTGGATAACATGGATCTGCAGGAGCCACAAAGCGTAGACGACGTACTGAGGGTCGATGCTGTCGCACGGGAAGTCGCCAGAAAGCAAGTGACGCGACTCTCCGTATGACGATAATCCATCTACAGTAGATCGTGCTATTTGTTAGCGTTGTGCTTCAGTGATATAGTCTGCGCCACCTGATCGTAGGTATTTGGCTTTTTTCGGTCAGGTAAGCCGTGGTTTGACACGGCTTTTTTTTGTAAAGGCTTCAGTATTCCTGAGTACCGTTAAATCCTTTCAGGGACTAAAAACGCGTTATGTTGTCTGCAACTCAACCATTAAGCGAAAATTTGCCAGCACATGGCTGTCGTCATGTTGCGATCATTATGGATGGCAATGGTCGCTGGGCGAAGAAACAAGGGAAGATTCGAGCCTTTGGGCACAAGGCCGGGGCAAAATCTGTCCGCCGTGCTGTGTCTTTCGCTGCCAATAACGGTATTGACGCGTTAACGCTGTATGCCTTTAGTAGTGAGAACTGGAACCGACCAGCGCAGGAAGTCAGTGCGTTAATGGAGCTGTTTGTGTGGGCGCTTGATAGTGAAGTAAAAAGCCTGCATCGCCATAACGTTCGTCTGCGCATTATTGGAGATACCAGTCGATTTAACTCGCGTTTGCAGGAACGTATTCGCAAATCTGAAGCGCTAACGGCCCAGAATACCGGGTTGACGCTGAATATTGCCGCGAACTACGGCGGACGTTGGGATATTGTCCAGGGAGTCAGGCAACTGGCAGAACAGGTGCAGGAAGGTCTTCTGCGCCCTGATCAGATCGATGAAGAAATGCTAAGTCAGCAAATCTGCATGCATGAGCTGGCTCCTGTGGATTTAGTAATTAGGACTGGGGGAGAGCATCGCATCAGTAATTTTTTGCTGTGGCAAATTGCCTACGCCGAACTTTACTTTACTGATGTTCTTTGGCCCGATTTCGATGAACAAGACTTTGAAGGTGCGCTGCATGCCTTTGCTAATCGAGAGCGTCGTTTCGGCGGCACCGAGCCCGGTGATGACAAAGCCTGATGGGGGTCGCTTTTGCTGAAGTATCGCCTGATTTCTGCTTTTGTTTTAATACCTGTTGTCATCGCGGCGCTTTTTCTGTTGCCGCCGGTGGGGTTCGCCATTGTTACGCTGGTCGTTTGTATGCTGGCCGCCTGGGAATGGGGACAGTTAAGCGGTTTTGCCACTCGTACACAACGGGTCTGGCTGGCGGTGCTGTGCGGGTTATTGCTGGCACTGATGCTATTTTTATTACCCGAATATCATCACAATATTCGCCAACCGCTCGTTGAAGCCTCGCTTTGGCTGTCGCTAGGCTGGTGGGTTGTGGCGTTATTGCTGGTGTTGTTTTATCCGGGCTCAGCCGCAATGTGGCGTAATTCGAAGACATTACGCGTTATTTTCGGCGTATTGACCATCGTTCCCTTCTTTTGGGGAATGCTGGCGCTTCGCGCCTGGCACTATGATGAGAATCATTACAGTGGCGCCGTGTGGCTGCTCTATGTCATGATCCTTGTCTGGGGAGCTGACTCCGGGGCGTATATGTTTGGCAAACTGTTTGGCAAACATAAGCTGGCGCCAAAGGTTTCTCCCGGTAAAACATGGCAAGGTTTCATTGGTGGTCTGGTGACCGCTGCGGTGATCTCATGGGGTTACAGTATGTGGGCTAACCTTGATGTCGCGCCTTCAACCTTGTTCATATGCTCTATTGTTGCTGCGCTGGCCTCTGTGCTGGGTGACTTAACGGAGAGTATGTTTAAGCGTGAAGCGGGAATTAAGGATAGCGGTCATTTGATCCCTGGACATGGTGGTATTCTTGATCGTATTGATAGCCTGACGGCTGCAGTACCGGTCTTTGCGTGCCTGCTGTTGCTGGTATTCAGGACGCTTTAACGGAAGGTATTATGCTGAGTATTCTCTGGAATCTGGCTGCATTCATCATCGCACTGGGTGTGCTTATCACCGTGCATGAATTTGGTCATTTCTGGGTTGCCCGGCGCTGCGGCGTTCGTGTCGAGCGCTTTTCCATCGGTTTTGGTAAAGCGCTTTGGCGACGTACCGATCGTTTTGGCACTGAGTATGTCATCGCTCTTATCCCCCTCGGCGGTTACGTCAAAATGTTGGATGAGCGCGCAGAGCCGGTGATACCGGAACTGCGCCACCATGCATTCAACAACAAAACCGTTGGACAGCGGGCGGCGATAATCGCCGCAGGTCCGATTGCAAACTTCCTTTTCGCTATATTTGCTTACTGGCTGGTCTTTATCATCGGTGTCCCTGGTGTGCGTCCGGTGGTTGGCGAAATAACGCCCAACTCCATTGCTGCTCAGGCGCAAATTCGTCCAGGGACGGAACTTAAAGCCGTTGATGGTATCGAAACCCCTGATTGGGATGCCGTCCGTTTACAATTGGTGTCGAAAATCGGCGATGAGCATACGACTATCAGCGTGGCGCCGTTTGGTAGCAACCAACGACAGGACAAAACGCTGGATTTGCGTCAGTGGGCATTTGAGCCAGACAAAGAAGATCCTGTATCGTCTTTAGGGATTCGACCACGCGGTCCACAGATTGAACCCGTGTTGTCAGAAGTGCAAACGAACTCCGCAGCAAGTAAGGCGGGTTTGCAAGCTGGCGACAGGATCGTTAAAGTCGATGGTCAATCGCTAACGCAATGGATGATGTTCGTGACGCTGGTGCGCGATAATCCAGGTAAGCCGTTAGCTCTCGAAATCGAAAGGCAGGGGAGTTCCTTGTCTTTGACGTTAATTCCGGATACAAAACCGGTTAACGGTAAAGCAGAAGGTTTTGCGGGCGTGGTGCCTAAAATTATTCCTCTGCCAGATGAGTACAAGACAGTACGCCAGTATGGGCCATTCAGCGCCATCCTCGAGGCCACGGACAAAACGTGGCAGTTGATGAAGCTGACGGTCAGTATGCTGGGAAAATTGATTACCGGTGATGTGAAACTGAACAACCTCAGTGGGCCGATTTCTATCGCCCAGGGGGCTGGGATGTCAGCGGAGTTTGGGGGCATTTATTACCTGATGTTTCTTGCGCTTATCAGCGTGAACTTAGGGATAATCAACCTGTTTCCGTTGCCCGTTCTTGACGGGGGGCATCTGCTGTTCCTGGCGATTGAAAAGCTGAAGGGCGGTCCGGTATCCGAGCGGGTTCAAGACTTTAGTTATCGCATTGGCTCGATTTTGCTGGTGTTGTTAATGGGGCTTGCACTTTTCAATGATTTCTCTCGGTTGTAAGAGAGTGTTAGGAAGAACGCATAATAACGATGGCGATGAAAAAGTTGCTCATAGCGTCGCTGCTGTTTAGCAGCGCCACCGTATACGGTGCTGAAGGGTTCGTAGTGAAGGACATTCATTTCGAAGGCCTGCAGCGAGTCGCTGTTGGTGCGGCCCTCCTCAGTATGCCGGTGCGCACAGGCGACACGGTTAATGATGAAGATATCAGTAATACCATCCGCGCTCTGTTTGCCACTGGTAACTTTGAGGATGTCCGTGTCCTGCGTGACGGTGATACCCTTCTGGTTCAGGTAAAAGAACGTCCGACAATTGCCAGCATTACTTTCTCCGGTAACAAATCGGTAAAAGAAGAAATGCTTAAGCAAAACCTCGAGGCGTCTGGCGTGCGTGTTGGCGAATCTCTGGATCGCACCACTCTGGCTGATATCGAAAAAGGACTGGAAGACTTCTACTATAGCGTCGGTAAATACAGCGCCAGCGTGAAAGCGGTTGTCACACCGTTGCCGCGTAACCGTGTTGACCTCAAACTGGTGTTCCAGGAAGGCGTATCGGCGAAGATCCAACAGATCAATATCGTCGGTAACCATGCCTTCAGCACTGACGAACTCATTTCTCACTTCCAACTGCGGGATGAAGTACCGTGGTGGAACGTCGTGGGCGACCGTAAGTACCAGAAACAGAAACTGGCGGGCGACCTCGAAACTTTGCGCAGCTACTATCTGGATCGCGGTTACGCGCGTTTCAATATCGACTCTACGCAGGTAAGTCTGACACCGGACAAGAAAGGGATCTACATCACTGTTAACATCACCGAAGGCGAGCAGTACAAGCTTTCGGGTGTTGAGGTGAGCGGTAACCTGGCGGGTCATTCAGCTGAAATTGAGAGCCTGACGAAGATAGAGCCAGGTGAACTCTATAACGGCACCAAAGTGACCAAAATGGAAGATGATATCAAGAAGCTTCTGGGTCGCTATGGTTATGCATATCCGCGTGTACAGTCGCAGCCTGAAATCAACGATGCTGACAAAACCGTAAAATTACGTGTGAACGTGGATGCGGGTAACCGTTTCTATGTGCGTAAGATCCGTTTCGAAGGTAACGATACCTCCAAAGATTCCGTTTTGCGCCGTGAAATGCGTCAGATGGAAGGGGCATGGTTAGGCAGCGATCTGGTCGATCAGGGTAAAGAACGTCTGAACCGTCTGGGTTACTTTGAAACCGTCGACACCGATACACAGCGTGTTCCAGGCGTCCCGGATCAGGTTGATGTGGTGTACAAGGTCAAAGAACGTAACACCGGTAGCTTCAACTTCGGTATTGGTTACGGTACGGAAAGCGGCGTCAGCTTCCAGGCGGGCGTTCAGCAGGACAACTGGTTGGGTACGGGTTATTCCGTTGGGATCAACGGTACCAAAAACGACTATCAAACCTATACTGAGTTGTCTATAACGAACCCGTACTTTACCGTTGATGGTGTTAGCCTCGGTGGTCGTGTCTTCTATAACGACTTTGAAGCTGATGATGCTGACCTGTCCGACTATACCAACAAAAGTTATGGTACGGACGTCACGCTGGGCTTCCCAATCAACGAATACAACACGCTGCGTGCCGGTTTAGGTTATGTGCATAACAAACTGTCTAACATGCAGCCGCAGGTAGCGATGTGGCGTTATCTTGATTCGATGGGAGAAAATCCAGACCCGACGAATGATAATAACAGTTTCGCTGCAGATGACTTCACCTTCAACTATGGTTGGACGTACAACAAACTTGACCGCGGGTACTTCCCGACGGAAGGGACGCGTATCAACCTGAACGGTAAAGTGACCATTCCGGGCTCTGACAACGAATACTACAAAGCGACATTGGATACGGCGACCTATGTGCCGATTGATGATGATCACAAATGGGTGGTTCTGGGTCGTACCCGTTGGGGCTATGGTGATGGCTTAGGCGGCAAAGAAATGCCGTTCTATGAGAACTTCTATGCGGGTGGTTCAAGCACCGTGCGTGGTTTCCAGTCCAATACCATTGGTCCGAAGGCACTGTATTTACCTGCGAACAGTCGTCATGACGGTGACGATGATTTCGAAAACGAGTGCGCAAGCACTAACACAGCGCCGTGCGAATCTGATGATGCAGTGGGCGGTAACGCGATGGCTGTCGCCAGCCTGGAATTCATTACCCCAACGCCGTTCATTAGCGAAAAATACGCCAACTCGGTCCGTACCTCGTTCTTCTGGGATATGGGTACCGTGTGGGATACTAACTGGGATTCCAGCAAGTATGCCGGTTATCCGGACTACAGCGATCCAAGCAATATCCGTATGTCTGCAGGTATCGCATTACAATGGATGTCCCCATTGGGGCCGTTGGTCTTCTCCTATGCCCAGCCGTTTAAGGATTACGATGGAGACAAAAAAGAGCAGTTCCAGTTTAACATTGGTAAAACCTGGTAACTGTTCTTCGCAAAGGAATGTAAGTGTTGTGTAGCGATGACTTTTGGCGATCCCATTAAGGGTCGCCTGGCCACGCAAAGAGCTGTACCTTCGGGTGCAAATGGGATGGTAAGGAGTTTATTGTGAAAAAGTGGTTATTAGCTGCAGGTCTCGGTTTAGCGATGGTTACGTCCGCACAGGCTGCTGACAAAATTGCAATCGTCAACATGGGTAGTCTGTTCCAGCAGGTTGCGCAGAAGACGGGTGTTTCCAGCACGCTGGAAAATGAGTTCAAAGGCCGTGCCAGCGAACTGCAGCGTATGGAATCCGATCTGCAATCTAAAATGCAACGTCTGCAGTCTATGAAAGCAGGTAGCGATCGTACTAAGCTGGAAAAAGAAGTAATGGCTCAACGCCAGACTTTTGCTCAGAAAGCACAGTCTTTTGAGCAGGATCGTGCGCGCCGTTCCAACGAAGAACGTGGCAAACTGGTTACTCGTATCCAGACTGCTGTGAAATCCGTCGCTAACAGCCAGGATATCGATCTGGTCGTTGATGCTAACACCGTTGCTTACAACAGCAGCGAAGTGAAAGATATCACCGCTGACGTACTGAAACAGGTTAAATAAGTAATGCCTTCAATTCGACTGGCTGATTTAGCAGAGCAGTTGGATGCAGAATTACACGGTGATGGCGATATCGTCATCACCGGCGTTGCGTCCATGCAATCTGCGCAAACAGGTAATATCACGTTCATGGTAAATCCTAAGTACCGTGAACATCTGGCCTTATGTCAGGCTTCTGCCGTCGTGATGACGCAGGATGATCTTCCTTTTGCTAAGAGTGCCGCCCTGGTAGTGAAGAATCCCTACCTGACGTATGCGCGAATGGCACAAATTTTAGATACCACGCCGCAGCCCGCGCAAAACATTGCACCCAGTGCAGTGATTGATGCAACGGCGACGCTGGGTAGCAATGTCTCCGTAGGTGCAAATGCGGTGATCGAATCTGGCGTAACGCTCGGCGATAACGTGGTTATCGGTCCGGGTTGCTTCGTTGGAAAGAATACAAAAATCGGCGCAGGTTCACGCTTGTGGGCAAATGTGACGATTTACCACGACATTCATATTGGTGAAAATTGTCTGATCCAATCCAGCACGGTTGTGGGTGCAGACGGTTTTGGCTATGCCAACGATCGTGGTAATTGGGTTAAGATCCCGCAACTTGGTCGCGTTATTATCGGCGATCGCGTGGAGATCGGCGCTTGTACAACTATCGATCGTGGTGCGCTGGACGATACCATTATCGGTAATGGTGTGATCATTGATAATCAGTGTCAGATTGCACATAACGTCGTGATTGGCGACAATACGGCGGTTGCCGGTGGCGTCATTATGGCGGGCAGCCTGAAGATTGGCCGTTACTGCATGATTGGCGGCGCCAGTGTGATCAACGGGCATATGGAAATATGCGACAAAGTCACGGTGACTGGCATGGGTATGGTGATGCGTCCCATCACTGAACCTGGCGTCTATTCCTCAGGCATTCCGTTGCAACCTAATAAAGTATGGCGTAAAACCGCTGCGCTGGTGATGAACATTGATGATATGAGCAAGCGTCTCAAAGCGATTGAGCGCAAGGTTAATCAGCAAGACTAACGCTTCACCTTTTGCGTGCCAAACTTTCCGGCCTGTCAGCATTCTTTCGATTGCGGCAGGCCGTGTTATTATTGCCTTTTAGTATATTTAGACAGGAAGAGTATTTTGACTACTAACACTCATACTCTGCATATTGAAGAGATTTTAGAACTTCTGCCGCACCGTTTTCCGTTTTTGCTGGTTGATCGTGTGCTGGATTTTGAAGAAGGTCGTTTTCTGCGCGCAGTGAAGAATGTCTCCGTTAACGAGCCATTTTTCCAGGGCCATTTCCCTGGCAAACCGATTTTCCCGGGTGTGCTGATTCTGGAAGCGATGGCTCAGGCAACAGGTATCCTCGCATTTAAAAGCGTAGGAAAACTGGAGCCAGGTGAACTGTATTACTTCGCGGGTATTGACGAAGCACGCTTTAAGCGTCCTGTCGTGCCAGGCGATCAGATGATCATGGAAGTCACTTTCGAGAAAACACGCCGTGGCCTGACTCGCTTTAAAGGGGTTGCTCTGGTTGACGGTAAAGTCGTTTGCGAAGCAACTATGATGTGTGCCCGTAGCCGGGAGGCCTGATACGTGATTGATAAATCCGCCTTTATTCATCCTACCGCCATTGTGGAAGAGGGCGCTTCTATTGGCGCTAACGCTCACATTGGTCCTTTTTGTATTGTTGGACCCCATGTAGAAATTGGTGAGGGTACCGTACTGAAGTCTCACGTTGTCGTGAATGGCCATACTAAAATTGGTCGCGATAATGAGATTTATCAGTTCGCCTCTATCGGTGAAGTTAACCAGGATCTGAAATATGCGGGTGAACCGACCCGTGTGGAAATTGGCGATCGTAACCGCATTCGCGAAAGCGTCACCATTCATCGTGGCACAGTGCAGGGCGGTGGGTTGACGAAGGTGGGCAGCGATAACTTACTGATGATCAATGCCCACGTGGCACATGATTGTACGATCGGTAACCGCTGTATTCTGGCCAATAACGCCACCCTTGCGGGCCATGTTTCGCTTGATGATTTTGTTATCATCGGCGGCATGACCGCTGTGCACCAGTTCTGCATTATCGGTGCCCACGTAATGGTTGGCGGTTGTTCTGGCGTTGCTCAGGACGTTCCGCCGTATGTTATTGCTCAGGGCAACCACGCGACGCCGTTTGGCGTCAACATCGAAGGGCTGAAGCGCCGCGGTTTCACCCGCGAAGCGATTACTGCGATCCGCAACGCCTATAAAGCGTTGTACCGTAGCGGCAAAACGCTGGAAGAAGCCAAACCGGAAATCGCCGAACTGGCGAAGCAGTACCCGGAAGTTCAGCTATTCAGTGATTTCTTTGCCCGCTCAACACGCGGTCTGATTCGTTAATGGCTGAACAGCGCCCTTTAACGATTGCCCTGGTCGCCGGAGAAACCTCCGGCGATATTCTTGGTGCAGGTCTAATCCGTGCTCTCAAATTACGTGTGCCCAACGCCCGTTTTGTCGGTGTTGCTGGCCCACTGATGCAGGCCGAAGGCTGCGAAGCCTGGTACGAAATGGAAGAGCTGGCGGTGATGGGCATTGTTGAAGTGCTCGGACGCCTGCGCCGTTTGCTGCACATTCGAGCCGATCTCACGAAGCGTTTTACCGAACTGCAGCCAGATGTCTTTGTGGGTATTGATGCCCCGGATTTTAACATCACCCTTGAGGGCAACCTCAAAAAGCAGGGTATTAAAACCATTCATTACGTCAGTCCGTCCGTCTGGGCGTGGCGACAGAAACGCGTTTTCAAAATAGGCAGATCCACCCATATGGTGCTGGCGTTTCTGCCTTTCGAAAAAGCGTTTTACGACAAATTTAATGTACCGTGCCGCTTTATTGGTCACACGATGGCGGATGCCATGCCGCTGGACCCGGATAAAAATGCGGCGCGCGATGTACTGGGGATCCCTCATGATGCCCATTGCCTCGCATTGTTACCTGGTAGCCGTGGCGCAGAAGTCGAAATGCTTAGCGCTGACTTCCTGAAAACCGCGCAGCTGTTGCGACAACACTATCCCGATCTTGAAGTCGTGGTGCCGTTGGTCAATGCCAAACGCCGCGAGCAGTTCGAGCGAATCAAAGCTGAAGTGGCGCCTGAGCTCTCTGTCCATTTGCTTGATGGAATGGGACGTGAAGCCATGGTGGCGAGCGATGCTGCCCTGCTGGCTTCGGGGACGGCGGCGCTGGAGTGTATGCTGGCGAAATGTCCGATGGTGGTGGGCTATCGCATGAAGCCCTTCACGTTCTGGTTAGCGAAACGACTGGTAAAAACCGACTATGTTTCGTTGCCTAACCTGCTGGCAGGAAGAGAGTTAGTCAAAGAGCTGTTGCAGGAAGAGTGTGAACCGCATGCGTTGGCGGAAGCATTATTGCCCCTGTTGGCAAACGGTAAAACCAGCCACGCAATGCACGACACATTCCGCGCACTGCATCAGCAGATCCGTTGCAATGCCGATGAGCAGGCGGCGGATGCAGTTCTGGAGTTAGCACGATGATTGAATTTGTTTATCCGCATACCCATTTAGTGGCCGGTGTGGATGAAGTTGGGCGCGGACCTCTGGTCGGCGCGGTCGTTACCGCCGCCGTCATTCTTGATCCGGCTCGCCCAATTGTAGGGCTCAACGACTCAAAAAAGCTTTCAGAAAAGCGTCGCCTGGCGCTGTATGACGAAATTAAAGAAAAAGCGTTAAGCTGGAGCCTGGGACGTGCGGAGCCGCATGAGATCGATGAGCTGAATATTTTGCACGCGACCATGCTGGCGATGCAGCGAGCTGTTGCGGGCCTGCATATTGTGCCGGAATACGTGCTGATAGACGGTAATCGCTGCCCGGCGCTGCCGGTGCCTTCTATGGCCGTGGTGAAAGGCGATAGCCGGGTGGCGGAAATAAGTGCCGCATCCATTCTGGCAAAAGTTACGCGAGATGCTGAGATGACCGCGCTGGATGCCGTATTTCCCCAATATGGCTTTGCGCAACACAAAGGTTATCCAACTGCTTTTCATCTGGAGGCGCTTGCTGAACATGGTGCGACGGAGCATCACCGACGCAGCTTTGCTCCTGTCAAACGTGCACTGGGACTTGCGTCCTGATTCTTGCGTCGAGAATAAGTAAACCGGAATCTAAAGATGTCTGAACCACGTTTCGTCCACCTGCGGGTGCACAGTGACTACTCTATGATCGATGGGCTGGCGAAAACCGGACCGCTGGTGAAAAAGGCGGCCGCGTTGGGCATGCCTGCGCTGGCGATCACCGATTTCACTAACCTTTGCGGTCTGGTGAAGTTCTACGGAGCGGGCCACGGCGCGGGGATAAAACCTATCGTCGGCGCTGATTTTCACGTTCAGAGCGAGCAGTTGGGCGATGAGCTCACCCAACTGACGGTACTGGCGGCGAACAATACCGGTTATCAGAATCTGACGTTATTGATCTCTAAAGCGTATCAGCGCGGTTATGGCGCAGCCGGGCCGATTATCGATCGTGACTGGCTGGTCGAATTAAAAGAGGGATTGATCCTGCTCTCCGGCGGGCGGATGGGCGATGTGGGGCGTTGTCTGCTGCGCGGTAACAGCGTGCTGGCTGACGAGTGTGTCGCGTTTTACGAAGAACATTTTCCCGATCGTTACTTCCTTGAGCTGATTCGCACCGGCAGACCGGATGAAGAGACGTACCTGCATGCGGCGGTAGCGCTGGCTGAAACGCGCGGCTTGCCGGTCGTGGCCACCAACGACGTCCGTTTTCTCGAAACGGGCGATTTTGATGCACATGAAATTCGCGTCGCCATCCACGATGGCTTTACCCTTGACGATCCAAAGCGTCCGCGTAACTATTCGCCGCAGCAGTATATGCGCAGCGAAGAGGAGATGTGCGAGCTTTTTGCCGACATTCCGGAAGCGCTGGAAAATACCGTTGAGATAACCAAGCGGTGTAACGTCACGGTACGTCTGGGCGAATACTTCCTGCCGCAGTTCCCGACCGGAGACATGACCACCGAAGATTACCTGGTCAAAAAATCGAAAGAGGGGCTGGAAGAGCGTCTGGCGTTTTTGTTCCCGGACGAAGCAGAGCGTATAGAGAAGCGCCCACCCTATGACGAACGTCTGGATATTGAACTTCAGGTTATTAACCAAATGGGTTTCCCGGGTTACTTCCTGATCGTTATGGAGTTTATCCAGTGGTCGAAAGATAACGGCGTGCCGGTAGGGCCGGGACGTGGTTCCGGTGCGGGTTCATTGGTGGCCTATGCACTCAAAATTACCGACCTTGATCCGCTGGAATTTGACCTGCTGTTCGAACGTTTCCTTAACCCGGAACGTGTCTCCATGCCTGACTTCGACGTTGACTTCTGTATGGAGAAACGCGATCTGGTGATCGAGCATGTGGCGGAAATGTATGGTCGCGATGCGGTATCGCAGATCATTACTTTCGGTACGATGGCGGCAAAAGCGGTTATCCGTGACGTCGGCCGCGTGCTGGGGCACCCGTACGGCTTTGTTGACCGCATTTCTAAGCTGGTGCCTCCCGATCCGGGCATGACGCTGGCAAAAGCGTTTGAAGCAGAACCAAAGCTGCCGGAAATTTACGAGGCAGATGAAGAGGTTAAAGCGCTAATTGATATGGCGCGTAAGCTGGAAGGCGTCACTCGTAACGCCGGTAAACACGCCGGTGGTGTGGTGATCGCGCCAACCAAAATTACCGATTTTGCGCCGCTGTACTGTGATGAACAGGGGCTGCATCCGGTCACCCAGTTTGATAAAAACGACGTGGAATATGCCGGGCTGGTGAAGTTCGACTTCCTGGGTCTGCGTACGCTCACTATCATCAACTGGGCGCTGGAGATGATCAACGCCCGCCGTGAGAAAAACGGCGAACCGCCGCTGGATATCGCCGCGATTCCGTTAGACGACAAGAAAAGCTTCGACATGCTGCAGCGTTCGGAGACCACTGCGGTCTTCCAGCTTGAATCCCGCGGCATGAAAGACCTGATCAAACGTCTGCAGCCTGACTGCTTCGAAGATATGATCGCACTGGTGGCGCTGTTCCGTCCTGGTCCGTTGCAATCGGGGATGGTCGATAACTTTATCGACCGTAAGCACGGTCGCGAAGAAATTTCCTATCCGGATGTTCAATGGCAGCATGAGTGTCTGAAACCGGTTCTGGAGCCAACCTACGGCATCATCCTGTACCAGGAACAGGTGATGCAGATTGCGCAGGAACTCTCCGGCTATACGCTCGGCGGCGCGGATATGCTGCGTCGTGCGATGGGTAAGAAAAAGCCGGAAGAGATGGCCAAGCAGCGCGGTACCTTTGAAGAAGGTGCGAAAAAACGCGGCGTCGACGGCGAACTGGCGATGAAAATCTTTGACCTGGTGGAGAAATTCGCCGGTTACGGGTTTAACAAATCTCACTCCGCTGCTTATGCACTGGTATCGTACCAAACGCTGTGGTTGAAAGCGCACTATCCGGCGGAGTTTATGGCCGCAGTAATGACCGCCGATATGGACAACACCGAGAAGGTGGTTGGCCTGGTGGATGAGTGCTGGCGCATGGGGCTGAAGATCCTGCCGCCGGATATCAACTCCGGACTGTATCATTTCCACGTTAATGATGACGGTGAGATTGTTTACGGCATCGGCGCGATTAAAGGCGTGGGCGAAGGTCCAATTGAAGCTATTATTGAAGCGCGTAACGAAGGCGGCTATTTCCGGGAGCTGTTTGATCTGTGTGCGCGTACGGACACCAAAAAGCTTAACCGCCGGGTGCTGGAAAAACTGATCATGTCCGGGGCGTTTGACCGCCTTGGGCCGCATCGCGCCGCACTGATGAACGCGTTGGGCGATGCCCTGAAAGCCGCCGATCAGCACGCAAAAGCAGAAGCCATCGGCCAGGCGGATATGTTTGGCGTTCTGGCGGAAGAACCGGAACAAGTTGAGCAATCCTACGCCAGCTGCCAGCCATGGCCTGAGCAGGTGGTGTTAGATGGGGAGCGAGAAACGTTAGGTTTGTACCTGACGGGACACCCCATCAACCAGTATTTAAAAGAAATTGAGCGCTATGTCGGAGGCTACAGGCTGAAAGACATGCATCCGACAGAACGTGGTAAAATCACCACGGCTGCGGGGCTCGTCATTGCCGCAAGGGTTATGGTCACCAAGCGCGGCAATCGTATCGGCATCTGTACCCTGGATGACCGTTCCGGGCGTCTGGAAGTCATGTTGTTTACCGATGCCCTGGATAAATACCAGCAATTGCTGGAAAAAGACCGCATACTTATCGTCAGCGGACAGGTCAGCTTTGATGACTTCAGCGGGGGGCTTAAAATGACCGCCCGCGAAGTGATGGATATTGACGAAGCCCGGGAAAAATATGCTCGCGGGCTTGCTATCTCGCTGACGGACAGGCAAATTGATGACCAGCTTTTAAACCGACTCCGTCAGTCTCTGGAACCCCACCGCTCGGGGACAATTCCAGTACATCTCTACTATCAGAGGGCGGATGCACGTGCGCGGTTGCGCTTTGGCGCATCGTGGCGTGTCTCTCCGAGCGATCGTTTACTTAACGATCTCCGTGGCCTCATTGGTTCGGAGCAGGTGGAACTGGAGTTTGACTAATACAGGAATACTATGAGTCTGAATTTCCTTGATTTTGAACAGCCGATTGCAGAGCTGGAAGCTAAAATCGATTCTCTGACTGCGGTGAGCCGTCAGGATGAGAAACTGGATATTAACATCGATGAAGAAGTCCATCGTCTGCGCGAAAAAAGCGTAGAACTGACGCGCAAAATCTTCGCCGATCTTGGTGCATGGCAGGTGGCCCAACTGGCACGCCATCCACAACGTCCATATACCCTGGATTATGTCCGCCTGGCGTTTGATGAATTTGACGAACTGGCGGGCGATCGCGCTTATGCAGATGATAAAGCTATCGTCGGCGGTATCGCACGTCTGGAAGGTCGTCCGGTGATGATCATTGGTCACCAGAAAGGCCGTGAGACTAAAGAAAAAATCCGTCGTAACTTCGGTATGCCAGCGCCAGAAGGCTATCGTAAAGCGCTGCGTCTGATGGAAATGGCCGAGCGTTTCAACATGCCGATCATTACCTTTATCGACACCCCGGGCGCCTATCCAGGCGTCGGTGCGGAAGAGCGCGGTCAGTCCGAAGCCATTGCACGCAACCTGCGTGAAATGTCACGTCTGAGCGTCCCGGTTATCTGCACCGTTATCGGTGAAGGTGGTTCCGGCGGCGCACTGGCGATTGGCGTGGGTGACAAGGTTAACATGCTGCAGTACAGCACTTATTCCGTTATCTCTCCGGAAGGTTGTGCCTCTATCCTCTGGAAGAGCGCAGACAAAGCGCCGCTGGCCGCAGAAGCCATGGGCATCATCGCTCCGCGTCTGAAAGAGCTGAAGCTGATTGATTCGATCATTCCAGAACCGCTGGGCGGCGCGCATCGCAACCCGGAAACCATGGCGGCTTCTTTGAAAGCGCAATTGTTGTCTGATTTGGCCGATCTTGATGTGTTAAGCAAAGACGATTTGAAAAACCGTCGTTATCAGCGCCTGATGAGCTACGGCTACGCGTAACTCTCTACTTTTCTGAAAAGGGCCACTTTTTGTGGCCCTTTTTTTTACCTGCGGTTTGACCAGGCTATGATTAGCTAAGGATTTTCCAGGAGGAACGCATGAATATCATTGCCATAATGGGACCGCACGGGGTTTTTTATAAAGACGAGCCCATCAAGGAACTTGAACACTCCCTGCAATCACAGGGATTCCAGATAATCTGGCCACAAAATAGCGTTGACCTGCTCAAGTTTATCGAACACAACCCGCGGATCTGCGGCGTGATTTTTGACTGGGATGAGTACAGCCTCGAACTGTGTAGCGATATAAATCAACTGAACGAATATCTTCCCCTTTACGCGTTTATTAATACGCACTCGACCATGGATGTGAGTGCGCAGGATATGCGGATGGCGCTGTGGTTTTTTGAGTACGCGCTGGGTCAGTCCGACGATATCGCAACGCGCATTCGCCAGTACACTAACGAATACCTGGAAAACATCACACCGCCGTTTACCCGGGCGTTGTTTACCTATGTGAAAGAGGGGAAGTATACCTTTTGTACGCCAGGCCATATGGCGGGGACCGCATACCAAAAGAGTCCTGTAGGTTGCCTGTTCTATGATTTTTTCGGCGGTAATACGCTGAAAGCCGACGTCTCTATCTCTGTTACCGAGTTAGGATCTTTGCTGGACCATACGGGGCCGCATCTGGAAGCCGAAGAATACATTGCCCGCACATTTGGCGCAGAACAGAGCTACATGGTGACAAACGGAACCTCGACATCGAATAAAATTGTCGGGATGTATGCGGCTCCGGCAGGCAGTACGCTGCTTATCGATCGCAACTGTCATAAATCCCTCGCCCACTTGCTGATGATGAGCGATGTGGTTCCCATATGGTTGAAACCCACGCGAAATGCGCTCGGTATTCTCGGCGGGATCCCCCGACGCGAATTTTCCCATGCGAACATTGAACGCAAAGTGGCAGAAACGGCACGGGCGCAGTGGCCGGTACATGCGGTCATTACCAACTCGACCTACGACGGCTTGCTCTATAACACTAACTGGATCAAGCAAACGCTGGAGGTGCCTTCGATTCATTTTGACTCTGCCTGGGTACCGTACACCCATTTTCATCCGATCTATCAGGGGAAAAGCGGAATGAGCGGTGAGCGGGTGCCAGGGAAAGTGATTTTCGAAACGCAATCTACGCACAAGATGCTAGCGGCCTTATCCCAGGCATCCCTCATCCATATTAAAGGTGAGTACGATGAGGACACTTTTAACGAAGCATTTATGATGCACACCTCTACGTCACCCAGCTATCCCATTGTGGCATCCATCGAGACGGCGGCGGCAATGCTGCGTGGAAATCCGGGTAAGCGGTTAATCAACCGTTCGGTAGAACGCGCGCTCCATTTCCGCAAAGAGGTGCAGCGACTACGGGAAGAGTCGGATAGCTGGTTCTTTGATATCTGGCAGCCAGAAGATGTCGATGACGCGCAGTGCTGGCCCGTCGCGCCAGGGGATGCGTGGCATGGATTTTCCGATGCCGATAGCGATCACATGTTTCTCGACCCGGTCAAAGTCACGATCCTGACGCCGGGGATGGATGAGCAGGGTACGATGAGCGAGGAAGGGATACCGGCGGCGCTGGTGGCGAAATTCCTTGATGAACGCGGTGTGGTTGTTGAGAAAACAGGACCGTACAACCTGTTGTTCCTGTTTAGTATCGGTATTGATAAAACGCGGGCGATGGGATTGCTGCGCGGTCTGACGGAGTTCAAACGCTCCTACGACCTTAATCTTCGCGTTAAAAATATGCTGCCGGATCTGTACGCGGAAGATCCCGATTTTTATCGAAATATGCGGATTCAGGATCTGGCTCAGGGGATCCATACCCTGATTCGTCAGCACGATCTTTCTGGCCTGATGCAGCGGGCGTTCGATACATTGCCTGAAATGAAAATGACACCTCACGAAGCCTGGCAGCGGCAAATCAAAGGTGAAGTCGAAACCATCGCGATTGATCAACTGGTGGGGCGTATTTCGGCCAATATGGTGTTGCCTTATCCACCGGGAGTACCGCTGCTGATGCCGGGGGAAATGATCACTGAAGAGAGTCGTGCAGTGCTCGATTTTCTGTTAATGCTGTGTTCTATCGGTCATCACTATCCCGGGTTTGAAACGGACATTCATGGTGCGAAGCAGGATGACGATGGGGTATACCGTGTGAGAGTCCTAAAAACGGTCTAACCGCTTGCTTTCGCCGGTGTTTGACGGGTAACGTGCTGATAACATGCCTAAAGGAGACGCTATGCTGGGATTAAAACAGGTTCACCATATTGCGATCATCGCGACAAACTACACCGCCAGTAAGGCATTTTATTGCGATGTGCTGGGATTTACGCTGATGAGCGAAGCGTACAGAGAGGAGCGTGACTCCTGGAAAGGTGACCTGGCGTTAAACGGGCAGTATGTCATTGAGCTGTTTTCGTTTCCCTTCCCGCCAGCGCGCCCCAGTCGACCAGAAGCCTGTGGCTTGCGTCATCTTGCCTTTAGCGTGGATGATGTGGAAAAGGCTATTGCGCATCTGGAAGAAAACGGCGTGAAATGCGAGCCAGTGCGTATTGATCCGTTTACCCACAAACGTTTCACCTTTTTTAATGATCCTGACGGGTTGCCGCTTGAGTTGTACGAGCAGTAGGACTTGTCATTACGGCTTCTGCCCGGTAACGTGCCGGGCAACGCCACAGTAAGTAAGCATCATGACGATACTCACCCTGAACACTTCACTCCTGACCTGCCGCCAGATTCTGGTGGCTTTTAGCGGTGGTCTGGATTCCACTGTGCTTCTGCATCAACTGGTGCAGTGGCGGCAACAGAGCCCAGGCCTCACTCTGCGCGCGATTCATGTTCATCATGGACTCAGTCCCCATGCAGACAGCTGGGTGGCGCACTGTGAAGCGGTTTGTCAGCAATGGCAGGTACCGCTGGTGGTCGAACGCGTCCAGCTTGAGGATAAGGGGCTGGGGATTGAGGCGCAGGCTCGCCGCGCGCGGTATGACGCTTTTGCCCGAACTTTGCAGCCAGGTGAAGTGCTGGTCACCGCCCAACACCTCGACGACCAGTGCGAAACCTTTCTGCTGGCGCTTAAGCGCGGCAGCGGTCCGGCGGGTCTGTCGTCGATGGGGGAGCGTTCGCCGTTTGCCGGTTCGTCTCTTATTCGCCCGCTGCTGATGGAAACGCGTAGCGCGCTTGAACAGTGGGCAAGAGCGCATGAGTTACGCTGGATTGAAGATGAGAGCAATCAGGATGATGCCTACGATCGTAATTTTTTACGGCTGCGCATCATTCCGCTCCTGCAACAACGCTGGCCGCACTTTGCCGGGGCGACAGCCCGTAGCGCGGCATTGTGCGCTGAGCAGGAGAACCTGCTGGATGAGTTGCTAGCTAACGAGGTCGCTGACTGCACCACACCGCAAGGCTCGCTACAGCTGGAACCGCTCATGGTGATGAGCGATGCCCGTCGTGCTGCAATATTACGTCGTTGGCTGGCGGCGCAGAATGCGCCGATGCCCTCGCGTGACGGGCTGGAACGAATCTGGCAGGAAGCGGCGCTGGCGCGCGAGGATGCGTCCCCGTGCTTGCGTTTTGGCGAGTATGAAATCCGTCGTTACCAGTCACAACTATGGTGGGTTAAATCCGTTGCAGGGCAAAGCGATACGGTGCTGAGCTGGTTGTCGTGGCAAACGCCGCTGATGTTGCCTGCGGGCCTTGGAACGGTACACCTGGTGACCGGTGGTGACCTGCGAATGCCACGTGCCGACGAGCCTGTCAGTATCCGTTTTAAAGCATCTGGATTACTGCACATTGTGGGGCGCAATGGTGGACGCAAATTGAAGAAAATCTGGCAGGAGCTGGGCGTTCCCTCTTGGCGACGGGATACAACGCCGATGCTGTTTTACGGCGAAACGCTGATTGCGGCTGCTGGAGTATTTGTGACGCGTGAAGGGCTTGCAGAGGGGGAATCGGGTGTGAAATTGGTGTGGGATAAGCGCATCTGAAATGCCTGATGACGCTGCGCTTATCAGGCCTACATATCGCATGGAGAGTAGGCCAGATAAGGTGCTTGCACCGTCATCCGGCAACACATATTCAGGATTCGCTGACCACCACGGTTCCAATTTGTGGATGGCTGAAACTGGAAATTTTGTCGAGACGTAGCTCACGCGTTTCGCCTGAGACATCTGCAATCAGGTATTCCACGTTTTTACGAGAGACCAGATCGTTGGCTTTTGCCTGCATAACCTCGCCATCTTTCAGCGTCAGCGTCAGTATTAAATGATGCTGGCAGGCGAGCTCGAGATTGTCGTAGTCATCGCAATTGATGGGTTGATATGTTTCATTCATGGACATAATCGCTCACCAGTAAGTTCGCGGCAGCATAGGCCGCCTTTTCCCTGACCGACTCTGAAATGGCGCTGTCTTCCGCCACTTCATTAAGCACTTTCAATACGCAACCCAGCGCATCCGGGATATACCCTAAGTCTCCGCTGGCGATTTCCGCGTACCGCTTGCGTATTAACTCACAATATTTTTCCACATGCCCTCCTGTCAGCATTCTGACTTAACCGTGGATGCAAGTCTAAGCCTACGAAGATAAACTCTGTTTAGCAAGGTGACTATACCATACTCATTCAAGCAATATCAGCGTCTTGATAGAGGAGACATAAGGCATCCGTTAACAGCCTTTTGGCGCCGATTTCGTTACAATGTGCGCCTGATTCGAAAGGAGCTCTCTCATGGCGCTTAAAGCGACAATTTATAAAGCTGTTGTCAATGTGGCGGACCTGGATCGCAACCAGTTCCTTGATGCGACATTAACGCTGGCGCGTCACCCCTCTGAAACGCAGGAGCGCATGATGCTGCGCTTGTTGGCGTGGATTAAATATGCCGACGAACGGCTACAGTTTACGCGCGGCCTGAGTGCGGAAGATGAGCCTGAAGCGTGGCTGCGTAACGATCACCTCGGTGTTGATCTGTGGATTGAGCTTGGACTCCCCGATGAGCGCCGTGTCAAGAAAGCCTGTACTCAGGCCGCAGAGGTCGCGCTGTTTACCTACAATAGCCGCGCTGCACAAATCTGGTGGCAACAAAACCAGAGTAAGTGCGCGCAGTTCTCTAACTTGTCCGTGTGGTATCTGGATGATGAACAGCTAGCGCAACTGAGCGATTTTGCCGGTCGTACCATGACATTGCAGGCGACCATACAAGATGGTGCTATCTGGCTGTCGGATGCTCAGAATAATCTGGAAATTCATCTGACTGCGTGGCAACAGGCTTCATGATCGTTATCTCCCGAAACGTCTCTATTCCCGACAATGAGCTGGAGATCACGGCGATTCGTGCTCAGGGAGCGGGTGGGCAGCACGTTAATAAGACGTCGACGGCTATCCATTTGCGTTTTGACATTCGGGCCTCCGGGCTGCCAGAGTATTATAAGGAACGCCTGTTAAGCGCCAGTCACCATCTGATTAGTCAGGAGGGTGTCATTATTATCAAGGCGCAGGAATACCGCAGCCAGGAGCTAAACCGGGAAGCTGCAATTGCCCGGTTAGTGGCGGTCATAAAAGAATTAACCGCAGTACAGAAAAGCCGCCTGGCGACGCGACCTGGGCGCGCTGCAAAGGAGCGTCGGTTGTCGTCGAAGGCGCAAAAGTCTTCAGTGAAAGCGCTACGCGGTAAAGTTCGCCATTCTCAGGATTGACGAGCGAGATTGAAAATTTTTATAAGGAATTCATGGTGAAAACAGCGATTTTGTCCGTCGTGGCAGCCTGTACACTCTTTTCATTAATGGGGTGTAATAATCGTCACGACGTGGAGGCGTTACAGCCCGCACAGGCAGCAGAATTAAAACCAATGCAGCAAAGCTGGCGCGGTGTATTGCCCTGCGCGGATTGCGAAGGTATTGAAACGTCTCTGTTTCTTGAAAAAGACGGAACATGGGTGATGAACGAACGCTATCAGGGCGTGCGCAAAGAGCCTTCATCATTTGCTTCATACGGCACATGGGCACGTACCGCTGATAAGCTGGTGCTGACGGACAGTAAAGGCGAGAAGTCTTACTATCGCGCGAAAGGCGATGCCCTGGAGATGCTCGATCGTGAAGGTAATCCGATTGAGTCGCAGTTCAACTACACGCTTGAGTCTGTGTCTGCCAGTCTGCCGGTAACGCCAATGCCAATGCGCGGCATGTATTTCTATATGGCAGACGCGGCGACCTTTACCGATTGTGCAACCGGGAAACGGATGCCGGTAGCGAATAATGCCCAACTGGAACGAGACTATTTGTCGGCGCGTGGGGAAACGGGCAAACCCGTTCTGCTGACGGTTGAAGGTCACTTTACGCTGGAAGCCAATCCGGATACGGGTGAGAAGGTAAAAACACTGATGGCGGATAAAGCGATAAAATTTATTCCTGGTCAGGATTGCGGCAGTAAATAACGCGTGACCCCTTGCTAATAACGATAGAAAAAACCCCGCACTTGCGGGGTTTTTTTATGGCTTAACCTTTAATGGCTTTCACCAGATAGTTAAGAATGTCACCGGTTTTGATCAGCTGCTTCTCGCCGTTACGACGATATTTATATTCGATATCGTCGTTGTCGAGGTTACGGTCGCCCAGCACGATGGTGTGCGGAATACCAATCAGCTCCATGTCGGCAAACATCACGCCCGGACGCTCTTTACGATCGTCCATCAGCACTTCGATACCCTGCGCACGCAGCTCTGCGTACAGCTTCTCGGCCAGCTCCTGCACACGGTAGGATTTGTGCATGTTCATCGGCAGAATCGCAACCTGGAACGGGGCGATGGCGTCAGGCCATACGATGCCGCGATCGTCGTAATTCTGCTCAATCGCCGCCGCCACAACGCGAGTGACCCCGATACCGTAGCAACCCATGGTCAGGATCTGGTTACGGCCATCTTCGCCCTGTACGGCCGCTTTCATTGCTTCAGAGTACTTAGTACCCAACTGGAAGATGTGACCGACTTCGATACCGCGTTTAATCAGCAGCGTGCCTTTACCGTCCGGGCTTGGATCGCCAGCGACAACGTTACGGATGTCCGCGACTTCCGGGGTCGCAACGTCGCGATCCCAGTTGATGCCGAAGTAGTGTTTACCGTCGATGTTCGCACCCGCGCCGAAGTCGCTCATCGCAGCCACGGTACGGTCAATAACCATCGGAATCGGCATGTTCACCGGACCGAGAGAACCCGGACCTGCTTTCACCACGGCGCGAATTTCTTCTTCGGTCGCGAAGGTCAGCGGGCTGGCAACCTGCGGAAGTTTTTCTGCTTTTACTTCGTTCAGCTCGTGGTCGCCACGAACCAGCAGCGCAACCAGTGGGTAAGCGCTTCCTTCCACTGCTTTTACCAGCAGGGTTTTCACGGTTTTTTCGATCGGCAGATTGAACTGTTCAACCAGTTCGGCGATGGTTTTCGCGTTCGGCGTATCAACCAGCGTCATCTCCTGAGTCGCAGCAGCGCGTGGCTCTTTCGGCGCGACGGCTTCAGCGAACTCGATGTTTGCTGCGTAGTCAGAAGAGTCAGAGAAGATCACATCATCTTCGCCGCTCTGCGCCAGCACCTGGAATTCATGGGATGCGCTACCGCCGATAGAACCGGTATCAGCCTGCACAGCACGGAAATCCAGGCCCATACGGCTGAAGATTTTGCTGTAAGCCGCGTACATGGCGTCGTAGGTTTCCTGCAGGGATTCCTGAGACGTATGGAAAGAGTAAGCATCTTTCATCAGGAATTCACGGGAACGCATCACACCGAAACGTGGGCGAACTTCGTCACGGAATTTGGTCTGGATCTGGTAGAAGTTCAGCGGCAGCTGTTTGTAAGAACTCAGTTCGTTACGAATCAGGTCGGTGATCACTTCTTCGTGAGTCGGGCCGAGTACGAACGGACGATCGCCACGGTCTGCAATACGCAGCAGTTCCGGGCCATACTGTTCCCAACGACCACTCTCTTGCCACAGTTCAGATGGCTGAACCACTGGCATTAACACCTCGATGGCACCGGCGTTGTTCATCTCTTCACGCACGATATTTTCGACTTTTTTCAGGACGCGCACGCCGGTCGGCAGCCAGGTGTATAACCCGGAGGCCAGCTTGCGGATCATCCCGGCGCGCAGCATCAGCTGGTGGCTGATAACCTCGGCGTCGGCAGGTGTCTCCTTCAGAGTGGAGAGCAGGTATTGGCTAGTACGCATGTTGTTACGGTTCCAGTTGAACGATCGAACAGGCTCAACGCGAGCCTGACACAAAAAAAGTGATTTACCCGTCATACTTCAAGTTGCATGTGCGTTGGCTTTCCTCGTTCACCCCAGTCACGTACTGGTGTACGCTCCAGGGGATTCACTGCGTCGCTAACTTCCTGCAACTCGAATTATTTAGGGGCTAGTTTACCAGCGAGAAAGGGATGTCAAAAGAGAAGGCCGCGAAATTACCGTGGTTCCAGTGCAAAGACTTCAAAACCCTCTTCAGTGACGCGCCAGCGCACGTTGAAATCGTGTAGCCACACGGCGTAGGTTTTACCTGTCTCTTCACCCTTACGATAGGCAGGGCGCGGATCCTGCGCCAGCACTTCACGAATAAACGCTTTTAATTGCGGATAACGCTTTTCGTGTGACAGAAGTTGCTGCTCAATCTCGGCAGTAAAGCTGACCTTCATTTCGGCTATGGGCGCATGTTGCGCATAGCTGGCTGTGGCATCCGGCAGCGCCTCAGCAAACGGCAGGTAGGGCTTGATGTCGATGACCGGCGTCCCGTCTACCAGGTCCAGACTGCCTAATCTCAGGATGACGTTGTCTTTCTGGCAATGAATTCCTTTTAGCTCGACCAGCGACATCCCGATGGGATTCGGACGAAAAGTGGAGCGCGTGGCGAAAACGCCCATTCTGGCGTTGCCGCCCAGGCGAGGTGGCCGCACTGTGGGGCGCCATCCGCCTTCCATTGTCTGGTGAAAGACAAAAATCACCCACAAATGACTAAATGCTTCCAGGCCGCGAACAGCATCGGCCTGGTTATAGGGTGCGAGCAAATGCAGTTCGCCGTTGGCGCTTTTCACCAGACCCGGCTGGCGCGGAACAGCGAACTTTTCTTTATAAGGAGAGCGGATAACGCCTATTTGCTCGAACTGAAAATGGCTCATTTAGACGAAATGTTCAGGGCCGAACCAATACAAACCGCCTGACGGTAGCAACCTGGCGTACCGCTGGTGACTTCGCAGCTGTGCTGCAGTACCGCATTAGCTTTCATTTTAGATGCGTTAATCTGCATGCGTTTGCGTGCGGTTGGAATGCTCGGAGGGGAGTCCTGATTTGATGCCTGGCAGGATTCTCCGCTGACTTCGCCAAGATCGCGGAACGGTTTACCCACTAAATCTTCAGCATTGGTAATAATTCTGACCGGTGTCGCGCGCGGTGCTTTTGGTTTTTCCGGCTCCGCTTTAGGCGGGGTTGCGGTGCTTTGAACGGGTTCAACAGGGGATCTGCTTAACATAGAACAGCCGCTCAGCATGAGTGCTACTAAACAGATCGGTAAAGCACGCATAATATTTCCTCAATGAATGATCTAATCGTCAGATATTGAATCAGTTGCCTGCATAAATGACAAGACGGGCTTTCGCCCGTCCTGAATAATATTACAGATTGTGCAAACAGCCTAAAAATTACCAGCCTTTAACCGCGCCGCCATTGAAGACTTTATTTGCTGCTTCGTAGACTTCGTCAGACTGGTAAGCCTGAACGAATTTCTTCACGTTTTCAGCATCTTTGTTATCTTCACGAGTGACGACCAGGTTAACGTACGGGGAGTCCTTGTCTTCAACAAAGATACCGTCTTTTGCTGGGGTCAGGTTAATCTGACTTGCATAGGTCGTATTGATCACTGCCAGTGCAATCTGTGCATCGTCCAGAGAACGCGGCAGCTGTGGCGCTTCCAGCTCAACCAGTTTCAGGTTTTTCGGGTTTTCGGTAACGTCCAGCGCCGTCGGCAGCAGGCCAACACCCTCTTTCAGCTTGATCAAGCCCACTTTTTGCAGCAGCAGCAGGGAACGACCAAGGTTAGTCGGGTCATTTGGGATAGCGACCTGTGAACCGTCCTGCAGCTCATCCAGCGATTTGATTTTTTTGGAGTAGCCTGCAATCGGGTAAACGAACGTGTTGCCTACTGCCACCAGTTTGTAGCCACGATCCTTGATCTGCTGATCCAGATAAGGTTTGTGCTGGAACGCGTTAGCATCGATATCGCCTTTGCTCAGCGCTTCGTTTGGCAGAACGTAGTCGTTGAACGTGACCAGCTCAACATCCAGACCGTATTTTTCTTTTGCCACTTTCTGGGCCACTTCAGCAACTTGTTGTTCCGCGCCAACAATCACACCCACTTTGATGTGGTTCGGATCTTTTTCATCCTGGCCGCAACCCACAAGTGCCAGAGAACCGATCAAGGCTCCAACTGCCGCAAAGGTTTTGAATTTGAACGCCATGCTTATTTCCTTAATGAGTTATTTGTGTTGTGTTTAATGTTACTTGTGCGTCACTGCCCGAACGATGCGATCGCCGGATAACTGAATTAAATAAACCAGAACGACGAGTAATACCAGC
This sequence comes from Citrobacter sp. GW821-FHT02E08, assembly GCF_059421685.1. Classification (NCBI taxonomy): domain Bacteria; kingdom Pseudomonadati; phylum Pseudomonadota; class Gammaproteobacteria; order Enterobacterales; family Enterobacteriaceae; genus Citrobacter; species Citrobacter sp. GW821-FHT02E08. The sequence goes on along the minus strand of NZ_JBWKVL010000005.1, from coordinate 2,497 downwards.
ACCGTATTCATCACGGTCGCATTGTATCCGATGTAACCATACTGATAGCCAATTTGGCCCAACCCGCCAGCGCCGACGGCACCGCCCATCGCTGAGTAGCCGACCAGCGTAATGAGCGTAATGGTTGCTGCGTTCACCAGACCAGGCAATGCTTCTGGCAGGAGCACTTTACGCACGATCTGCAGCGGTGTGGCCCCCATCGCCCGGGAAGCTTCGATAAGCCCGGCAGGGATTTCCAGCAGGGCGTTTTCTACCATACGTGCGATGAACGGCGCGGCGCCAACCGTCAGCGGTACGATGGCCGCCTGTAGACCGATTGACGTGCCAACAATCATTCTCGTGAATGGAATCATCCACACTAATAAGATAATGAAAGGGATAGAACGGAAAATATTGACCAACGCAGAAAGCGTACGGTAAAGCTTTGCGTTCTCAATAATTTGCCCTGGACGTGTGACATACAGCAGCACGCCCACTGGCAGTCCAATGACAAAACCAAAAAAGCCGGACACAAAAGTCATTGCCAGCGTTTCCCAGACGCCACGCACCAGCAACCATATCATCGGCTCAGACATAACCCAGTACCTCTACTTTTACATGGTGTTGCTGCAGCCAGGCAATGGCGGCTTGCGTTTCTTCTGGCGTACCGTGCATTTCCGTCAGCATGATGCCGAACTTCACACCGCCTGCGTAATCCATCTGCGCACTAATAATGTTGTTATTCACGTTGAAGCGACGCGCCGTCTCTGAGAGCAGAGGGGCATCAACCGATTGACCGGTAAATTCCATACGCAGCATTGGGACGCTGTCTGCGTGCGGCTCGGGTTTTAAACGTTCCAGATAATCTTCCGGAATATCCAGATGCAGGGTGGACTGAATAAATTTCTGTGCCAGCGGGGTTTTCGGGTGTGAAAACACTTCGCTTACCGTGTCCTGTTCAATCAGTTCGCCGTCACTGATCACCGCTACGCAGTCACAGATACGTTTAACCACGTCCATTTCATGCGTAATAAGAAGAATGGTCAGACCGAGACGACGGTTAATGTCTTTCAATAACTCCAGAATGGAGCGCGTTGTTGCCGGATCCAGTGCACTGGTGGCTTCATCGCACAGCAAGACTTTCGGATTGCTGGCCAGTGCGCGGGCAATCGCGACACGTTGCTTTTGACCGCCGGAGAGATTGGCCGGGTAGCTGTCATGTTTATCACTGAGGCCAACCAAATCTAACAACTCTGACACGCGACGTTTAATCTCGTCTTTAGGCGTGTTGTCCAGTTCCAGCGGCAAAGCGACGTTACCAAATACGGTACGTGAAGATAACAGGTTAAAATGCTGGAAAATCATGCCTATCTGGCGGCGGGATTTAGTCAGCTCAGATTCTGACAACGTAGTCAGTTCCTGACCGCCAACCTGCACGCTGCCTTCGGTTGGACGTTCAAGCAGGTTTACACAGCGAATTAATGTACTTTTACCGGCACCGGAGGCGCCAATAACGCCATAAATTTGCCCGGCAGGGACATGCAGGCTGACATTATTCAGAGCCTGAATGGTGCGAGTCCCCTGTTGGAACACTTTGGTGATATTCGAAAGTTTAATCATTGATTATTTATTATCGTAATTAAGTTAGCCGTGGCATTTTCGTCTGCCTGATACGGTCGACGCTGTCAACAAGATGGATGTTAAGGCATCCAGACGTCTAAATCAATCCGGCTTTCGACGATGAGCACTTTCTTGCTTGCGGAAACATGCGATACTAGCGGCATATACCTTATTCAGGAGTAAACCGGTGGCAAAATCAGTACCTGCAATTTTTCTCGACCGCGATGGCACAATCAATGTGGATCATGGCTACGTACATGAAATAGACGAGTTTGAGTTTATCGATGGCGTTATCGACGCAATGCGTGAACTTAAGAAGATGGGTTATGCGCTTGTGGTTGTCACCAACCAGTCGGGTATTGCACGCGGTAAGTTTACCGAAGCGCAGTTTGAAACGTTGACTGAATGGATGGACTGGTCTCTGGCCGACCGGGATGTTGAACTGGACGGTATCTATTATTGTCCGCATCACCCGCAGGGGAGTGTGGAAGAGTTCCGTCAGGTCTGCGATTGCCGTAAACCGCATCCCGGTATGTTTATCTCCGCTCGCGATTTCCTGCACATCGATATGGCTGCTTCTTATATGGTCGGCGATAAAGTAGAAGACATGCAGGCAGCGGCAGCAGCTAATGTAGGAACAAAAGTTTTGGTGCGTACAGGTAAACCTGTCACCCCTGAAGCGGAAAATGCAGCTGATTGGGTGATAAATAGCCTTGCAGATCTGCCTCAGGCCATCAAAAAGCAGCAAAAATAGGCATTATGGTGAAAAGGTGAACGGTTGGCGTTTTTTTTCTATTTTTGACTTGTCAGCCCGAAATAACTCCCTATAATGCGCCTCCATCGACACGGCGGATGTGAATCACTTCACACAAACAGCCGGTTCGGTTGAAGAGAAAAA